>NZ_JAVRCS010000006.1:0-256000 GCF_034530635.1 Nostoc sp. EspVER01
AATATAGCGAACCTATCTCCTTGTGTCAACTATTTTTCCCAAAATAACTTTGGACGGTTTTTCTGTCTCCTGAAACTAACTACAGTGTTGGGTTGTAGGCAACAATGGTTTATGCACTGTGTTGACTAAGGATGGAACAAGCGTGAATTTTCAGTCGATAATAAGTTTACTGAATCATTTCTGGGGCGATCGCGGTTGTCTTATTGCCCAGTCATACGATATTGAGAAGGGGGCTGGTACTAAGAATCCCCAGACTTTTTTAAGAGCATTGGGACCAGAACCCTGGGCTGTTGCTTATGTTGAACCCTGTCGTAGACCTACTGATGGACGCTACGGCGAAAATCCCAACCGCTTTCAACACTATTATCAGTACCAAGTTCTGATTAAGCCATCACCAGATAATATTCAGGAGATTTATCTTGATTCGTTAAGAGCTTTAGGTATTCGTCCTGAAGACCACGATATTAGGTTTGTAGAGGATAACTGGGAAGATGCAACTGTGGGAGCTTGGGGTACTGGGTGGGAAGTATGGTTAGATGGGATGGAAGTTACTCAATTTACCTACTTTCAACAGTGTGGAGGAATTGATTGCCGTCCGGTGTCGATTGAAATTACATACGGGCTAGAGCGGCTGACAATGTATCTCCAGCAAGTAGAAGCATTTACTAAGATTCAGTGGACAGACAACATTACTTATGGCGATGTTTTCCTGCAAAGTGAGATTGAGCAATGCACATACAACTTTGAAGCGTCAAATCCTGAGTTGCTACTGACATTATTTAATTTGTATGAGCAGGAAGCTACCCAATTGACAGAGCGAGGATTGGTAGTGCCTAGCTTAGATTATGTAATGAAGTGTTCACACACATTCAATCTGCTGGATGCTAGAGGTGTGATTTCGGTGACGGAGAGAACTCGCTATATTGGCAGGATTCGGTATTTGGCTAGGAAGGTAGCTCATTTATATGTTGAGCAAAGGGAGAAGTTGGGTTTTCCGTTGCTCAAAGATACTGTGAGTTCAACAGGAAGCCCTATATCCTAAAGGGTGCGGCTACCCGAACTACAGTTTTGTGTAAAATAAGAGCGTTTTTGAAGGCAGAGGAACGCAAAGTAAAGGCAAAAGTACGCAGGCAGGGTCGTACCAAATTTAATTCACTACGATTTTGTGTTCTGTTTATCCTTGTGGCACAGAGGTTTAAGCCAGGTATATTTTTTTGATCTGGCTTTTGCTAAAGGATAGAAGTACGGTTAAATATTGTATCTAGAACATTAAAGCTACAAGAAGGATAAGGCCCGCCTGTGCGGGCTTTGTTTATATAAACTTGATGGATTATACTCACCACAAGCATAAAAACTTTTCGCTGTTGCTGATTAGAGAGATAAAAAGCTCACGCAGAAGTGCTTCAAGCACAGATAATAAGAATTTGGAATATTTGATTTTTGACTTTCATAACCAAATTCAGCAACGCCGACTTTTCTTTATTGCTGCCCTGTCTATATTTAAATCACCTGCAAATTCGGGTTGCCAGGTGCTTTTACAAAAATCTTATGATTCAAACCAGTGGTGTAATTATTTGTCTTGGCTACATTTTTGGGTTGCTGCTTACAGCAGTTCCTTGGGGTGGTGTGGGGATTTTGGTTGTGGGGATTGTGGGAGCAATACTCTTTAGAAAACGCACCACACTACAGCAATTTGCTCAGAAACCGGAAAATGCTGGAAGCAAAAATAAGGCAGTGCCGAATATTTGGCAAAGTACTCCCCATCCTCGAATATGGCTAGCTGCTGGCTTGGTGGGATTATTGGCAACTTTATATTTTCAATGGCGAATGCCACAACCGGGTGCAAAAGATATTAGTCAGTTTGTCCCGCCTGGAAATAGCAGCAATCAAGAAAAACTTGTGATTGTACGCGGTGAAGTGGCGAGTAATCCCCGCTTAACTCGCAGTCAGCGAGGACAATTTTGGCTGGAAACGACTCAGTTAGATGAAGTTAAAAATGATAAAGGTTCAGCAGGTGTCCCACAAGGGGTTACAGGCAAATTGTATGTGACAGTCCCCATACTTCAGGCTACTGGGTTATACCCTAGTCAACAAATTGCCGTGACTGGGATTTTGTACAAACCAAAGGCGGCTTCCAACCCTGGCGGTTTCGATTTTCAGAAGTTTCTCAAGCAGGAAGGAACTTTTGCCGGTCTAATTGGGCGACAAATAAATGTTTTAGATCAGGAACGTAAATGGGGATGGTGGCAAATTCGGGAGCGAATTGTGCGATCGCAAGTTCGTTGGTTGGGTATTCCTGAAGGACCTCTTGTCAGCGCAATGGTTTTAGGTAGCAAAGCTGTTGATTTACCCTACGATATCCGAGACTTATTTGTACAAGCCGGATTAGCTCATGCTTTAGCAGCTTCTGGGTTCCAAACCTCTTTGATTCTGAGTTTAATCTTACAGTTAACGAGACGGGCAAGAAAAGGAACACAATTTACCCTTGGGTTTTTGGGTTTAATCATTTTTCTGAGTTTAACAGGGTTTCAACCTGCGATTCTCAGAGCTGTAATTATGGGTTTTGCGGCATTAGTTGGTCTGCTATTAAAAAGGAAGGTAAAACAGTTTGGCTCGTTACTATTAGCAGCAACTCTGCTATTAGTTTTTAATCCTCTATGGATTTGGGATTTAGGTTTTCAATTGAGTTTTTTAGCAACATTAGGATTAGTTGTAACAGTACCCGCATTAGTCAATCGCCTAGCATGGCTACCACCTGCGATCGCTGCTTTAATTGCTGTTCCCCTAGCTGCAACTATTTGGACTTTACCTGTGCAACTTTTTGTCTTTGGGGTTGTACCATCTTATAGTCTGTTGCTGAATGTGGTTAGTACTCCATTAATTTCGATCATTAGTATAGGTGGAATTATCAGTGCGTTAGTAGGTTTAGTTTGGACTGAAGCAGGAAGCCTCCTAGCCGGGGTGTTACATTATCCTACTGATTGGCTAATTAAACTAGTGGAATTTTTTAGCAATTTACCTGGAAATTCTGTTGCCGTAGGCAGCATATCTACTTGGCAGCTTTTAGCAATTTATATACTAATTGTATTGGTCTGGCTAGTGCGTTGGTGGCAAAGGCGGTGGTGGTTTGCTAATGTGATTGCGATTGGTTTAGTATTCATCCCACTTTGGCACTCTAAAAATACATTGTTTAGGATAACTGTCTTAGAATCTGGGACAGAACCAATTGTAGTTGTTCAAGATCGAGGTACTGTAACTGTAATTAATAGTGGTGATGAAGGTACAGGACGTTTTACAATTTTACCGTTTTTACAACAGCAGGGTGTAAATCAAATAAATTGGGCGATCGCAACTGATTTTCAAGGCAATGAAAGTAATGCTTGGTTTGAATTAATGCAACGTTTACCAATTAGTAATTTTTATGAATATTCCAACCAAACAGATAATTCTATTACAAATCAGGCAATTCAACAGGAACTACAAAAACATCAAGGAATTTATCAAACTTTAGCAGTTGGGCAAGCTGTGAAAACTGGTTCTATAGTAGCCCAGCTAATCAACGACCAATTACCAATTTTACAATTGCAAATTTTAGACCAGAATTGGTTATTAATAGGTAATGTTAAGTCTAAAGAGGTACAGCAACTAGTTAAAAATGGAAATTTGCCTCGACCGCAAGTGCTTTGGTGTGCCCCTGAGTCATTGAAAGATTTAGTTATTGCTCTGCAACCACAAGTAGCGATCGCTTCTTCTGCCAACTTTGATCCAAAAACTTTATCTGAACTGAATCAAAATCAAACTAAACTGTTCTTTACAGGACGAGATGGGGCTATCCAATGGACTCCTAATGGTCAGTTTGAGGCCTTTATTGAATCAACAGAAAACAAATCATCTGTTTTATAAAAAACTTAAAAATTCAGTAAATTCAAAAAAAGTGAATCAAATTTTATGACAATTTATTTTTATAATACTCGTGAAGAGTATGGCTGTTTCTCTAACTTTTCGTCCCACGGCTTTGAATTAGATGGATTGTATTGGTCAACTAGCGAACACTACTTTCAGGCGCAAAAGTTTGTGGGTACACCTCATGTAGAACAAATCCGCCTAGTTAAAACACCTAAAGATGCAGCAAGAATGGGGCGTGAGAGAACGCGTCCCTTACGCCAAGATTGGGAACAGGTTAAAGATGACATTATGCGGCAAGCTGTGCTGTGTAAATTTCAAACTCATACAGATATTAGAGATATCTTACTTTCTACAAACAATGTAGAAATTGTTGAAAACTCACCTATCGATTTTTACTGGGGTTGCGGAGCCGATGGGAGTGGTAAAAATATGCTAGGGAAAATTTTAATGGAAGTGCGGAGTATTTTGCACCATACATAAAGGAGAGATATTGATAATAAAACTATTAAATAAGCTTGTCAAAAATAGTTTTTTAATCGAACTACTCTAGATGTAGAGAACACGAATAAAGAACAAATAGAGACGATCACAAACACTCTAATGTTGCTATATATTTATTACTCTTCATGAGTAGAAATCTGAAAGCCTCGAGTAACGATCGCTATATAAACTTTTACCTTTTCTAAACTTATGCTGTGGTAAAGCAGACTGATGAAAGATGCGTCCTGGTTTTGGGAATACTAGATTTAACACCAGATTTTGCAGGAAGAAGTTGATGTCTAAAATGCGAATGGAATAACCAGATCGAAAAATACAGTTCCCTTGCAATTACCCATAACATACCTAAAACCAGTGAAGCGTAATACAATTACCCATGAATTTGACTCTGGTTCACAAGCAGAAATAATACCTCTACAAGAAAGTAATGACCATTTGTCAGAAGCGTCCAAGCTACTAAGGCAAGGAATTCAACAGCAGCAAGGTGGCGAATTAATAACGGCTATGAAGTCTTTACAACAATCCTTGGGGCTATTTCAGGCAGTTGGCGATTTAGAAAAACAGGCACAGGTACTTTCTTTTTTAGGATTGGTAACTTACAGCGCTGGAGACTACAAAGGTGCTATCTCTTACTCCCAACAGTGTTTGTCTTTGCTTAATAACACCTCAGATTTAGCATTGCAGATGCAAGCACTTTCCCATTTAGGAAATGCATACCGTCATTTGAACGATCATAATAAAGCTATTGAGTTTCTAGAAAAATGTTTGAAAATAACGCAACAGTTGCAAGACAAACGCAGTCAAGTCGCGGCACTCAATAATTTGGGATTGGTGTATAAAGCTTTAGGTAATTTTACACAGGCTATTGAGTATCAACAGCAAAGTCTAGAGATTGTGAGGGAACTCAAAGATAATTGGGGGGAGGAACAGGTACTCAAGAATTTGGGTAATGCTTGGTATGCTTTAAACAATTACCCAAAAGCGATCGCCTATTATGAGCAATGTGTAGTACTATCACGCTCCTTAAAAAATGTTCGCAGTGCTTCTCAGGTGCTAAAGAATCTGGGCAATGCTTGTTATGCTTTAGGTGATTATACTAAAGCCATTAAGTATTATGAAGATCGATTGCAATTAGCCAAAGAAATTCAAGACAAGCGTAGTGAGGAACAGTCTTTAAGTAGTTTAGGAGTTGCTTGTGAAGCTTTGGGTGACTATAACAAAGCAATTACGTATTATGAAGAACGTTTGCTGTTAGCTAGAAATATCAAAGATCGTCGCAGTGAAGAACAAGCTCTTGCCAGTCTGAAAGTCGCTTGCTACGCCTTGGGTGATTACGCCAAAGCTATGCAATATCAGCAGGGAACATCTTCAAATAGTTAAAAAGCAAGACCGGAAAAGAATTCAAAATTACTCGCATAGATCAATTCCCCCGATTGTTTTTTGTTGTTGGAGATATACGAGAACTTCTAATGTATCTACTTGGGGAAATTCTGCGTAAAAATTACTCACACTCCAGAAGGGTTCGGGTGTTTCCAAGACTATTGTGCGATCGCCCCACTGTTCTAACCAAGGTAGCAATTTTTGTGGCGCTACTGGAGTACATAGCCAAACTGCTGCTGGAGAAAGCGCTCTCATAGCATTTGCTGCTACCGCTATTGTCATACCTGTAGCAATGCCATCATCAACTAAGATCAGCGTAGCATTCTCTGCATTCACCTGCGGACAAGCAGGGATTAATTGAGCCTCAAGAGACTTAGCAAGGTTTATCGCTTTATTTAAAGCTATTTCTCGCCACCGCGCATCATATTTAGAGCGAAATAGCTTTTGATCGGCCCAAAGAACATTTCCAGAAGTAGTCACTGCACCAATTGCTAACTCTGGGTTTTCGGGATGGCTAATCTTTTTTGCCACAACGATTGTCAACGGACAATCTAAAAGACGTGCTATTGGTGCTGCTACTGGTATACCCCCTCTTGGCAAAGCATAAACAATTGGTACAGGCTTTACCCCAGAATCAATAGTTTGCTGAGTCAAAACATCATGAATTACTCGCGCCAATACTTCACCCGCATGGGTACGATCGGCGAAAAGTGGGGTATATGACATGGTTTCCCCCAGCATCTTAGGACGGCACTGCTTTTATCATGACTGAATTTTGTCTCAAATTAACTGATACAATAAGATTTGTATAAATAATTAAGTATTCAGCAAAAGTTTATTGTACTGATAAATATCCAGCCAAAGGGCTATTTAAATCAGATATAACAACTGGTGCTGATGCCAAAATCCTGATTTTCATGAGCAGCGAAACCCAACTCAGCCTCTTCGACGACTCAACTTTTAATCAACGAGAACTGATTCCTACAGACGCGAAAATTCCGATCGCTCCCGGAACTTATTCTGACATAACGGAGTTGACACAGCATTGCGATCGCTGCCACCGTTGTCCATTAGGAGATACTCGAATTCATGCTGTTGTCGGACGTGGTAATCTCAAAGCACCAATTATGGTTATAGGGGAAGCACCAGGTCAAAATGAAGATGAAACGGGTTTACCATTTGTAGGCAGATCGGGACAATTGCTGGAGAAAATTTTGGCATCGGTGAATCTAACTACTGAGCATGATGTATATATTGCCAATATCAATAAATGTCGCCCCCCAGATAATAGAGTTCCCACTCCTGTAGAGGTGGCGGCTTGTCTACCATACCTACTAGAACAAATTCGCTTAGTTGACCCCAAAATAATTTTGTTAACGGGTGCGACTGCTGTCAAAGGTATCACTGGCGATAAGCGGGGAATTACGAAAATTCGCGGTCAGTGGCTAGAGTGGGAAGGGCGTTTATGTATGCCAATTTTTCATCCTTCTTACTTGCTGCGTAACCCTTCTAAAGAAAGAGGTGCGCCAAAATGGTTGATGTGGCAGGATATCCAGGTAGTACGTGCCAAGTTAGACGAAATTCAAAATAACAGCTAATGCTTAATCCCCTCTTTTTCCAGGGTTATGATTACCAATATCTTTTCAATTACTCACTTGGTTGCTATCCCAGTTGGAAAGAAATTCTAAAGCTAATAGCTAAAGTCTTCTCAAGAGGACTAAATTTAAGATTTTAAGCGATGTAAATGACTAGACTCTGTATGTGAAAGAGAAAATTTCAGTATATTGATTGCGATCGCTATTTTAACGTGAGTTTCCAACGGAGGCACACGTTATTTTAATTGAATATAACGACTTGCTTGTTAGGGGTAAAACTGGAACTAGCGCGCCCCTTGCCAAGGGGTGCGCTAGCACAGGTGAGGTACTTTGGTTATGGGTAATTGAGCAGACTCAATATTACCTTTTACCTTTTAGACGCGAAATTTCAAGTCTCTATTCGTCGTCGAAATCATCTTCGTCGTCTTCCTCTTCTTCCTCGTAATCGTCGTCGTCTACTACTTCGTCAGCAATTAATTCATCTTCTTCATCTAGAATTGACCTTTCTGCACGTCTGCTGCCAAAGCCAGATTCCCCAAGAGTAGGAGAATCTAAATTATAGGTGCGAGCTGTGCGATCATCTAAGACCATATCTAGGGGATCGTCAACTTCATCTAACACACTACTGGTAATTTCAGCAGCATAGTCATCGATCGCTCCTGGTTCTTCATAGGTATTATATCCAGTACCAGCCGGAATCAATCGCCCGATAATCACGTTTTCCTTTAATCCGCGCAGCCAGTCAGATTTGCCTTCGATAGCTGCTTCGGTGAGTACCCGTGTTGTCTCTTGGAAGGACGCGGCGGAAATAAAGCTGTCGGTGTTCAACGATGCTTTAGTGATCCCCAATAATACTGGGGTATACTGTGCCCTAGCACCGCCTGTAATTGCCATAGCTTCGTTCACCTGCTCAACTTGACGCAGTTCCACCAATTCGCCGGGAAGCATTGTGGTGTCACCACCATCATCAATCCTAACTTTGTTGGTCATCTGGCGAACAATCACTTCAATGTGCTTATCGGAAATATCAATCCCTTGAGACTGGTACACCATTTGCACTTCATTCACCAAGAAAGTCTGTACCTTTTGTAAAGCAAGGCTAGCACAAGCATAGATTCCATCTTCGGAACCCAAGCTAAAGAAGATTTCCAAAATTTCGTGGGGATTGGATGGCCCATCAGTTAACGGTTGTCCCGCTAATACTATTGAGCCATCTGGCACAATTAAGTTTTGTCCAGGTCCCAGAGGATAATCTGTCACCACGCCATTTGATTCTACGACCTTGATGGCGATCGCTTCATCACCATCACCGTAAACTACCTTAACTTCGCCGCCCCGCCGACATAAGATGCACGCTTCTTTCGGTTTACGAGCTTCAAGTAGTTCCTCAATCCGGGGCAAACCTTGAATGATATCTCCGGTTTTGGCGCGTTCAAACACCAGCAACACCAAGTTATCACCCCGTTGTACCAAATCGCCGTCTTCTATCTGCAACACAGCACCAGGGCTGACTCGATAAGGGCGACCGATACGGGTAGTAATAACGTAGTTTTTACTACTTAAAGCTGATTCCCCACCAGATGCAGCAGCGACACTTTTAACATCCACTACTTGCCCTGATTCTGGGGCAAAAACTCCAGGAGCGACTTCTGTACCTTCTACTAGCAAGTCACCCACTTTTACCTTTGGCTGAGTACTAGTATTAATGGGAAGCCTGTCAGCGTCGCGCAACACTAAACAGCGACGCACGTTTTCTGTTCCTTTTTGAACACCTCGTACTTCCCCGCCTTCTTTACACAAGATTTGGGTACGTGCGACTACAGATCCTGGGGCGATGGTTAGCCCATCGTGTACCTCAAGTGTTGTCTGGGTGCTACCTTGGGTGGCATCGGCGGTAATATCTCTACGAATTACCAAGGATTCCAAAATCACTAGTTGTAAACGTTGAACTTCTGGGTCTTCAGTATCCTCTACTAATTCAATATCTGCTGCCAGGGGTGAAGCATTATGGTCTTGTTCCCCTTCTTGCTCAATTTCCAGCACTAGCTGGGTTCGCAGCAGTTCTACACCTTCAACAGATTTGACGCGTTCTGAATCTTTGTAAGGTAGTCGCTGCACCGCTCTTAATTGAATCGATCGCCCGGTTTGTTGACTTACCGATGTCGTTGATGGCACATCTGGATTATCAGGGACGGCAAACTCAACTACTGGACGGCTCAACAGGGCGGGTCCTTCTGGTGTCTCTACATACTGGATATAACGCAATTCCGTAGCGACATTACCTTGGAATTCCTCACCTGGTTGGATGAAAGTGTTATCTCGCCCGATAACAGATTCGGGATCGTCCACCATCAGTAGTTCCCCTGGCTTCACCACCACTTCCCGCAGGATGTCGTTTTTCTGGGTCACTTCTACCACACCACTGTTTTGGCAGAAGATATCTTTTACCACTTCGGTGCCAGCTTCGACAAACTGACCGTCTTCCACCAACAGCAAGGAGATATCTTTATTAACTTCGTGGCTTTCTTCGGGAATCCACAACAGTGTACCGCCCTGGACGACTTCATAACCCAGCTTGGCTTTGCCTTTTTTCTGGACTTCGACACCTGCAAATTTCAGGAATCCACCAGTGGTTGTGCGATAGCGGTCATCAATTAACTCAGCTACCACTTGACCATTCTGCACTTTTGTGCCTGGTGTAGCTCGGAGGTTAAATACTTGGTTGTTGCCAGTAGAAACTAAGTAGTTATTGCGACCTTGGGAACTTTGGACTGTCACCGTTGCTTGGTCTAAGACCACAGAAGCGGTGATAATCTCAATTTCCCTGGTACTCTTACCTGGGGTAGCTTCTGGCAAGCGCACCACACCGCCATGCAAACTGGTTAACTTGGTTTCTGCTAAAACTCCATTAGAAGCGATCGCATCACCATTTTTCACCACCAATTCTGCACCAGGTGGCAAGTTGTAAACTTCCCCAGACAAAATCCAAATCAAACCACCACGCGCGGCTGTGGTTGTAGTATTGCCTTGACGGTCAGTTTTTTGTTCTGGAACAACTTCGGCAAATTGCACTTCCCCTGCTAAGTCAGAGGCGACATCTTTAACTGCTTTTTCTGTATTAGTCCGAGTTGTGCGTCCACCAAGGGCAACCTCTGCCAACAACTGACCTTGTTTTACCTTATTTCCATCAAATACATATAGTGTTGAACCTTGGGTAAGATGAACCTCTTGGTTCTCTGGGGTAACATCACCTACTTTTGTTGGCTCCAAAAGCATGATGCCATTAGCCTCAACATAGAGGGCATCTTCCCCGTGGCGGGTACGATATGTTCTAGTTTTCAGTTTGCGGGGAAGTTTGACAGTCCCATCAATTTTAGAACGAACTTGTTGTGCTACTTCTCCAGTAAACACCCCACCAGTGTGGAATGTCCGCATGGTTAACTGAGTACCAGGTTCGCCGATACTTTGGGCAGCAATAATCCCTACAGCTTCGCCCAAGTCCACCATCTTGGCGTGTGCCAAACTCCAACCGTAGCAGTGTTGACAGACAGAACGGGCAGCTTCACAAGTTAGTGGCGATCGCACCACAACTTCTCCCACCCCAGACTTTTCAATTTTCTTCGCCAATTCTTCAGGAATTGGCGAATTGCGTGCTGCAATCAATTCTTTTGTGACCGGATGCACTACATCTTCGCCAATTACCCGTCCCATTAAGCGGGTTGCCAAAGGAATCAAGGTTTTGGCACCTTCTGTCATTGGTCGAATGGCAAGACCTCTGGTAGTCCCACAATCAAATTCCCGAATAATTACATCCTGGGAAACGTCCACCAATCGGCGGGTGAGATAACCAGAGTCAGCCGTCCGCAACGCAGTATCCACCAATCCTTTTCGGGCACCGTAAGACGAAATAATGTATTCCGTCACAGTTAGCCCTTCACGGAAGTTGGTTTTGATCGGTAAATCGATAATTTCCCCTTGAGGATCTGCCATCAGTCCCCGCATCCCCACCAACTGCCGGACTTGTGAGATGTTACCCCGTGCCCCGGAGAATGCCATCATATATACGGAGTTCAGGGGATTCGTCTTCTTGAAGTGAACGACTACTTCGTCTTTCAAAGCTTCACTGGTACCATTCCAAGTATCGATTACCTTTTGGAAGCGTTCTACTTCAGTGATTTCTCCCCGTTGATAACGGGTTTCAGTAGCGCGAATTTCTTCCTCGGCTGCTTCTAAGAGCAATCGTTTAGTTGGTGGTATCATCAAGTCATCTACACTGATGGAAACCCCTGCTTTGGTAGCATAGCGAAATCCCAAATCTTTCAATTTGTCCGCCATCACTGCGGTTCGCGCTGTACCATAATTCGTAAAAGCCCAAGAAATTAAATTTCTCAGTTGACCTTTGTCAACCACGCGATTGCGAAAAATCATTTTTTCGTTAGTCATTAATCATTAGTCCTGAGTCATCAATAATTAATAATTCGTAATTCGTAGTTCGTAATTCGTAATTAAAGAATTAATTACGAATTACAAATTAGAAATTACGAATTAACTTGCTAGTGCTTCCTGAATGGCATTGTTGTAAATAACGCGGCCAGGAGTTGTGTATATATACTGTGAAAGTACATTGCCTTTAGCGTCTTGTCTGACTCGACGGAACTTATAGAGTAATGTGCGAGTACCATCCTCGTTTTCCGTCACTTTCACGGGTTCTGTATCCGGTTGGTCTGATTCTATTTCGCCGTCAAACCTTACGTAAATATAGGCGTGCAAGTCAATTTGATCTTGCTGGAAAGCCATAATTACATCCTCTAGCGAAGAAAAGTAATTTCCTGCTCCTTTTGTCGCACCGGGATTTTCTGCTGTTAAATAATAGGCTCCCAACACCATATCTTGGCTAGGCGTGATGATCGGTTTACCTGTGGCTGGTGACAAAATATTGTTAGAAGCCAACATCAACAACCGCGCTTCAGCCTGACTTTCTAACGACAGAGGGACGTGTACCGCCATTTGGTCGCCGTCAAAGTCGGCGTTAAACGCTGGACAAACCAGAGGATGCAATTGAATTGCTCTACCTTCTACTAAAATCGGTTCAAAAGACTGAATACCCAAACGGTGCAATGTTGGTGCCCGATTTAGCATTACAGGATGTCCTTCAATCACCTCTTCTAACACATCCCAAACACTGGGATCATTGCGGGATATCAGCTTTTTCGCAGCTTTGATGTTATTCACCATACCGCTACGAATCAGGCGGTTAATCACAAATGGTTGAAATAGCTCAATTGCCATTTCTCTAGGCAAACCGCACTGGTGAATTTTCAGCTTTGGCCCGACCACAATTACCGAACGTCCAGAGTAGTCAACTCGTTTACCTAACAAGTTTTGTCGGAAACGTCCTTGCTTACCCTCAATAATGTCGGACAAAGATTTCAGGGGTCGGTTATTTGCCCCTACCACAGTGCGTCCCCGACGACCATTGTCAATCAAAGCGTCCACTGCTTCTTGCAGCATCCGCTTTTCGTTCCGCACAATAATCTCTGGTGCCAAAATTTCTTGCAAGCGTGCTAAACGATTGTTCCGGTTAATTACCCGCCGATACAAATCATTCAAATCGCTAGTAGCAAACCGTCCGCCATCTAGTTGCACCATTGGCCGCAAGTCGGGCGGAATCACGGGAATAACTGCCATTACCATCCACTCTGGTTTAGAACCAGTAGCGATGAAGTTGTCAATCACCCGTAGTCGCTTAATTAGCTTGGCTCTCTTTTGTCCCTTGGCGTTGCCAATTTCTTCGCGTAGGCTTTCGGCTTCTTGTTCCAAATTGATATCGGCAAGCAAACGCAACAGCGCTTCAGCCCCAATACCTACCTCTACGCCTTGCAGCACAGAATCTTCGCTATAAATTTGGTCTTCTATTTCCAACCACTGGTCTTCACTCAGTAGTTGTTTGTAAGTTAAAGTTTCGGCATTACCTGGACTCAGGACAACATAAGAGTTGAAATAGACAATCTGCTCGACATCCCGCAAGGGCATATCCAACAGGATGGAAATATAGCTAGGAATACCCTTGAGATACCAAACATGAGCTACTGGTGCGGCGAGTTTAATATAGCCCATGCGGTGACGACGCACCCGTGACTCGGTGACTTCTACACCACAGCGCTCACAAACAATACCTCTGTGACGAACTCTCTTATACTTGCCACAATGACATTCCCAATCTTTCGCTGGGCCAAAGATGCGCTCACAAAACAAGCCATCCATCTCTGGCTTGAGAGTTCGGTAGTTAATTGTTTCTGGCTTGGTAACTTCACCGACTACTTGACCATTGGGCAATGTTCTCTCGCCCCACTGGCGAATGCGTTCAGGGGAAGCCAAGCCGATTTTTACGTAGTCAAACTGATTAGTTTGGGCAGGTCTCATACTTAATTCGTAATTCGTAATTCGTAATTAACAATTTCTAATTCGTAATTAACAATTTTTAATTCGTAATTCGTAATTGAAGAATTAATTACGAATTACGTAGCTTGCTTCTCGCCGGAGGCGAGTATTATCAATTACGAATTATTCGTCGTCTTCCAGCGATTCGCGGGAAAGAGATTCGTAAGTTGGTCGAGGAGGTGTGCGACGGGCTGATTGGTCTGCCATCAAATCGACTTCCACATCTAGGGAACTGCCGTCCGTTTGGGTTTCTACCTTGTGTACAGCAATATCTAACCCCAATGATTGCAACTCACGCATTAGCACTTTAAAGGATTCTGGAGTTCCAGGACGAGGAATTGCCTTACCTTTAACGATCGCATTTAACGCTTCATTCCGTCCTTGCATATCGTCAGATTTAACTGTGAGCAATTCCTGTAAGGTGTAAGCCGCACCAAAGGCTTCCAATGCCCACACTTCCATTTCTCCAAACCGCTGACCACCTTGTTGTGCTTTACCACCCAAGGGTTGCTGAGTCACCAGTGAGTATGGGCCTGTGGAACGGGCGTGGATCTTATCATCTACCAAATGCACCAGTTTCAGCATGTAAGCCACACCGATGGTAATTGCTCGGTCAAAGGGTTCACCTGTCCGACCGTCATACACCATGATTTTGCCTGGGTTATCTGGGTTATATACCCAGTCTTTCCCTGTTTCGTCCCGTGCTTCTTGCAATTTGCCATGCACGATTCGGCGAGATGTCTCTTCACCGTACATTTCATCAAAGGGAGTAATCTTAAATCGGACTCCCAAGGTTTGACCAGCCCAACCCAACAGGCACTCAAATACTTGTCCGACGTTCATCCGACTGGGTACGCCCAAGGGGTTAAGTACAATGTCCACTGGTGAACCATCGGGCAAATAAGGCATATCTTCCGCCGGTAATATCCGAGAAATAATCCCTTTATTACCGTGGCGTCCTGCCATTTTGTCGCCAACTTGGATTTTGCGTTTTTGAGCAACATACACCCGGACTACCATATTGGCTCCTGGTGGCAGTTCATCGCCTTGTTCGCGAGTAAACAAGCGCACATCAACTACGCGACCTTTTTCACCGTTTGGTACTCGCAGGGAATTGTCCCGCACATCCCGTGCTTTTTCACCGAAGATGGCACGCAACAGTTTTTCTTCTGGCGGTTGGTCAGATTCACCCTTGGGTGTGACTTTTCCTACTAAGATATCTCCAGCTTCTACCCATGCTCCAATGCGAATGATTCCCTGTTCATCCAACTGACGCAAAGCATCTTCACCGACGTTGGGAATTTCTCTGGTGATTTCTTCTGGTCCTAGTTTGGTTTGTCTGGCTTCAATTTCATATTTTTCAATGTGAATTGAGGTGTAGACATCATCCTGCACCAGTCTTTCAGAAATTAAAATTGCGTCTTCGTAGTTGTAGCCTTCCCAAGGCATATAGGCAACGACGATATTTTGTCCTAGTGCCAATTCACCGCCTTCGGTGGAGGAGCCATCAGCCAATACCTGACCAGCAACAACCCGTTCACCAATGCGGACGAGAGGTTTCTGATTTAAACAGGTGTCTTGGTTTGAGCGTTGGTACTTGGAAAGGGTGTATCTAATTTCGGGGGTATTCGGTTTAGGACGGACGCGAATTTCTGTAGCATCCACATAAGTAACATCGCCATCGGTACGCGATACAACCACCATCCCGGAGTCTCTTGCTCCTTGGGCTTCCAAACCAGTACCCACCAAAGGACGCTCTGGCTTGAGCAGGGGTACTGCTTGCCGTTGCATGTTCGATCCCATCAGCGCTCGGTTAGCGTCGTCATGCTCCAAGAAAGGAATCATGCTGGTCGCTACTGATACAATCTGTACGGGAGATACTGCTACGTAGTCCACCTGCTCTGGTGTTGTGGTGGAAAATTCTTGACGATAACGGACTGGTACTAATGGCCCAATAATGTGCCCGGTTTCATCTACAGGAATATCTCCCGGAGCAACCCGCAGGTCGTCTTCTTCATCGGCTGTCATGTAGGCTGGAGGCAGATCAAATCTGACTCGCCCATTTTCTACAGGTCTAAATGGTGTTTCTAGGAAGCCGTACAGGTTAACCCGCGCATGGGTTGCTAAGGAGCCAATCAATCCGGCGTTGGGGCCTTCTGGCGTCTCAATGGGGCAAATGCGTCCATAGTGACTAGGGTGAATATCTCGCACGGCAAAACCAGCGCGTTCACGGGTTAAACCACCAGGGCCAAGGGCACTCAGACGGCGTTTGTGGGTCAGTTCTGCCAGAGGATTGGTTTGATCCATGAACTGACTTAATTGGCTGGAACCAAAGAATTCTTTAATTGCTGCTACCAGTGGTTTGGGGTTCACCAAGGAAGCGGGAGTTAGCACTTCGGCATCGGATACAGTCATCCGTTCCCGAATGATTCTTTCTAAGCGATTTAAGCCCACCCGCACTTGGTTTTGCAGCAATTCACCGACGCTTCTCACCCGACGGTTGCCCAAGTGGTCAATGTCATCGATATTACCGATGTCATATTCTAGGTTGATCAGGTAATCTACGGCTGCCAAGATATCGCCAGCAGTCAACACGCGCATCGTGTCGGGAACAGAAAGGCGCAATTTCTTGTTGAGCTTGTACCGTCCGACGCGACCAAGGTCATAACGTTTCGGGTCAAAGAAACGAGAATCTAAAAGTTGTTGTCCACCTAAGACGGTAGGTGGTTCACCAGGACGCAGTTTCCTATATAACTCCATCAGAGCTTCTTCTTCAGAGAATTGCCCTTCTTTTTCGATAGTTTTTTGGAAATACTCTGGGTGGCGTAAGGCGTCAAATATTTCGTTGTCTGATAAACCTAAAGCTTTTAGGAGTACCTGCGCTGACAGTTTGCGGGTTTTGTCAATCCGTACCCACACCAAATCGTTACGGTCTGTTTCAAATTTCAGCCATGCTCCCCGATTGGGAATTAAGCTAGCTGAATAAGTACGTCGCCCGTTTTTGTCGATTTCTGATTTGTAATAAACGCCTGGCGATCGCACTATTTGATTGACAATTACCCGCTCGGCTCCGTTAATAATAAACGTGCCGCGATCGGTCATCAAGGGCAAATCACCAATGAATACCTCTTGCTCTTTGATTTCCCCGGTTTCCTTATTAATCAACCGTGTGGGAACATACATTTGGACAGCATAAGTACTATCCCGCCGTTTGGCTTCTTCAACGCTGTACTTTGGCTCCTTGAGTTTGTAGTTATGACCCAAAAAGTGCAGTTCTAATTTGCCCGTATAATCTGTAATAGGACTAAAGGAGTTAAGTTCTTCTATCAGCCCTTCTTCTAAAAACCAGCGAAAGCTCGAACGCTGGATTTCAATCAAGTCGGGTAACAGAAAGGCGGGTTCCATATATGTTTCTTTAGTCATGCCTCTACCTTTGTCAACCTGGTTAAATTTTCCCTTGGACACTGCTCTTTGACGCTTCCCACTTCTAGCCAGTGCCCTTGGCTGTTTGGGAACTTTTTTTTACACACTTGTGGTTTACATCTGTCGGCAAAAGCAGCGATTAAATTTGGCTGTAATGAGCAATTTTCACAAGAAAAATTGCCCTTAATAAGGGATCGAAGTAATGAGTAATGGGTACTATGAAAGCAAGGGAAAAGTTGCTGAAAGTCTTTTTCCTTTGCATCTCATGCGCCATGGAGACAATAGCTTCTCTTGTCAGAGATGCTACGCACAGCTTGCTTAAGAGCAGGGAGAGAAGTCGGCAGAGCCGCCCAACGCCCTGGCTCCCCAATGCCCATTTCAAATAGAATATCCAGTTAAAATATTCCTGAATTTGATTTACTTTCTTCACTTCCCCTCCAAAAAGCGCGTTAATTCGCTGACGCAGCTCCATACAGTGTGTTTTAAATCCACCCCGCTGGTTTATACTCTCAGTGATATTTTAGATATCCTAAGACTGAGGGAATGATCCGCACCTTGTCGATTTTGAATCAGAATCACTTCATTTTGCTGGATTGTACTCACAAGGCAATTTTTGTTTAACGATTTTGAATAGGTTCAATACAAAGTAAAGCGATGTTGTGCAAAAGTCTAGCTTAATTTAGGTTGGCACAGTTAGTCATGTGTGAAGAGCATCCGCTTGTAGAGATTTTGAGGATGGCCAAGCCATAACAGCATGGAAGATTAAGATGAGAAGTTTTATGCTCCTTCTTTTATTATTATGGCGCAATCAAAATGTTTTTGAGGCACTAATATTAGCATATTTTTGTCCCCCTATAGATTTATTTTTTTTACACAACTTCACAAAAGATACTAAAACACATCTGATATTGACAACCCGAATAATTCACAGGCATTTTGGGTGGTTTGATGGGCGATCGCCTCTACCGTTTCCTGACGCAGTTTAGCTACTTGCTCGGCTACATAAAGTACGTAGGCAGGCTCGTTGCGCCTCTCGCCCCGTTTGGGAACTGGAGCGAGAAATGGGCAGTCTGTTTCAATCAGGAGGCGATCGCTACTGACCATTGCAGCGGAGGATTGGATTGCTTTGGCATTTTTAAACGTTACCGTACCGCTAAAGCTGATATAGAAGCCTAAATCGAGAAACCATTGAGTTTCTTCAGGTGTTCCTCCCCAGCAATGCATCACACCCCGCACTCTTTCTCCTTTGAGTTGCCGCCATTTCTGCAACACTTCTTTGGTTGCCACGGCAGCATCACGGCAGTGGATAATCACTGGTAAGTTTAGTTCAGATGCGATCGCCAACTGGGACTCGAACACCATGTACTGTTGCTCATAGTTATCAGCTTTGTAAAAATCCAGCCCCATTTCCCCAATTGCTACAACATTCGAGTCAGAACTCGCTAAAGTTTTGATTTTCTCGGCTGTCTCGCTATTCCATTTATCAGCATCTAAAGGATGTAATCCTACAGCAAAACTAATTTCGGGAAACTCTTGGGCTAGGGATTGAATGCTGGAAAACTCCTCCGGGTGAACACAGGAATGCACTAAACGCACTACACCTGCTTCTTGCCACCGCGATCGCACTATTGCTAAATCTGGCTGAAAACTATCAAAGTTGAGATGTACGTGCGTGTCTATCAGTTGCATCTTTTGTCCTACCCTGCTGGAAGCCGCTGGCGCGTCTATGTTGTTTGTCCTTCGTCATTTGTCGTTTGTTTTGTTACCAATGACTAAGGACAAATTACCAATGACTACTCAGCTGTTGGTGTGACGGGTTTTAGTCTGTGAGCCAATCTTGATTTTTTCCTTGCCCCATTGTTTGGGTGAAGAACACCTCGTTTGATCGCCTTATCAATTTTTCCGTAAGCCTCGGATAACCGAGCCTGTGCTTCTTGTTTTAATTCTGGGCTAGGATTAGCTGTATAAGCAGCTACAGCATTTAGGTATTTCTTCATCAGCGTCTTGACTGCTGATTTGTAAGATTTATTACGCAGTCGGTTACGTTCTGCGATTTGGGCACGCTTAAGAGCAGACTTTGTATTCGCCACAGTCAATTCCAAAAATACGATTATTAATTATGTACACACACTACTAGACTTACTAATATAGCATCCAAATTGCCAATGTTATAATTTCCTAAAAAAAATATGGAATTAGGTTTTGGGGATGAGTGAAGATCAATATTAGTTCCATATTCTTTACTTGCCAATTCAGTATTTCGTCAATTGAGGAAATGCGTTAAAATAAAGTACATCTTCTAAATAACTGTCACCCTAACTGATCACAACCTGGTTAAGCAATGTGATTGCCAATAAATATAATTTGTCTGTAAACCAGATGTATTGTTTAGAGGCAAAAACTGTAAAGAGGTAAATTTCAGGGATTCTCAAGGATAGAACCGATATATCGTGCCTGTACACACATTAACTACTAAAAGTTAGGGAAATTAAGTAAACAATTATACTCAGACCTTACCCCCTGTCAATTCAGGGGATTGGATGTGTAAACACACCATCTACACCCCATAAGAATTGAGGGAAAGGGTGTAAGGATAGGGGAAATGGCACACCTGCTTGCTGCCGCTAGCTATTCAAGGCTTGTCGGATTGAGCAATCAAGTCGCCTTCTCAAGCAAACTATACGCTGGTAGCCTTGAGAGTATCAAAAAAATCCAGGTTAAGCTAGAGAAGAGAATTAGAGTCAGCTTGTACGCCCTAGTGGGTCAAGAGCAATACTAAATCTCAGGTGGCAATATTATAATTTTGGCATAGTCCTTACTCCATGCTGCGAATTATTACTCAGCAGGCAGACGTTAGAGCAGAACTACAACGGATCTGCGATCGCACCCATGACGAACAGGTACTTCACAAAGAAGCAACGGTGCGGGAAATTTTGCAAGCAGTGAAGCGCCAAGGCGACAAAGCTGTATTGCATTACACGGCCGAATTTGACAAACAAACCCTAAAAGCAGAAGAACTCCGAGTTACAGGCTCGGAACTGGATGCAGCCTATCAGCAGGTATCAAAGGAGTTGTTGAGTGCAGTTCGGCTAGCTTGCCGCCAAATTGAAGCGTTTCATCGTCAGCGAGTACCAAAAAGCTGGGTACACTTTGGTGACGATGAAGTAGTACTGGGCAAACGCTACACTCCTGTAGACCGAGCCGGGTTGTATGTGCCTGGTGGCCGTGCCGCCTATCCCAGTACAGTGCTGATGAATGCAATTCCGGCTCATGTTGCTGCTGTACCGCACGTGGTGATGGTAACACCACCAGGCCCAGGGGGTGCAATTAATCCCGCAGTCTTGGTAGCTGCCCAAGAAGCAGGGGTGCAAGAAATTTATCGTATTGGGGGCGCACAAGCGATCGCCGCTTTAGCTTATGGTACAGAAACGATTCCGAAAGTGAATGTGATTACTGGCCCTGGTAACATTTATGTCACCCTAGCGAAAAAACTTGTCTACGGCACTGTCGGTATTGATTCTTTGGCAGGTCCCAGCGAAGTGCTGGTAATTGCCGATGAAACAGCAAATCCGGTGCATGTCGCTGCTGACTTGCTAGCCCAAGCCGAACACGATCCAATGGCGGCAGCGATTTTGTTGACGACAGATGCTGCTTTGGCGAAAAACGTACAATTAGCTTTGGAAAGACAGCTAGTGGATCATCCACGGCGAATAGACACAGAAAAAGCGATCGCTCACTACGGCTTAATTATTGTTGTGGAATCGCTCGAAGCAGCAGTAGAACTCTCGAATGAATTTGCCCCCGAACATCTGGAATTAGAAATCAAAGACCCTTGGGCACTCTTACCACAGATTCGTCATGCTGGGGCAATCTTTTTGGGTTACTCAACACCAGAAGCTGTAGGAGACTATTTGGCAGGCCCTAATCATACCTTGCCAACTTCTGGTGCTGCCCGCTATGCCTCAGCATTGGGTGTTGAAACTTTCCTTAAACACTCTAGTATTATTCAATACTCCCAAACCGCACTGCAAAATGTGGCTGGTGCTATTGATGTGCTAGCAACAGCAGAGGGTTTACCTTCCCATGCTGATTCAGTCCGACGCCGAATTCAGCAAGAAGAGTGATTTGGAATGCTTAATTTTTTCTGATAAGCCAGTGCTGAGTAAAAATCCCAGTCCCTAGAACATTTTTATACGTGGCTGTGAAACTCGTTTGATTGGGACTGGCTTGAGTCACGCTTTCAGTCTCCACAAGTCGGACATTGCCAATAGACAGTAGTTTAGAGGAGAGGAAAAGCCTCTCCCATAAACTCATGAAAAGCTTCTCCAGAAAAGTTGCTATAACCCGTTCTTATTAAAGTTTCGTAAAGCTCACTGACCTATGGCGTAGCTTTAAATCTATAAACTAAGTATCAGATAAAAAATTAGTTTAGTGTCACTGCCGACTAATTTTGCTAGATACTTATGTATGTAAGGGGTCTACTCTTTAGGAGACGAGAGCAGTGCTAAATAGTGTTTTGGTAGCTCTGGACGGTTCGGATATCTCAGAACGAGTAATTCAAGCTTTAGATAATTTGGTGTTTTCAAAAGACGCCAAGGTTATTCTCTGTCATGTGTTTCTCACACCAGAGTCAGAAATGGAACTACCTGCTGATCGCCCTCAGCCAGAGTCCCCAACGTTTTCTTATTTTCATATTGAAAAGCAACTCCAACTATATCAGGAAAAGTTATCAGCCAGAAGTGAGTTAGAGTTAGTAACTGGCGATCCCGCTGAAGAGATTATTCGTCTTGCCAATATTTATAAAGCTGACTTGATCGTAATTGGTAGTCGAGGCTTGATGGGGATGAAACGAATTGTTCAGGGTTCTGTTAGCAGTCAAGTTGTAGAAGAGGCTAATTGTTCAGTATTGGTTGTAAAACCAAGGTAAAGATTTGCAAAGGGAAGCAATGGCTATAACTAGCCCAAAACTAACCTTTGAGGAATACCTGAAATAGATGGCACTGATACGCGCTATGAATTGGTCAATGGAGAACTAATTCCTATGAGTCTGGGAAGTGGTCAACATGGTGCATTAGGGTTTAAGAATTTCAACCTATGCAATTCTGTGTTCTCTGCGTCTGAGGTGGTTAGACAAATTGCTTTGAAACTGCAAAGTCACAGAGGAGGACACTTGCATGAGCGGATTTCCCTACTTGAGCAAAGTGTCCGTGGCACAGAGAGAAAAAAGAGATTTTTCGAGTCACCTTGAAAGGGCTAGCCATAGAGACAAGGAAAATCCCCTTTCTATGTTCAGTCGATTCAACGTTCTTGAGTTGCTAAAAACTGACGCAAGCTCAACAAGCTGAGTGTTTGACCCAAATTCAAGGGCAAAATTGAAATTCCTTCCAAGCGGGACTGTACCCAACCTTCTCCCCAGTACCATTCGTGGAACCCATCAATGCCTCCACTGAGTACTAAGCGTAGGCAATTGGATTTGACAACGTTTACCTGATGATGAATCGCGACTGGCCCAGTCCAGGTTGTAAACTGGAATCCAGGAAGCAGTTTTTCTGGCATACCTGGCGCAAAACGTTGCCCTAAAAGCCATTTTTTTAGTTGCACGGGATGCAGGAGACTGTCACGAATTGCATCCGTTGATGCTTCGATTTCGATCCGCAGTTGGCTTTGTTGAAAATTACCCAGCATTTTTATCGAATTACCTAAAGATTAAGACATCGCTATTTCTAATATTGCAAATAGTTTTTGTCATTAGTCATTAGTCCTTTGTCCTTTGCAAAGAACTAATGACCAATACTTCTCTACAAGAGGCTACGCCCGAAGCGAAGCTATGCCGCAGGCTTTACGACTACGCGGTAGTTGAGCGCAGTCGAAACTCAGTACAAGTGACCAATGACAGCCATTTATTTGCGTAACACCCCACTACGTTACTTTTCTTGCAGCAGAGAACTTAGAATAGAAAAAGTGAACTTGTTAAGAAATGTAAGGTTATTCATGGCGGATCAGTTAATTCGTGCAACAGCAGCCGAAGGTGGAATTCGTGCCGTAGGTGTGGTCACCACACGTTTAACAGAAGAAGCACGGCAGCGCCATAAGCTTTCTTATGTGGCAACAGCAGCACTGGGTCGGACTATGGCGGCGGGCTTGTTAATGGCTTCTAGTATGAAGCGAACTGGATCGAGGGTGAATGTCCGCGTAAAGGGCGATGGGCCTTTGGGTGGCATATTAGTAGATGCAGGCTTAGATGGTACGGTACGCGGATATGTTGGGAATCCATCTATAGAATTGCCTCCTAATGCCAAAAGTAAGTTAGATGTTGGTGGTGCTGTTGGTGGCGGCTACCTCTACGTTGTGCGAGATATCGGTTATGGTTATCCTTACTCTAGTACGGTAGAACTAGTTTCTGGCGAAATTGGTGATGATGTCGCTCATTATCTGGTGAATTCTGAACAAACACCTTCGGCTTTAGTTTTAGGTGTGTTCGTGGGAGCAACCGGAGTAACTGCTGCGGGAGGATTACTGGTACAAATATTGCCCAAAGCCGCTAGAGACGAAGCCTTAGTAGAAACATTGGAATCACGGGTAGCTGGTCTAGCAGGATTTACGCCATTATTGCAAGCTGGCAAGACGTTACCTGAAATCTTTGGTGACTTATTGGGAGATATGGGGTTGGAAATCTTTTCCGAACGCCAAATGTTGCGCTTTCACTGTGGTTGCTCTTTCGATCGCGTTTTGGGGGCACTGAAGATTTTGGGAGAAGCTGAACTGCAAGATATGATTATTAAGGATGATGGTGCTGAAGCAACTTGCGACTTTTGCGGCAACGTCTACCAGGCAAGTAGCGATCAGTTAGCTCAACTAATTTCCGATTTGCAAGCCGAATCTGCTGTTTAAGGATAAAGTATAAAATAGCACTGATTTTTGAGATTGATAATGGTACTCTGTGGAGAGAGATAATCAAAAAAGTAGCTTTTTAATGATGAGAAAGTTACTATGTCAACAATGGAATTATCAACCTAAAACAGAGCGCTATTCAATTATTTTGGTGTGAGAGATGACAGAGCGGGATATTCCAGACAGTTGGTCTTCAGCCAGTGGAAGAGAGCCAGATCAAAACAAAAGATTATCCCGAACAGAAAAATTCGGTGAAACTCAGCCATTTGATGTCCCAGCTACTGGTTCTACCTCCAAGTCAGTGAAGCGGCGAAAAAAAAACCATACGAAAGGATTACCTATAAATAGTAATTCAGAAGAAACTGCCCAACTCAATAGTACTTCTGGAAAATGGCCACGCTGGATGAAAAGCTGGACATTGTGGCTAGTACTACTAATGTTGATTCCCGGCAGTGTCGGATTCTTGGCAATGGCAATGCTGCTAAAGTTGCCAACTGCCCCTAATTGCCCATCGATTTTTTGGCCGCTAGCTAGTGCTTCTGTGCGGTTGCATTGCGCTCAGTTAGCGGCTTCTAAGCAAACAGTGAACGACCTATTGCAAGCGATCGCTCTGGTGAAGCAACTACCACAAAATCACCCGTTGCATGGAGAAATCGATCGTTTCATCGAAGAATGGTCGCGGGATATTTTGAAGCTAGCCGATCAAAGTTTCCAAACAGGGAATTTAGAGGAAGCGATCGCGACTGCTCGTAAGATACCCGAAGATGTAGCAGCTTATAAATTAGTCAATGAACAAGTTGACAAATGGCAGTCGATTTGGTCAAAGGCTGAAGCCACATACAACGGTGCGATCGCCGAAGTAAAGGAACGGCGCTGGCAATCGGCGTTCATGTTATCCGCTAAAATGCTGCGCGTAGACAATCAATATTGGGCGGGTATCAAATACGACCAATTGAATCGTCTAATTGCCACAGCACGGGAAGATGGCGATAAGTTAGGAAAAGCCGAAAGTTTAGCAAACAGCAAAGTAGTCGATAATATCCTAAAAGCGATCGAGTTAGCCGAGTCCATTGGGCAGGAAAGTTACCTTTACCAAAAAGCTCAGGAAGCGGTTCCAGCATTTGGACGCAAAATGCTGGAATTGGCACAGGCGAAACTAGACAAGCAGGATGCGGATGAAGCACTGAATATTGCTAGGCAAATACCGGAAAGTACGAAACTACAAGGCGAAACTGATGACTTTATTGCCATAGCTGACGCCAAAAGGAGTGCTTGGATCGGTAATGTTTCTGGTTTAGAGGCAGCGATCGCGCAAGCGCAACAAATAGATCCCTCCAGACCAGTGTATAACGAAGCACAGCAACTAATTGCCCGTTGGCAGTTGGAAATTGAAGATGTTGCCCATCTAGAAAAAGCGAGAATATTGGCTAGCCAGGGAACAGTCCCGAATTTAACAGCAGCGATCGCCCAAGTACAGCTGATTCCTGCTAGTAATCCCAGAGGCGCAGAAGCAAGGCAAGAGATCGGTCGCTGGAATGCCCAAGTGGAGACAATTGAAGATCAACCTTACTTAGATCGCGCCGATCAGATAGCAATATTCGAGGATATTAACTCCTTGCAAGCTGCGATCGCCCAGGCGAGCGAAATTCGTAGAGGTCGTGCATTATATCCAGAAGCACGGAAAAAAATTCGTACTTGGGTAGGAAAGATTGAGCGAATTCAAGACCAACCTTACCTAGATCAAGCACAAGAACTGGCCCAGAGTGGAAATCTCACCGCCGCCATTAGCACAGCTCAACAAATAGCCTCATCGGGAAGGGCGCTTTCACAAGAAGCACAAGCTGCGATCAATGACTGGGAAGGGCAAATTCGCACTAGAGAAAACTGGAAAAAAGCCCAGGAAGTGGGTGCGGCTGGCACTCCAGAAGCCTTGGTTGAGGCAATACGACTGGCGGATCGAGTTTCAAACAATAGCATCTTACGTATGGATGCAAATCAGGCTATTGACCAATGGAGTCAGCAATTGCTAGAAATAGCACGCACTCAAGGTCAGTCTGATATTGCTAGAGGCATTGACATTGCCAAATCGGTTCCACGCGGTAGTGCTGCTTACAGTGCAGCGCAAGAGCAAATTAAGACTTGGCAGGATTTTCTCAATCCTCAACCCGAACCTCAGCCTCAGCCTTCGTCTGTGCCTGAATCTCTACCATTTCCCCGCTCAACTACTATTAATGGTCAGTGATCGTCTATTAGAGCAATTTTCGAGTCAATAGAAGACAGTCTGGCTACTCACTAAGCATCTCAATATCACCGATAGTGAGCAGTATTACTAATCTTTATCCTCAGTAAGCTCGACTTTATCCAAAATTAAAAACTTGGCTTTCTTTATTCGGCAAAAACCCTGGCTTTTTGGCAAATACTTTTTCCACGTCACAGATTATGGATGAAGTTAAAAAAGTAAAACTACCGTCCCACAAAGGTTTCAGCGATAGTGTTCGCGTTGCAAAAAAATGGATAAAGTCGAGGTAAGAGGTTGTTTGAAAAGTTGTAAAGTATATATACTCAAAATCTCTCTCTCAGCCTCTCCCCAAAAGGTCGAGAGGATTAAAAAAAACTCCATTCCATGCAAGAGAATGGAGTCCAGGAAGAGTTAGTTTTTCGAGACTTAGATGTTACAAAAATACTTTTCAAACATCCTATCCTTGAAGATGTTAAGTTTTCTTACTGAAATAATCACGACGCTATGACCAGAGACAATCTAGGATTAAACTCTTTAGCCTAACCAAATCTTCAATTCTTAACTGGGTTTCTGCCAAGCGGATTTCTGCCAAGTGGATTTCTGCCAAATAGCTTGATGATGGTTTCAGCAAATTCTTTATTGTCGTAAAATTCATGCATCAAAGTAATAGGTTGGGAATAAAGTTGATCGCTGGAAAAGATCGACTTCCAATCTAGTTGGGTGTTATTAACAACTCCAACATCTTTCATCTTTTTGAGGAATTCGTAAGCAATCAACCCTTGACCAATGGCAGATGGATGAATCCCATCTAAACTAAATAGTCCACCTTGCCGTAGTCGTCCAGTTGTGTCTGCGTGGTAGTATTTTGTATTGACCTGGGGATAGGCAAACTTGAATTCTTCTGGGAATTCATACTGCACTTGTCCGGCATTTCGCTTGAAGGCAATTTGTTGTAAAGCATTGGCGAGATCGACAATATGATAGCGTGGTTGCGAATACTGACTGTTCTTAGTCTTGACGAGTTCTTTGATTACTTTATTGTATCTGCGAATACAGTCATCTATGTAGAGGGCATCTTGTAGCGTCAGGTATAAGGTTCCGGTCTCTCGAACCGTATCCTCTTCAAAGGGGAAATAAGTGTAGTATTTGTAGTAAGATGAAGGTTTATCCTCTCCCGGTACATCAATTTCAGTAGTTGAACCTACGCCTTTTGCCAATGGCGCAATAGTTACAAGCGGTACTGTCCCAATGAAGACATTCCAATTAGGGTTGGTGTTGTTTTGCATGATTCCATCAACCCGATTGAGCAATTCTCGATATTCAGCCTCGAAATCATTGGGATGCCACAGGTTCCATTGTTCTCTTACCTCACGGAATGATTTGGGATTTTGAGCTGGGTTGTTAAGAGTCTGATCTGGGTCATTGGGAGTTTGATTAATTTGTAAACCGATCACAGTTCCAAGTGCATTGTTTGCTCCTAACCAGAGAATTAAATTCTCAACTCCCTCTAGAGCGGTTGCATGATGGTTCAACCAATCAAGTTGGCTATAGTCGTTAAAAAGAGGATTTAAAGACGGGTTGAGAACTTTAAGTGCAATTCGATAGAAGGCAGCATTGGGCAGAGTCAAGAAACCAGGCTTGCCATCTCCCTTGTCGTTACTAAGTTTAATTTGATACTTGCAGATATTGGGTGTTATCATCCAAGAATCAGCAATATCAAAGCCCTGAATTGCTACATTGTGGAAGAATTCACTTCCTCCTGGATAAGGCTGTTCAGCACTACCTGCTCCCCGTTCAAAGAAATCTTCAGTTTCATCAAGTACACTCTCAAAAGTTGGCAATATGGTCAGCCAATCTAGGGCGTTGATATCTGAGCCATATCTTTTTTCCAAACGTCGTAGAATCTTCTCAATATTGGCTGGTAGGCCGCCCATAAACCATTCAGGATATAGATATTGAGTACCAACTGCTTGCCCCATTGACCTAGCAATCAAAGTTGAAAAACAAAGGTCTGTCCGGGCTGCTGCCAAAGACATAAAGCCTTGAGAAACACTGTCGCCAATTGTAAAAAGCCTCATTTAATACCTTTTAAATTATTTCTTTGCGTGTAAATACTATGAAAAAAATCTTAATCCCAAAAGTATATTCGGAATTTGACTATAGACTATATTTTAATTTTAAAAAGTTTTAATTTATAATTTTGGAGGAGCGTACAAGTCAATACGTTTAGGTTAAGAAAAATTGCACTTACTGTCTTGAATATTAGCAAAGCCCAATATGACCAAGGTATTTGTTGGGCTTTGATCGTCAAACGCCACTTGACGTGAGAATAAACTGCTGTCAGAGATTCTACGCGAATAAGTTGACGAAACTAACAGCACTTGCTTCTTTGAAAGGAAGACGGTGGGCGTAGCTTGCTTAGACATCTTGCAACAGTAGCTTTTGCAAGATGGTAGGGTAAGGGAAAATTTCATACCTTTACCCTTTTCCCCACAATCCATTGACTTCAGGTGTGAGATGAGCTTAAAGTCTTTATTCGCCGATCGCTTCTCCCCATTCCTTAATGACTGAAAATATTGATGAGTAATCATCATCAGCAAATGACATTTTTACGGCTGTTTGCAAGATTTGCCGCACTCCTTTAATACTGCTAAGATCCAAACTTTGAGATTTTGCTTCTGAGATAAATAATTCCGTATCTTTAAGTAAGTATTTTGTAGGAAAATTAGCATCGGCATAATTGCCACATAACATCAGTTGTAGCTTTTTGTCAAAGATAGGTGCGTAGAAGGAACTGTCGCGTAAGATTTGCATAAACACATCCACATCTACACCTTGACGCTGGACAAAAGCTAGACTCAGAGCAAAGCTAGTTGTTAGAGAAGCTATTAGTTGATTTAGTGCCAATTTAAGCGCCGCCGCAGATCCCACTGGCCCGATAAGTAAAGGTTCTGCCCCAAAATTTTGGAGTAACTTCAAGTGATGTTCGTATTGTTCTGGCTCGGCCCCTACCATAACACTCAATTTACCAGCTTTTGCTTCTGGGATACCCCCTAATACGGGCGCTTCTAAATACTCACCACCACCCCCAACAACTGCATCTCTAATTTCCTGGCTTTCTGTGGGCGTAATTGTTCCCATTTGGATGATTGTGCGCCCTTTCAAAGTTTGCCAAGCAGTATCTGAAAGCAACACGTTATAAATGGCTGGGGCATTAGTCAGCATGAGAATTATACACTCAGCAGCACGAATGGCGTGGCGGGGATGTGTAGCAATTTCAGCCCCAGCTGCTTGTAGTGGTGCTAATTTTTCTGGGGTACGATTGTAGACAATTAGCTGTATATCTGCGGCTAATAACCTTTGAGCCATTGGTAGTCCCATCAGTCCAGTTCCCAGAAATGCCACCTTCATTTTTTATGTTCCTTTAATACAGCGTCACCAATAGCGTTGGCGTAGCGTCTCTATGATAGGGTGCGCCAACGCTTAGAGCGAGTCATTGAGCTTTCATAGCCCATCGTGAACATCGCATTGTTTGATTCAAATTTAGTTGGGAAGTAGTTGTTTGAAATTTAAAATACAGTCATAAATCCCAGTTTTCTTACTTCCTAACTCTGGCAATCAACCACCGGCAGCAAAAGTCAACATAATTATCACTGAAAGTAATATACCAGGGGTAAGTAGTGTTACTAGCATTAACAGGTCATGAGTGGACATAATTATTACTTTGGTAGTGTGTTTAACTTTACTGTAATCACTGTTATGCTAGTCCAAATAAGACTGATACTGCATTCTTAAATAGAGTTTTAACTTTTCAAATTTACGCTTACTCTGGCAGGATCAATCCTTTTAATGGTTGAGATATTTCTGTATTGTCCAGATTTTTGCCCTGAATTAAGACTCCAAAGCCGCCGAGTCCTGTGGGATCTAGAAGTTGGTGTAGTGCGTTCCGATGCTGTAGTAACTGCGAGAGAGGTTCCTTTTGCTCGGAAAGGGCTGCAATACGATCGCCTAATCCCAACGCCATCAAAAATAATCCCTGCTGGATAAAACCAACATTTTTTAAATTGCACTTCTCGCCCCAGCGTTCCAAAACCGTAAAGTCAACATGGGCAGTGATATCTTGTCGCCCAATATTGATATAAGGGTTGTCATGGAAACGGTGCTGATAATAGCACTGTAGCGTTCCCTGCGATCGCCTGGGATTGTAGTAACGGCTGGCGGGGTAGCCATAATCAATTGTTAACACATAGCCGCGCTGCAAGCGGTCTGCTACTATACTCAACCAGTTTAGAGCAGCTAAATTAATTTCACTACGGTAGCCATCTGGATATGCACTTTGGGTAAAGTTCATTTCCACTAAGTCTAAATATTCAGCTAGTTGGGGCGTTGAAGGTTCCCCTGTGACTTCCACAAATGATGAGCAGATTTCTTTCTCATTACTATCTGTAGTTACATAAATTTCTCGGAGTTCTCCCGTTTCTAGGATGAATTGATGCACGGGGAAAGCATCTACTAACTCGTTAGAGAAAAAGCAACCTGCGATCGCATTTGGTGGTATTTCCTCTAAATTACACCAACGCACCGGTAAATCTTGCAAGCGTTGCTGCTGTTCTTGTCTTAAAGTTGGGGACTTTTCAACAATAATGTACTCTAGGGCGGTAAAAAAATCTGGGGAGTGCTGTTGATGATATTTAAGGATATGCAAAGCTAGCAATCCTTGACCTGCTCCCATTTCTACCAGAGAAAAGGTTACAGGCTTTCCTAAAATCTCCCACATCTGAAAAAATTGTTCTGCTAGTAACTCACCAAAGTCAGCACAGAGGTTAGGAGAGGTGAAAAAATCACCACCTTTAAAGCCAATTTTGAGTGCATCGCTGGAATAGTAGCCGTATTCAGGGTGGTATAGTGCCAAATCCATGAATTGGGCGAAAGTAATTCGTTGCTGAGGATTGGTGGTAATATGATTTGCGATCACCGCACACAGCAAAGCATTGGAATCCATAAAATCTTTCATTGTGGTTTTAGCCTGCTGCTCGTAGTAATCTTTTATAGGCAGCAGTAGCTTCAGTATGCAAAGGCTCAGTCTGATAGTGCAAACAAAGCAACCCAGAGGTATCGAAGAGCATCAACCCTCCTCGTGGTTACTGGCATACTCTCTCACCAAATCTGCATCAATGCTCTCATTGTTCAAATCAACGGTGTGTTCGAGATTAAGTGCCCCAAAATGGCGTTCAAATCTGGCTCGTGCTGTCTCCTTTTGTGCTTCAGACAGTAACAATTTAAAAACTTGCCCAAACTGTTGCTCTAGCAACGTTGCAGCTAGCCGTTCAGGAGGAACACCAATTGCCTCAGCCTGTCGCTGAATTGCGGCGAAAATCTGATCGTTCAGTTCCACTGTCAGAAGGTGAGTCATAGAAGTATGGAACATAGCTAGAGGCTATGGTAATTATAGCTTTGCTTGTTTGAAGCCCGAATTAGTAAAACCCTTACGCAATGGTAATTACAATTACGTAAACCCTGCGGCATAGCTTTGCTTAGAGCGTAGCGCGGCGTTCGCAATACATTGGTTTCCACTTAACGCGAAACCTCACGTCTGCCAGGGATTGTAAATCCCTGTCTCATAGCTAAAGTCCTCTTCAGAGGACTTTAGAGCGCGAAAATTTTCAGTCTACTTCAGTAGACTTGAGCAATTAGTCTCTTAATTATATTCCCTGGCGGGTGAACAACACCTAATCAGTACGCTATTTTTGGTTTAAGTTGACACGCATGATTCGCAATAGCAGCCCATTACGAATTAACACTCTTTTATTACTCTGAAAAAATAAAATATTTGTAGTAGCGCGGCAAGTTTAAAATATTGGGTTTATAAGTGTGAAATAACCAAAACTTAACTATGGTTGATTACTTAACCCCACAAATTAGACTAGACGCGTTACTACGCCTAGATTTATAAAAACTAATTACAACACAGGTTTCTAATTTTTATCTCATGAGAGTCATAAAACAGCGTTAAGCATTCGTGTAGCGTCTTGTAGAGAAGCAGTACTAGCCACTCACCAACGACACCAGCACGCCATTGGGATCGCGGACACGAGCAATCATTTGTCCCCCAGGCTGACTTTTAGGAGCATCTAATGCTTTTGCACCAGCCCCGATCGCTCTCATGTAAGCACTGCCAACATCAGGAGTAATAAATGATATTTGGATTAATGCTGGTGGTTGTGTAGCATCATTGGGATGGCAGCCACCAGGAAATAACTTCTGTGCCTCGCTACTAGAGGAGAAAGCTAGTGTGGTGTTTCCGGTTTCGATTTCCGCCCAGATAGATTGTCCCTTATCCACGAGAGTGCGACGAACCAGACCAAAGGCTTTTTCGTAAAACTCAACGGTTTTAACTACATCGTCTACCCAAATAACCGTGTAAGCAAATTTCACAGTTCTTTCTCCTTAACTAAAAAAATCAGTGTTGGCAAGGATTTCTGCTACTTAACTGTATGCGATTTGAATACACAGTGACTTAACTCTCCAAAATATTACGATCCGTTGCTAGAGTTTGTGCCCCTGCTTGCATCATTTCTATATCTGATGCCGACCAATAATGAGGCCCTTGACAGTGATGTGCTACTAGTAATCCCCATAATTTTCTAGGGATGACAATTGGTGCAACCAAGTTGGCGCGAACCTGCATATTGCGGAGAAAATCTCGGTGACAAGGCTGGATTGGCTCTAATTCAATATCAGCGATCGCCTTTACCCGTCCTGCTAAGTATAAAGCAGCATACTCGCTGTTAAAACAATCATCTGGGCCAGTGGAACCAAGTATTGAAAATTCTTTAGAACTTAAAGATTCAAAAGTCACTTGTCCTTGCCACTGCCCGTAAAAATAATACAACACCACCCGATCAACCTGAAGCGACTCTCTGAGTTGATTGGTCGTTTGCCGCACTAACTCATCGCGCTGCATTGATCTAACAAGGCGATCGAGCAAATTTTGCAAACCCTGTTCACGGCGATCGCGGCTATGGTTAAATTCGGAGAGAGGATGAATTTTCACGGTTCTAATATGACGACTAAGTAAATGCTGCCGGATTTATATAGTAATTTATTACACTTTATTTAAATACATTATTGTATTGATAGCAGCAATTCAATTTTAACGAAACACAATAGTAGTAAACCTCTCGGTAAATTTTAAATAAATTATTAAGAAGTTGCAATTTTTAATTAATCTGTACTAAGGATGATTCCAAATTATAAATTTAGTGTTAAAAATATTAGAATTTTACAGATAATATGTATCTTGAGTTTTTTATAGCATAAATTATTTATTGCGATCTAATCTGCGAGTTTTCACCAAATCACAAGTCAATTTGTATTCACAGTTACATAAAATCATCAGCAAACATAGTTTGGATAAGACCAAAACCCTTGTAGAGACGGCGATTTATCGCGTCTCAAAAACCCAAGCGTATTGCCAGCTATCTTTGCTTTAATGAGTTAATGCAACTCTTTGTGATTCTGCAAACATTGAGGCAAAATTACGATAAGCCTCTAATGCTGCTTCTTTAACTGTTGCATTCACAATGGGAAATGTTGTGAGGATGTAGCTAAATTCATCTTCGGTTAAACCGTAAAGGTGTGCTACCATTCCATCGAGTTCGGCGCGTAATTTGGCGCGTTCTGCTTCGTCGGTAACGTCTTGTTGATGGGAACCTAAACCGACTTCTTGCGCGAGTTCGTCAAATTCTGGTGTGGTGCAGATGAGTTTGGCGGCGCGTTGTACAATATCGTTGAAGCTGCGATCGTTTTTTGTTAAACGTGGAACGGGTGTTGCATATACGAAAAAAAATGAAAGATGATTAGTAATACTTCGTCTTAAATATGCATCTATAATAAACGAATTCATTATTGTACAAATATAAAGTTTTTCAGCATTGCTGATTAATTGGTAATTAGGGTTAATTTTTCCGTTTTCGACACGAACATCATAAACTTGCTCTAGAGAAACTGTATGCGGGCAAAAAACATTTTTTGGCAATATAGTCATAATCATAGAACGCTCATTAGTGCTAGCAGTTACGTCACGAAAAGCTAGCCTATAAGATTGATAATCAAGAAATATTTGTACACCATCAGATACTTTAATAGAAAATTCTTTACTAATTTTATCTATGTATTTTTGACGTGGTGATAATAACTGTTTAGCTGCTTCAGTTTCATTAAGCCAATACTTAGGTTCACTCCATTTATGAATGAATTGGTGAAATACTTTACCTTCATAGAGTGGTAGCATCTCTGTTTTTTGTTCTTTAAAATAGAGATGACTATCATTTGTCATATCAAACTCATGGGTTAAACGTAAATTCCACTTATCATCTATTTTTTTACCCAACAAAGGGAACTTAAGCATTTTCTGAGAAATGCGGATATCTAATGCATTTTTAAACTCCATTACAGATAGCGAATGTTCTTGCAATTCATGGCGCATAAATGCAGATGCAAACTCAGTTGTTGTACTACCTTTAACAAAAGTAAGAACAACTATTTTAAAACTGCGATGAACACCTTCAAAAATTTCTTTACGATTTTCAAGACAGAATAAACCAGTCACTTTAGTTTGACTAAACAACATCTCCCGCAATTGCTTAGTCCCCAAATCAGTGTAGATACCACTAGGAATTACAATTCCACACTCACCGCCTAAACGCAAAAGATTAAAACATTGTTCTGTAAACAGCTTATAGAGATTAATATCCGTACCTGCTTTTTTACCATTCACTACAGAAATCTGATTTTTATACTGTTCAGATGAACGATAATAAGCACTGACATAAGGATATTGACTTTGATATTCTAACCAAGCACTTGCAATTATTGGATTTTGTAATAGTTTATTTTGTTCTTTCTCAAAATCCTTAATATCCATCTTGTTCTTTGTCACAAGTTCATTATGCTGTGCAAAGAACTCTTTCGCCTGTGGCTTAAATATTTCCCACGGCGGATTAGTAATAATCGCATCAAAGCCACCGCGTTCTAAAACCTCATTAAAATGATAACCCCAGTGAAACGGCTTCAAAGCTGCAATATCCTCAACCTTCAAAACCCGCTTCTGTGATTTTCCAGTTAACTGAACTTCCTCATACTTGATACCCAAACGCTTACTAAACTCATCCAACAGCAAAAGATTTAACTTTTCTTGCGATTTTTTTTTGAGTTGTTCAATATTTCTGCGGATGTGTATCAATCGAGTATCTTTAGGTGTATCTGTATCGGGTAATTGTTTAGGTGAGAAAGCGTGTTCTTTGTACAACTCAACAGATTTATTCTTTTCTTCTAAAATCTTCTTATAATTATCTGCGGCTAAAAACTGTAATAGATTTCCTTGTAGTGAATTTCCCACTACATCAACAGCAGTATCATCAACTTTAATTAAACCAATCAGCAAATTACCCGCCATAATATTAAAATCAATATTAGGCAAAGGCTCTAACTCTTCCACATCATTAGCAGAAGAAACCAACGCTAAGAAAAGACGCAGTTTAGCAATTTCTGTTGCTTCCTCCATGATATCTATACCATAGAGGTTATCAGAAACAATCCGCTTTTTGATAAAATAAGGTCGTGATGGATGGGAATTTTCTATCTCTTCAAGCTTATTTTTGAGAATGCCATCATCCATCAATTTAATTGTTCCGAACACCGCACTATAAACTTGGATGAGCGTCTTCATCGCCGCCACGAGAAAAGCACCAGAACCGCAAGCTGGGTCAAGAATTGATAAATTAGGAAGAATATCATCCATTAGTAGACGACAAACATTTGTATCCAGCTTGATAAGAAGTTCGTTAATATCCGTTTAGAAAATAAAAAAAACAGCATGGTAAATTTGCCACTCAGAAAATAAATCTGTGGCTCTAAAAATAAAGTCCGCGTTGGCGGACTTTAAGAAACCCTCTTTAGACGAGTTAAATTTTTACCCATGCTTTTTATACTTTATAAATCCTTTACATTTAATTAGGCTGAGAAATAATACGGAAAAATTATCAATTTATTTGAATGTCGGCTTTATTTATCCAGACGTGATTTTTAATTGTCAGGTAGATTTGCTGATTACTTTATCAAAACGCCTAATTGCTTTATAAAAATGCCTGTTTACTTTCTCAAAACACTGAAATGCTTTCTCAAAAGAAGCTTTTACTTATTCAAACCCCAGTTTGCTTTCTCATTTCAGTGTTTTCCGCAAGCAAGAGCTGCTTTTACTTATTCAAACTCAGGTTTGCTTTCTCATTTTGGTGTTTTCCGCAAGCAAAATAAGCTTTTACTTATTCAAACTCAGGTTTGCTTTCTCATTTTGGTGTTTTCCGCAAGCAAAATAAGCTTTTACTTTCTCAAACCCCAGTTTGCTTTCTAATTTCGGTGTTTTCCGCAATATAACAAAGACACGATAAATCGCCGTCTCTACAAAGGGTTAATTATTGTAGAGACGGCGATTCATCGCGTCTCTTGCCATTGGGTATAAGCGTAAGTTGAGGAGTAAAAGTAATTCGCAGCTACACAAGCAAAGTCCATAGAGGTTGACTTTGGAGTTCACAAATGATTTAAGATTGCTACACTATCTAGCAATCAACTGATGTGGAAAGAGCAGATAATGATAGCCCGTGGAAAGAAATTTTAGAAGCTTACTTTCCCCAAGCAATGCAATTTTTCTTTCCCCAAACAGCAAAAATAATTAATTGGGAACGTCCCCACGAATTTCTCGATAAGGAATTTCAACAAATAGCCCGCGAAGCCGAACTTGGTAGGAGATATGCAGATAAATTAGTTAAAGTCTGGCAAATTCAAGGACAAGAAGTTTGGCTATTAATCCATGTAGAAATCCAGGCGAAATCAGAAGACACCTTTGCAGAAAGAATGTTTTCCTATAACCTGCGGATTTTTGACAGATTTGGGAAACCTGCCATGAGTTTGGCAATTTTGTGTGATACAGACCCGAAATGACGACCCAATCAATATAGTTATAATTATCCCAATACCAGGCTTAACTTTGAATTTGGAACTGTCAAGCTGCTGGATTATCAAAATCGTTGGGCAGAATTAGAAGCCAGCGACAACCCATTTGCAACTGTAGTAATGGCGCATTTGAAGACGCAGCAAACAAGTAAAAAGCTAGGAGAACGTAAAGTTTGGAAATTTAGCTTGATTCGCCGATTGTATGAATTAGGATTGCAAGAAAAAGATATTCGTAACCTTTATCGATTTATTGATTGGGTTATGATTTTACCAAAAGCCTTGGAAGCAGAATTTTGGCAAGAGTTTAAGCAATTTGAGCAGGAGCGAACTATGAGTTACATTACCACAGGCGAGCGCATCGGTTACGAGCGCGGAAAAAAAGAACAAGGACAAACACTTGTGTTACGGCTACTACAAAAACGGGTAGGAGAGTTACCACAAGAGGTTCGGGGGCGCATTCAAACTCTTTCTTTAGAGCAATTAGAAGCACTTGGCGAAGCTTTATTGGATTTTACAGCCATTCAGGATTTACTTAACTGGTTGGAAGCAAATCAAACAGTTTAATTTTTAAAATCCAGTCGGGTGCGTTACGCCAAAAGCTAACGTACCCTAGCATTTATATATTGATTTACTATTTAACCTTTAACCAACTAAATATATCTGCTGGCGTAATTTGCCAATCTGCTAATTCATCAATAACAGTCAATTTATCGTTATTATATTTTACTTCTGGCAATTTATTAGGTTGAAATACCATCACCGATTTATCATTAGAGTCAATAAACCAACCTAATTTTGTCCCATGATTAATACAAAAAATAATTTTATCAATCACACGGTTAGGAAATTGGTCAGGTGAGAGAATTTCAATTATCCAATCTGGATAAGTTTCAAATTTATTGGCAATTTCCCCATCTTCATCAACAACAAGCCGTGACCACTCAAATACAGCAATATCTGGAACTAAAGAACGTCCTCCAAATGTGCAGCGTAATTCAGTTAATGCTAAAGCTTTTTGCTCAGGTTCGCTTACCCGATTAATCTCAGTTGATAAACGAGTTTGGATTCTGCTATGTTTTCCCTGCGGCATTGGTTTTTGATAGATTTTTGCATCAATATATTCACTAGCTGGTTGAGTTTCTGGTAATTGCAGAAACTCTGTTAAAGAAAGATTAGATGATAATATAACCATAAAAATTACTCCTAAAATAATTTAATTATATCTTTAAACCGTTTATAGGGTGTGTTGCGGATAATAAATAAAGACGCGATTTATCGCGTCTTCTGCCTTAATTACGAATTACGTTAGCGCAGAGTTAGCGAGTCATCGAGCGTCATTACGAATTACGAATTAGAAAATAATCCCAAAGAACAAATAATTTGAGGTTCTCGTTTTTCTAGTTCTTCTGTGACAATACACAAACGGTCATCCATTCGTAACGCCACTACTAACTCAGCCAATTGTTGATTATTAATACCACTTCTCAGTTGACGATTCAGAGTATCAATAGCCGACTGTCGCAAAGGATAACGGTAAATCTCATCAATTGCTTTTAAAAGTTCTTCGCTAACAAAAAGTGTTCCTTTCATTTCTTGAACATAACCCTTCAGCCGTTCATAAGTGCGGAATCTTGCACCTGATGGTCGTCCTAATTGACCCCCGGCATTTTTCTCTTCTTCAGCAATCAATTCAGCACCCTTATTTACTAACTCATGATGCTGTTTATCTCTGGGTATCGCTGGAGTAGATTCTTCACACGCCGCCACCCGAAGAACTGCTAATTGTGATTGAGTAACACTATTTCCATCGCGGTCAACATAAATCAAAGAATCATTACCCTCGGTGGTTTTCATATAAAGCAATACTCCCTCTGGTTGCACAGGTTGCGGAGTATGGGCGCGGGTAGAATAAACCACATTTTCCATTTCTTCAATGGTTTTTTTCAAGCCGGGATTACCATCTGTGGCTTTTTTCCAAATTTGAAATGCTTCTGAAGTCAAATCAACTTCTGTATCCTCTTCGCCATCTAAAACTCCAGATTTCTCGTTGTAGAGGTCGAGAATTACTCGTGCATCATCATCTTCAAAAAAAGCTTCATCGGTTCCTACCACTTCCGCATTTTCTTGCAGTCGTTTGCGGAGTCGTCCCCGCAAATTAATAATCCGTTCTACTCCCTCGGCTGGTAAAAAAGAATAACAGAGAATTTTATCAGCATTTTGGCCAATGCGGTCTACTCTTCCGGCGCGTTGAATTAAGCGAATAATCGCCCAAGGTAAATCCCAATTAACAATAATTGCACAGTCTTGTAAATTATGACCTTCACTCAAAACATCGGTGGCGATTAAAATCCGCAACTCATCTGATGATGAAATTTGTTCACGTTTTCCATTACTCACAGGGCTAAATCTTCCCGTCATTACTGTTGGGTCTTTAGATTGACCTCCTACCGCCACGAAATAAGCTATTAAGAAAGCGTTGTTCTGCGTCTGTAGGCGGCTGTTTGTGTTTAGCAATAACGTAATTCTCTAGCCCATAACGAGGTAAGTTAAGTTGATTAATTACTTCTACGACTAACTCCGAGTAAAGCCGAGAATAAAAGTCTGTGTCAGAACCTTCTAGAGGAAACTTGAGACTCCGAGGTAGACGCTGGGGAAAATAAGAACGTGTCCCATCAGCAAATTCTAAATATTTCCGTCCGGTTTCATCTGTGTGGGCATAATTATCTTTAATAAAAGAGCGAGTCGCACCATGTAACGCTTCATCAATTCTCGCCAGTCATCAGGGTGTTCACTTTTTTCAAAGGCAGCTAAAGAACGCACAGAACATTGATGCTTTCTAATAAACTCTAATTCTCCTATCGAACTGCCACCCAGTTCATTAATTAAAGCTTCTGGTCTTAATCCTAAATCTTGGTCTTCTGGCACAAATAGCCGGAGTTGCGCGGAAAGGTCAAGATAACTTTTATTATATGGAGTAGCAGATAGTAAAATACATTTACTTTCGTTAGTAGCAATATATTCTGTAATTGCTCGATAACGTTTGCCTTCACGATTCCGTAAATTATGACTTTCATCAATTAACACAACTCGATAACGGCGGAGTTTTGGTAATTTATTTTGTACTTGACTAATTGGCATAACTTCGGCAAGTAGCCGATAGTTATTTACATATTCTTGCCACATTGACACCAAGTTTTTTGGGCAAATAATCAGTGTTTCTAAAAAACAATCTTCTTGTAATATCTTCGCCAGGGCGGTTCCAACTAAAGTTTTGCCCAAACCGACTACATCCCCAACTAATACGCCGCCACGCCTAGTTACATGACGGGCTGCTAGCTGTACGGCGGCTTTTTGGAAGTCAAATAAATTGTTAAATTCGCGGGGGATGCGAAATTCTGAAAGTCCTGCGATCGCTTCATGGGATAAGTGGTAAGCTATCTTGAGGTAGATGTAGTAAGGTGAAACTAGCTCTTGCCTAGCCCAACTCTGATCGATAATTTCCGCTAATTCTTGGGAAATATCTACACAACCGTAATCTTGCCAGCGATCGCTAAACCACTTTTGCAGTTTATTACACGCATCGTGGTCTAAAATATCAACATTTAACTCCCCTTGTTTCGCCAGTCCGGGAAGGGTTAGATTACTACTACCCAAGAATCCCACAGTTGGAGTGTTAGGGTCATGACGATGTACAAGATATAACTTGGCGTGAAGAGAATGACGGAGAAACAATTTAATAACTAGTTTCTGACTTTTTAGCTGATGACTTAACCGCCGCAACCCCGCTTCATCCTGATTAGTCGGCGCACCGATAGTCAACTGCTGACGAAATTCCGCCGCCATGCGTTTTTTAAACCGCACGATGCTACTGTTATCAATCCTTCCATCACCACTACTCAGGGAAAATGCCGCATAAACTTCATCACTAGGCAAGCTTTGCATCCCAATTAGCAAACGACAACAAGCATTTTCACTGCCAACATACTGTTCAATTAAATCATCAATTCTTCGCCAACCTCTGAGGTTGAAGTAGCCAACGCAAAAATCTGCCCGATAGGAGACTTTCAGGGTTTTTCGTAAAATCGGTAGCAATGATAAATCAATATTGTCCAAAATGCGGGGCATTATTTAAAACTCTATAAATATTTCGTACATCTGTTATATAAGTAAAAATTTTTTCCAGCCAGATAGGGGCAATTCATCAATTGCCCCTACGTAAAATCAGCTATTGTTTGCGTCTAGAACAAAACAAGGCGGGGAAAGATTTGATGTTCAATCCCCAGACACAGGAAACGATGTAATTATCAAATTATTGCAATTGGTGAAGAGTGAATAGAAATAGAGATCGCTAATCTTCTCACAAAAATAACCCCTGTTATAGGGGTTATTTTTAGATAATACTGTTGATAAGTAAACTAAACCACAGCAGATGCAGATACTTGCTGCTTAAAGAAAGCTTGCAATACTCTCTCTGCTATTTGATGACTAGTTAAACCTAGTTCTGTCTTAGATTCATTGGGTTCAGCATGATCTACCAATACATCTGGTACACCGAATCGCTTGACAGGAACAAGAATATCTGCATCTAGTAAAGCTTCGGCGATCGCACTACCAAAGCCACCCATTACACAGCCTTCTTCTAAGGTGACAACACGGCCGATTTTCTTCGCTAAAGGCAAAATCAACTCGGTATCCAACGGTTTAACGAAACGAGCATTAATTACAGTTGCTTCAATGCCATGTTCGCTGAGAATTTCCGCAGCTTGCATTCCTGGATAGACCATTGTGCCATAAGCAACAATTAACACGTCATCGCCTGTACGCAGAATCTCGCCTTTGCCGATTTCTAAAGGTTCCCAACCTTCTTCCATCAAGGGAACACCGTAGCCATTGCCACGAGGATAGCGCATTGCGATCGGGCCACTGGTATGGTTAACACCAGTTACTATCATGCTTTGCATTTCTGCTTCGTCTTTGGGTGCCATTATTGCTATGTTGGGAATACAACGCAGATAGGCAATGTCATACATACCTTGGTGAGTGGGGCCATCAGCACCGACAATTCCTGCCCGATCCAAGCAGAAGAATACTGGCAGGTTTTGGATGCAGACATCGTGAACTATTTGGTCGTAGGCGCGTTGCAAAAAGGTAGAATAAATAACAGCTACAGGTCGCATTCCTTCTGTTGCAAGTCCTGCTGCTAGAGTAATCGCGTGTTGTTCCGCAATACCGACATCTATATATTGATTCGGCAGTTTTGCTTGAAGTTTATCTAAACCTGTCCCCGTTGCCATAGCCGCAGTAATGCCAACGATTTTGGGATTTTGTTCGGCAAGTTTTACCAGAGTGTGAGAAAAGACTTTGGCATAAGCTGGGGGTTTGGGTTTATTAGAAGGAATGGCTTTGCCAGTTGCGACGTTGAAGGGGCTTTGGGCGTGGTAGCCAACTTGATCTAGTTCGGCAATTTCATAACCTTTGCCTTTCACTGTTGCCACGTGTACCAAGACTGGGCCTATTATCTGATGTGCTTGTTGGAAAGTGGCAATTAATTCTTCGAGATTATGCCCATCCACTGGCCCAATGTAGGTAAAGCCGAGTTCTTCAAAAACTGCACCTACCTTCGGAACAGCCAAGCGCTTCATACCTTCTTTGATGCGTCCGAGTTCGGGTGACAGGGATTCACCCACGAAGGGAATTTGCTTCAACTGTTCCTCAAGATTATCTTTAATAAATTGCACCGGTTGGCTGAGGCGCATTTTGTTGAGATAGCGGGGAATCGCGCCGACGTTGCGAGATATGGACATGTCGTTGTCGTTGAGAACAACCAACAGGTTAGTTTTCGGCATATGTCCGGCATGGTTGATGGCTTCTAAAGCCATACCCCCAGTCAGTGCGCCATCCCCAATCACAGCGACAGCTTTAAATTTTTCCCCTTTCAAGTCTCGCGCTAAAGCCATGCCCAATGCTGCTGAAATACTTGTAGAAGCGTGTCCAGCCCCAAAGTGATCAAACTTGTTTTCACCCCGTTTCAGATAGCCCGCAACTCCGTCCTTTTGTCTGAGGGTGTGGAAGCGATCGTAACGTCCTGTAAGCAGTTTGTGGGGATAAGCCTGGTGTCCTACATCCCAAATCACTTTATCCCGATCTAAGTCCAGTGTTTGGTAAAGTCCTAGTGTTAATTCGACAACACCCAACCCTGGTCCTAAGTGTCCACCATTAACTGCTACTGTTTGAAGATGCTTATCTCGAATCTGACGGGCAATCTGTTGCAGTTGGCGAACAGATAAACCGTGCAACTGATTAGGATGGGTGATTTCGCTCAGATGCATATTATAAGGTTTTCCTCTCTAACTTCGAGTCTCGGTATTTTGATTTTCCCACGGTCGGGTTGTCCACAGAATCAAACTCTTACATTGTTACTAAGTTGTAGTGGAAAGTATAACTTCTTAATTGATAATGGGGAAAAATTTGTTAACCATTAACAATTCGTCAAATTAAATTGCAATCAGTTAATGTTATAACACATTTGGCAATAAGTAATGCTACTTAAAAATTGTTTTTTGTCCGTATAGAAAAACAATTTTTCTAGGAGTAGTTTGCGGTATTTCCCTAAGCAGATTACTCAATTTTGCCATCTTCAGTTAGTACAAAAGAAAGTCAAATAATTTATAACTATATATTTAGCATAATCGCTGGTAAATATTTAACAATAGTTTCTTCTCTTGTACGGTGAAAATAGCTAATTTTATCAGCGATCGCAAGTTCCTATAGCTATGAAAATATGTATCTAAAGCTACTCTATTAGTTTATATAAATATCATGTCTGGGTAATTAGTAGATTTTAACTATAATTGTCTGTAGTGAAGCAGAGCTAGCTGTGTTACCCTACCATAATGGTTAACTACCTGTAAATTGCTGTAATAATATTGACATAGCCTGAGACTTTTCAAAATTATTCGTAAACAACAATATTTCCGACTTCTTTAAGAAGTCGGAAATTTAAAGCTTTCGATTTTTACAAATCCAATAGGATTGCTATATCTATATCTCTATTTACCAAAAGCATCTTTGATGTTATCAACAGTACGTTCAACAACATTCTTGGTGTTGTCTACTGCTTCTTTAGTCCGAGATGCATCTTCATTTGCTCTTCTCTGAATTGTAGCGGCATCTTTCTTGGCTTTGCGCTCAATAAAGCTACCATTGTCTGTTGATTGGTCAACTTTCTTGGCATTGCTCTTGGCAGCTTGCTTAACTTTATCTGCGGCATCATCAATGAAATTTTTGGTTCGTCCAGCATCTCTACTAGCTTTTTCTTGAGCGCGATCGCCCGCATCTGCAATCAAGGTTGCAGCAGGATCGGCCATTGCTGAGGTGTTAGAGAAAAATGCACCTTGCCAAACGAAAGCGATTGCTAACATACAAAACAGCGCTGTGGCCATCCAGCGTTTTACGGTGGAAAGCTGTTTTGCAACATAATTGGATTTCATACAATACAATCTCATGTGATTTAGTATACTATTTCTACTTCATTTAGCTTATTAGCCATATCGATCCCTAGATAGAAGTTCTGGCATCAATAGTTATGAAACGAATTCACTATTTTGATAGATTGAATTTTGAGTAAAGATTATTCTCTCTCTGATCGTCAAAGGTGAAATTAAACAGTTTACAGTTTACAGACTTTGGAAATGAGCGATAGAACCCAGAAAAAAGTTAGCGATCGCCCTTCAGTTAATCAACTTGCGATCGCTTCCAGCGGGCGGTTACGCCATCGCAACTGACTTTTTACGATTGGGGCGTTTGCGTTCTGATTTTCTCTTCAGTTCAACATCTGATGAGTGGTACACCTACTACAAAGCCAATGCTGAATTCTGACTCACCTCGACTGCGCTCGGCGACCACCTGGCTCCTGAATTCTGTTCGATAACATAATATACCTGCTACCTGCTCAACAACTTCCGGCGCAGATTATCCAACGCTGCATTCGCACTCACATGACGAATTAAAGTTCGACCTCGCACAGTTCCAAACTGATACTCAAAACTTATCACTTCATCCTTTGGCCCGGCTAAACCAATGTAAACTAAACCCACTGGCTTCGTATCTGTCCCTCCACTTGGGCCAGCAATTCCAGTAATACTCAGTCCCCAAGTTGTTGCAAGGCGGGTTTTGACTCCAATAGCCATTTGCTCTGCAACAGTAGCACTTACTGCCCCAAATTTATCTAAATCTTCCTGGTTAACCCCCAACAGCCTAACCTTCACCGAATTGTCATAAGAAATTACTCCACCCCAAAAGTAATCAGAACTCCCAGAAATCTCGGTCAACATTTGCCCTAAACCGCCACCCGTGCAAGATTCTGCTACTGAAAGCGTTTCTTTTGATGCCCGCAACAACTGACCGACTACGGAAGCGAGAGTATCATTATTAACGCCATAAAAATCCAGTCCGGCAATTTCTTTAAGTTGTTTTTCAATGGGCGCAATTAGGGCTTCTGCGGCTGCTTCTGAATTTGCTTTTGCAGAAACTCGTAATCTTACTTCCCCCTTACCTGCATAAGGGGCGACTGTGGGATTTGGCAACTTTAAATAGGAAGCAACCTTTTCCGCTAAAGCAGATTCACCAATACCCCAAAACTTTAAACTCCGGCTGTAAATAATTTCTTTACCCCAACCTTGACTTTTGAGAAATGGCACAGCTGTTTCTTCCCACATCGCGTGCATTTCACTTGGAACACCGGGAAAGGTAAAAATTGTGATTTCAGTACGAGGTTGCCAAATGATGCCGGGTGCTGTTCCAGTGGGGTTGGGTAGAATTTCTGCACCTTGGGGAATCAAAGCCTGCTTGCGGTTACTTGGTGACATAATCCGACCACGTTGGGCGAATTTCTGGGTTATGTCTTCGATGATGTCAGAACGTTCTACCAACGGAACTTTAAAAAAATCGGCGATGGTTTCGCAGGTGAGATCGTCTGGTGTTGGGCCGAGTCCACCAGTGAAAATGAGAATTTGCGCTCTGGAAATAGCAATTTCTATAACTTGCTTCAACCGTTCTGGATTATCTCCAACCACTGTTTGATAGTAGTGGGGAATACCTAGTTGCGCTAATTGTTGCGCCAAAAATTGAGCATTGCCATTGAGGATATCTCCTAGCAATAGTTCAGTACCAACACAAATAATTTCTGCACTCATTAGAAGGAATAGTTAGGAGTTAGGAGTTAGAAGTTAGGAGTTAGAAGTTAGGAGTTAGGAGTTCAATATTTAAAACTCATCACTCCTAATTCTTAACTCCTAACTATCATGTCAGGCTAATGCTGGTACAGGAATTTCCAGGTGAGGATATAAGGGGAAGCGATCGCACAATGCTGCTACCCGTTGCCGACAATCTTGGGTTACTACGTCGGAATCTGGAGAAAGTAAGCGATCGCTAATAATATTGGCAATCTCGGTAAATTCTGCTACTCCTAAGCCCCGTGTGGTCATTGCTGGCGAACCTAACCTCAGACCGCTGGTAACAAATGGTGACTGCGGATCAAAGGGAATAGTATTCTTGTTAGCAGTAATATTCACAGTACTGACTAACTGATCTGCCTGCTTCCCAGTTAGGCTTACAGAGCGTAAATCTACCAAGATTAAATGATTGTCAGTGCCGTTAGATACTAACTTTAAACCACGATTTTGCAGTTGTTCGGCTAAAGCACGAGCATTTTCAATTACTTGGGCAGAATAAGTTTTAAACTCAGGCTTGAGGGCTTCTCCAAAAGCTACTGCCTTACCAGCAATAACGTGTTCCAATGGCCCGCCTTGGCTGCCAGGAAAAACAGATTTATCTAGCTTTTTACCTAGTTCTGCGTCGCTAGTCAAGATCAAACCACCTCTAGGACCGCGTAGAGTCTTATGGGTAGTTGTTGTGACTACGTGACAGTGAGGAATCGGGTCGGGATGAAGACCAGTGGCAACTAAACCAGCAATGTGAGCAATATCGGCAAGTAAGTAAGCGCCGATTTCATCAGCAATACTACGGAATTTTTCAAAGTCAATTACACGTGGATAAGCCGAATAACCACAAATCAAGAGCTTAGGACGCTCCCTCAGCGCCAGCTCGCGAATTTGATCGTAGTCAAGTTGTTCTGTTTGTTGACTGACACCGTAGTGACTAACTTGGAACCACTTACCTGAAAAATTGACAGGGGAACCGTGGGTAAGATGTCCCCCATGAGACAAATCCATCCCCATAATTTTGTCCCCTGGTTCCAACAGTGACAGGAACACAGCAAAATTCGCTTGTGCGCCAGAATGGGGTTGCACATTTGCATGAGCAGCCCCAAATATCTGTTTAGCGCGATTGATCGCTAGTTGCTCTATTTTGTCGATAAACTCACACCCGCCATAGTAGCGTTTGCCAGGTAAGCCCTCAGCATATTTATTTGTCAATACCGAACCTTGAGCCGCCAGTACAGCAGCAGACGTAAAGTTTTCACTAGCAATCAACTCCAAGTGATCTCGTTGACGCTGTAGTTCGTCGTTGATTAACCCTGCGATCGCCGGATCGCTGGAAGAAAGAAAGTCTGAATTAGTCCTAGTCACTTGAATTATCCTTATGGAAATTTGTACAACGGCTGATTTTGCTTGGACGCAGCACCTAAATATACAGTCAAGAGCAATGGTTTTTGACTGCTGTACAGAGGGAATTAATCGTCTCCGTACTCTGGAGGTTTATTTGTACCAACTTATTTATTATTAGATCCAAGCTCGATTAATGCATTAATTATCATAACGTTGCTTTTTGAAATCCTCACCTTGCTGCCTGTTGTGAGGTCGTTAGACAGTATTCTTTATGAGCCTATGTTAAATAATGCTTAGGGACTTGCGTGAAAATAAAGTACCAATAAACCGAGTTTCGACTGCGCTCAACTCTCGACATCTGAGGGTTGAGCGCAGCGATGCAATGAGCGCAGTCGAAGTGTCGAAACCCTCCTGGCTGGGACACTATTAACCCGCAGATCCCTTACTGCGATCGCTGCTCTGTAGAATGATTCATGAACAACAAGAACCCCAACTTCTTTAATGAGTCGGGGTTCTGCGGGCTGAAATTCTCACAAATCAAAAAATCAAATAGGATTCATATAGCGATTTTGATAGTAAGCCAAAATCTGGTTAACTCGTTGCCGATTTTCTAAGCTAGAGTTTGGTGTCCACGAGAGACTCAAGCCAGCAATTTGACTTTGATTGTAATCAAACTGTCGGGATGACTGGGGAATTAAGTCCACTTCCACCCCTTCGATTTGACGTAAATGAGCTGCTATTTCTCTATAAACAGCTAAAGGCAAACCAGCGAATTCAACTTTTTCCTTAGTCTCCATCTTTATGAAGCTCCCACATTAAAGGTATTTTGGAGGGGCGTTGTCACTGAAATAGCATTGCCGGTAACAGATGCAGCTGACGACGTTGATTTGACAGTCCCTTCCCCTACCATTTTGGCAACTTCAATACCATATTGTTCCAAAATCACGATGGGGTTGTAGCCCTGATTCATTTCAATACGTTTAATTAGTACGCCATTTGCTAATCGTTGTCCCGCCTGTACATACCGACTTGTTGGCTCATCGGGTACTTTGATAATTGCCTGTGGTTCTTTACTAATTAGAACTACACCAGTCACAACCACTGCCCTTGCTAACTCAGGCTGTGCTGGCGGTGGCAATACAGAGACTAAAGTGGGGTTGGGGACAACTTGAGGCAAAACTTTAGGCAACACTGAAGTCAAAGTAGGATTGACTTTTTTTGGTAGGGAAGAAACGTTATTTTTCTTTGGATTTAAAGCGATGCTGCGTGTTGGAAGTTTTCGTACTGCTAGTGATGCAGTCGGTAGCTTAGGAACCACGGGAACTGGTCTTCCAGATGTTTTAGCCATTCCGGGAAGAGTCTGCCCGAAAAGTTGTGCAAAAGGATCGCTTCGAGCTTTTGATACCACAAGTTCCCGTGTCCGCTCTGTAGCATTCGTGGATTGAATCAAGTTAACAGATGCAAGATTAACTTGTGAAACCTGTTTGGCTGGTATCACTGGATTCTTAAAGGATTGAGCCGCTGGTGGCGACTTTTTTGCTATTTTGGGAACTGGCACAGGATTGATGGCTTGTGGTGTATCTTCAGAAGCACATCCGGCGATCGCCAAAGTTAGAATAGCTGCAATTGTAATTTTTGAAGTTATGCCCATGAGCCTTTCTCAAAAGCCATTGGAAAATTGAAAAGTGGAAATCAACATGCCTAAAATTTGGATCAAAGGCAAAGTATCTTCCCTTTATAACCTAATTTTTTACATTTCAAGGGTTATTTTTAGCACTGCGTCCACAGTATAACTGCGGTTTGTTGTTTGTTTGCAGTCAATCTTCTGCCACACCCATAAGCTCTTTCATCAAATCCAGTCCTTTCTTGACTCGACGGGAAACTGTTACTACACTGATGCCCAGATGTTCTGCAACTTGTTTTTGGGTCAAATCTTGCAAAAACACACATTCCAACACGTCGCGGGTGCGTTTTTCTAGCTGAACCAACGCTTGTTGTAAGCGAAGTTGATCTTCTTGTGCCAGTTGAAAGCTGCGATAGTGAGGATCTGGAACCAATTCTCCCAAGCAAGTAGAACCTTCTTCTCCATCTTGGATTGGCACATCAAGACTCAAGGGAGCGCGATTGACCCATGCTAATTTAATTTCTTGCCATTCGTTTGGAGAAATTTCCAGTGCTGCTGCTAATTCCGAGTCGGTTGGTTGACGATTGTGTTTTTCACGCCAAGAACGTGATACTCCTATTGCTTGCTGTTGGAGCGCTAACCATTTCCGAGGAATTCGCACGGTGACACCTTTATCTCGGAGATAGTGTTGAATTTCACCCCGAATATAGGGAAGAGCGTAGGAACTGAAGGCATGTCCCTTGGAAATTTCAAATCTTTCAATAGCTCTGATTAAACCCAAACATCCAACTTGAAGCAAATCATCGTAGGTTTCATGACATTGATTTGTCCAATAGTGAGCTTCTTTTCTCACAAGTCCAAAATTGAGTTTTACCAGTTGATTGCGGGTATTTTCTGACGGAGATTGCTGATATTCTCGCAACAACTGCCAAATTTCGTGCTTTAGTTCAGTGGTGACTGTGGTAGGCATAGCACCGGGTTTATTGAGCAAATAAAGAATCAATTATTCGCTTTTCAAATTCAGCTGCGATCGCACGATATCAAATGAAATATGGCGCTATATTTCCTAGCAAATACTATGGGAGATAATAAAGACTTTCTATTAAAATTCCATAGGTTACTTGACAATCGAGCAGAATTTAAATGGGCGAAATCGTTATTTAGTTGGTTATTTATCTTTGGTATGACCTGTAGCTTTTTTAGAACCACATAGAAATAAAATATAAAATTAATCACTAAATATAAAACCGAGATTGTACTTAACTTGAATTAATTAATGATGAAGTTAATTTAGAGAAAAGAAACAAAAGTAGTCGAGCTTTTGTTTGACAAGCAAAAGTTGGATTTACAGTAAAATTACGTGTTCATCCCAATAAAAATTATCCAAAGTCCACAAATTACTAATAATTTAGAAAAATCTTATGTATATTTACGCAAGTCAATAAAAAAAGGGCGTCTCACCCTTTTTTGTACTTAAGTCTATAGTGTTTTAATGAAAGGGAAAAGGTTAAAGGGATGAATCAAGTCACCCATAAGACTGAGGGATAATAATTTTCCCAATTGTCAGGGCTATTTTGCCCTCAGATTTAACTTTTTCTCATTTTTGTAAAAAATTTATCCACCCTCTTTTTTAAAGAGGGTGGATAGGTTAACTTTTGCGATCAAGTCTGATACTTACAGAATTGTCGTTTTGAGTGCCAGTCAGTTGCCTTACTTTCGAGGATTTAGCCACGAGTCGATTCAACCCGTCCATAAAATAGACCACGAATCTTGACTTCTTTTGGTTCGCCAGCACCTAAATCTGTATCAGATGGCTGTTCGCTCTCGAAAGTGCCAGCAATTTCACCGCTAGAACTGTCTATTTTGGCGATTTGCAGAGAAATCTTGCCATTAAGATTTTCAGCACGCTTGACGTTAGTGCGGGTAAGTTCTTCATCATCTGCTTGGGCGGGAAGAGCCACAGCATTATCGTAGCCACTGACGACACCACGACCTTTGGGATCTAGGAAGGCAGCACCACGATAGGAAGGAACTTTAAAGCTGCCTTCAAAGTCCGTAGAGGTGTTAATACTAGTCAAGCTGGGTTGGCTTTGAGCAACCAAATTTTTGATGGTGAAGAGGAAAGGTACTCGTTCACCACCAGGAAGTTGCACAGTGATAGCTTGGAAGTCAAGACCATCAGTTTCCGTAAAAGTCAGGCTATTATCTGCGTTGACTTTCAGATTACCTTGCACCTGGTCAATGGTGGAAGTGTATCTGGTCAACAATTTGCCAGCAACAAATTCTGCTTCTTGCCGTTTATTAGCAGGTTCTTCTTTAATGAAGAAGCTAGTTGGTTCCAAGCAAAGTTCTTTGATGGTATAAGACTGGCTAGAATCAATGGGAAGGGAACCACGGCTTGTTTCTGCTAGTTGGGGGCATTTGTTCGCCAAGCCAGTGCCGCGAATTTGATCGTAAGTGAGTACATCTCTACCACTACTGGTAGTAGGAGCATCACTACAAGCGGTTATTAGTCCCAGGCACAAAGCCAAGAATGCAACAATTAAAGCGCGATACCTCATGGTCAACCTCAATCTCAAAAATTAATATCTAAGTTGTAAAACTGCATCGAAGCTTTGATCTCTGATGAGAAGCCGCTACTCTGCGAAAAGCTACCTTTGTTCGGACACGGCTTTGCTCTGATAAGAGAGTTGAAGCAAGTGTTCGGGTGTCTAGTTGTCAGACGCTGCTCAAACTTTTCTCTGCTAAACGTAGTTAAACGTGTCGCTATCTTGAGCTTGGGGTGTAGACCCCAGACTAAGTAGCACACTGCATCCATTTTGGATGTGTGTCACTAGGGGAGCAAAAAACCAGCAGTTTTACTGTTGGTGGCATTTGTTTGGAATTGGGCGAGTGTATGAGTAAGCTCACACAGAGAAGCATAAATGCTTGTGCCTTGAAAAATGCGAACAGGGGTGTCTGCTTCGCACTTTGCTCTTGCTTATCGTAAAAGCGGCGTCGCCCAAGTCTTTTTGTATCATGTATGTGACGCCACTACATACAGCCCATTGTTAGATGGGTAAATCAGCCAGATCATACGATTTTTTTTAACTCAAAATCAAAGTTCTCAAAATCCAAGAAAGTCTCGTCCCGATCGCATCTAGCTTCTGTAAAGCCTATGCTAAAGGTTACTACGCTCTTTTTGGAGCGATCGCAATTGCTTTTGATAAAGATACAAATCTAGTTATATTCACCCCTAACTAGGGCAAGTGAGGAGATGCGATAACAGGGAGACAACTGACAAACTAGGGAAAATTAAAAATCTCCGGTAAATTTGAGTTGACCTCATTTATACGGAAAAGGTGGCATGAACGATCACAAAAATATTGAATCAGAGAAGTTGTCTGCTAAACTGCAAGCGATCGCAACTGTGGTGTATGATACCGCTACAGCTTGTGAAGGCGATACTGTAGCTCTTTTGGCTTTGCTGCGGCAATTAGAGCAGTTACACCGAGAGATCCGGGATGGGGTTTTTCAAGAGAGTTTGCCTGTTAACCGCCGCCAACTTTACTCACTGCTGAAAGATATTGAGTCTGAGGGAGGCTGGCCCTACATTGAGCGTATGAGGCTACAAGCCTTTTTAGCGAATTTGCCACAAGAGGCTCCCGAAGAAAATAGCCATGAACTTTTGGAGAGCGATCGCTCTTTTGGCTGATTAGCTCGAAATTTATTTTTAGCTCTGAATTAATAACTCTGATCGCCTCATCAACCGCTAAACCAAGAGCGGTTGCTCATTGAGGCTTCAACCTAATTCATAATTTGTAATTAAAAAGGGTTTGTACGGGTTATCCCATCACAAAGAAGGCGATCGCGCTCTTCAAGATTGTGGTTGTGCTTAAGGTAATCACCTAGCCAATCGCAACCACGAACAAGCAGATCGTCAAGATGTAAATTCCACAGAATTATCGTGTTGTCATCACTAGCTGATGCTAGTGTTTGACCATCTGGGCTAAAACTGACACTTAATACCGGAGCGCGATGCCCATTGAGACTTTTAATTAATTTGCCATCACGGCTCCAGAGTTTCACTGTACTGTCCCAACTGGCAGCGGCGAGTAATTCACCATTAGGGCTGAAAGTCACGGCATTGACGCTATCACTGTACCCCTTTAATAAAGTTTTTAACAACGTCCCATCCCGTCGCCACAGTTTCACGGTGTTATCCCAGCTAGCAGAAGCCAGCAACTCGTCAGTAGGACTAAAGCTGACACCCAATACCCAGCTATCATGGGGCGAGAAAGTTTTGAGCAAAGTACCATCCCGCCGCCAAAGTTTCACTGTTTGATCGTCACTGGCAGAAGCTAAAACCTGACCATCTGGGCTGAAATTGACGCTATTTACCCAACCCTGATGTCCCAGTAAGGTTTTGAGCAACTTGCCCTCACGATTCCAAAGTTTTACAGTTTTATCTTTGCTAGCTGATGCTAAAAACTGACCATCTGGGCTGAAATTGACGCTCATGACACTATCGCTATGTCCCTGGAGAGTCATTATTAAAGTACCGTCAAGCCGCCAAAGTTTCACAGTTTTGTCATAACTTCCTGAAGCCAGCATTTGACCTTTTGGGTCAAAACTGACACTAGGAACTTTATTTGTGTGTCCCATCAAAGTTTTGTAAAGTCGAGTTTTAATCTCGCCACTACTGGTGTATCGCTGCCAAAGTTTGACAGTGCGATCGCTACTACCAGAAGCTAGCATCTGACCGTCGGGACTCCAAGCAACGCTCAAAACTCGATCTCGATGCCCTTGAAGAATAGACGGTCTGGGAGCATCTAAACTCCATAGTTTCACGCTTTTGTCGAAACTTCCTGAAGCTAACAATTTGTTTTTTGGACTGAAAGCAATGCTAACGACAGCATCACTGTGTCCTTTGAAGGTTTTGAGTAAATTACCAGTGATACTCCAGAGATTTATGGTATTATCTTCGCCTGCGGAAGCTAACTTTTTACTATCCGAACTAAAGCTCAAACTCCACACCGTACCGTTATGCTGCCGTAAAGTTTTGTAAGGAAAAAAGTCAAAACCGTCTTTAGTGTTACTACTCTCCCGCCGCCAAAGTTTCACTGTCTGATCTCGACCTGCTGACGCCAGAAATTTACCGTCTGGGCTGAAAATAGACACAATTACGCCTTGCTTATGTCCCTGCAAAGTTGTAACGAGTCTACCGTCCCGTCGCCAAACTTTCACTGTTTTGTCGTCGCTAGCTGAGGCGATAAATTGACCATCAGGACTGAAGTTTACCCAGTTAACCCACCCTTGATGTCCTCTCAGTATTTTTACTAAGCTACCGTCTTTGCGCCAGAGTTTTATGGTTTTATCCTTACTGCCAGTAACTAATAACTCGCCATCAGGACTAAAATCGACGCTATAAACCCAATCTTCATGTCCTCTCAGGGTTTTATATGGTTTGGGGTCAAATTCACCTGTAACCGAGTTTTTGCGCCAGATTTTCACTGTTTTGTCGAGGCTAGCGGAGGCTAGGGTTTGACCATCAGGGCTGAAACTTACACAGGTAACAGCATCACTGTGACCTTTAAGGGTTTGGAGTAAACTACCGTCAGGATGCCAAAGTTTCACTGTCTGATCTCGGCTACCTGATGCTATCAACTGACCATCTGGGCTGAAAGTCACTCCCCAGACGATATCAGTGTGCCCTTCCAGGCGGTTAACCTCAGTTACCCCATAAACTGCTTGTTGTAAAGCTGTTACCACCCGCATTCGGGTATCTGGCTGAACTCCATCTGCTTGTTTAAGTCCTCTCCAAGCCCGCAAACTTTCTAAGAGGGCATCAAATTCTTTATTAGATGCAAACAGAGCTTCACTAGCGGCAGTGATCGCACTAATTTGCAAGTTGGTTTCACTACGTTCAGCGCGTAGAGTTTGGCGGACTGCTGCTCTTTTTTGTAAGTCGGCTTGCCACCATAATGCTGCTATTGTTCCACCCATAATTGCTAGGATCGCACCTGCTATCCGCGCTTCCCGCAGTCGTCGTTGTAATACCAAATTTAGTTGCTTTTGACTAAGTTGTTGGGCTGCTTCTGCTCTAGTTTTTTCAAGTTTGATTTTTTCTAATTCGGCGAGCATACCATAGTTGTTCTTTTGGCGAATTGGTTCAACTAAATAATCGTGAACCAACTGGTAGCGATCGCCTAACTCTTCTCTAACTCGCAATACCAAGCCTGAACCCACCAATATTTCTAAAATCAGTTCTCCAACTTTGTCAAAGCTTGATATTGTATCTATATCATAATTATTAACTAATGCAGCCGCTAAATCAGCTTTATTTTTTAAAGGTCGCGTCCCCTTTTCGTCTGTTAACTCAAATAATAATTTCCAACTTAACTCTTCGTTCTCTTGACCGCAGTCTTTGATAACTTCCCCTAACCAGCGTTCCACCAATTTTGCCGAGCCACCACAAAGCTTATATTCCGCAAGTGTCGTAATGTTTTCTATTTGTAGTTGAGCACCGACTATTTGTAATTCAATTGGATGTACTTCGTCTAGTTCCCCTGTCAAATCCTGGACTAATCGGTTAATTAATTCCTCACTTAGTTCATAATGTGAACGTTGAGTAAGACTGTGAATTATGGCTTTGGCATCTCGACTAGAGAATTTTCCTAAATAGTAGCGAATGTCTTTATCAAGAATATTTTTATTAATTACTCCTAAATCATATAAGCCAGTACTATTTTTCTGGCTCAAACGTTCAAATTCTAATAAATGATGTAAGTAATCTTCTCGTAATGAAAGAATAATTTTTACATAAGAAATATTTAAACATTCACTAAAAAATTTATAAAATTCTATTCTTTGTGTAGGAGGATTACTAACAAAGAAAAATTCTTCAAACTGGTCTAATATAATAACTATTGTATAATTACGCTCACATGCTAACCGAATTCTTTCTAGTATTATGGTGGGTGTAGAGTCAATATTAACCGATATTCCTGTGTATGCTAATGCTTGATTGATACTGTTACTCAAGATTGTTATCCAATCAGTATAAACAGACAAAACAATCGGTATAGGAATACGTTCACCAATAACTTTTCCCTTGAGTGCTGGGACTAAACCAGCTTTGAGAATTGAACTTTTACCTACACCTGATGGCCCATAAATAACTGTGAGTTTGTAGTCAGCGCGGGCAATTCTTTCAATTAAGCGATTGACATCTTGTTGCCGTCCAGAAGCAGATATTTCTTGAGCAATTTCTTCAGGAATAAATGGTATTTTGTGAGGTTCTAGTACTGGGTTGATTCTGGGGCGTTGTGGCTGTAATTGACTTGCTCCGATAAAGGCACGAAAGCCATACTGATGTTCTATTTTAATTTTTTCTTGCTTCAGCTTAAAGGCTTCTGTATAGTTATGACACTCAAAAAAGTAAAGCGATCGCAGTTCCTCTAAAATCTCTAAGTACAGTAATGGCTGATGTTGTAACTCACAAACTACCCTCGCCCATTCCAAGTTATTGATAGCTTCCTCACACTCACCCAAATGCCGTTGTGTGCGTGCTAGCAAGAGAAGATACCAACTTTCTTGTCGTCGTCTTCGCAAAGCGTCTCGCAGAGAAACTTGTGTTACTTCTTCAGAGATAGAAAGCGCTGTATTTGCTAATTCATGAGCCAGTACCCAATTTGATTCTGAAGCCGCCACATTTGCCAAAAAACCATAATTTTGAGCAACCTGTGCGGGAGTTCCATAAGTTTTATGTAGATGTAATGACTTTTGAGCTAATTCTTTTAAGTCATCCCAGGCTTGTAAACGTTGCAGCATTTCACAAGCAGGCAAAATGAATTTAGCAACTAAGTCTTCTCTTTGTACCTCTTCCAATAGCTCCAAGCATTGTTTAAACCACGACAGAGCATGTTCGCAATAGCTACTAGTATTCTGGTATAAATCTGCCATTCGGTGATAACAAAGCCCTAGGTGGAATAGTACTATTGCTTGCTTGAGTAAAGATGAGGGGGGCATAGGTTGAGGACATGAGAGAGGCAAAGAAGAATTATTCTCCCACTCTGCTATTCTCCTTGCTTCCTGCTGCCATAATGCTAGGCTTCTTTGATAATTGGCTAAAGCACCATTAATTTGATCGTTGGCGTATTTATCTCGCCCCAATACAAACTCTAAACTAGCTTCTAATCCTGGTGTTAATTTAACCCCATACAGGCGTAGTAAATCATTACGTGCTGATTCTATTTCGTGACGGTGTTGTGACTTAGGATCTAAATCTAGAAAGGCGTTAGATAAAAATGTTTCAGCACCTGCTTCTAAAACTTTGTCAAATAGAGATTCTTCTTCTTGAGAGATCAAAGCAATTAAATCTGCTTTGGCCATTTCAAATTTAATAGTGGTTGCAGCCCAGCTTTTGAAATCAGGTGCTAATTTTGAAAGCAATGATGCCACTTCATCCTGTAGCCACAACACCACTGGAAATGGAAAAGTTGCAGCATAGATATCTCGTGCTTGATTGATGCCTGTAAGTAAGTTTTCTAGGTCGTTAATTGACTCAATACCGAAAACCATCACAGCAGATGGCAAAGTGTCTGTAAGGACGGCAGGATTATCTAAAGATAGTTCTGAGATGATTGTGCTGTGTAAAGAAGTAGTTGATGGATTGAGAACGATTTCTCTGATATTAATTTCTTTGGTGGTCGAGCGAATATTCTCCAACATTTGCTCGCGTAATCGCCCATAGTTGCATCGAACTAAAATCAGAGCAAATTGACCTTCGGAAAGTGCGATCGCTCTAATCAGTCTTTGCAAAGTATGCTGATTTTCTTTGGTGTAGACACGTAGCTGTTTATCATTACTCATTGGATATGGGGTATTAGGCATTGGATATGGGGCATTGGTCATTAGTTGACTAACAAATGACCAATGACAAATTACAATTGACTGTTACTTGTTTTGTTGCCAAGCCAAAACTTTTTCTGTTTCTGCCAGGGCTGGACTGATGCCAAACCAGCGCCCCACAGGATCGCGATATTCAAACAGATACATGCTTCTTAGTAAGCTCTGATAGTCAGACTCACCTTTAACTCTCTGCTGCTGTACTACTTCAAACAATAATTCCCATTGGGATTCATCAATAGCTAATAGCAGATCGTCACGGTAGTCCTTAATCACGGCTTCTAAGCAGTCCCTAGAAAAAGGCGGATCTTGTCGTTGCAGGCAGCTATAAAGTAAGCCTAATAAGTTACGAATGTGACCACCACTAACGCGACATAGACGATCCAAGGTTTGGGAGTGATCGAATAATTCTGTAATTAATAAAAGTCTGCTATTCAAAGGAACTTCTGGAAAAGCCCTAGCTAGAACTAACTGGCGTACTAGTGACATTCCTGGTTCGTAGTCACTGCCATCTCTTTGCCGCACTAATACCATCGGCAGTACTTTTGGTGCAATCCCTCCCCCCAGACGATTTTTCAGTGTCTCATATTCATTGGAGAAAATTAATGTTAGAGGAATTGTGTAAACTAGATGGCATTTGAGTCGGCGTAACTGTTCGCCTCGGTCGATGAAGAGATATTCTGGTTGCGATCGCCCGGATGCTAAGGGACGCATATCCACTCGATCCAAATTATCTACAATCACTACCAGTCCTTTTTGACCCCTTAGCTTTAGCTGTTCAACAGCCTTTTCTAAAATCTCTTCGTTAATCGCTTGCAAAATACTATTGGTACGTGGTTCCAGATATTGTCTTAGTTGATTCCGCATCTGGGTGCTATCTTTGGTTTTGGCGGTAATTTTGGCAATACCCAAGGACAACTCTGCTTGTCCAGAAAGCTCTATGGGGCTTTGCAAAAAATCGCCTACTTCTTTAAACAAATTAGTAAAGTAACCAGGTTTGAGTTTGATGCTAATACTTTCTAAACTGGCACTGACTTGACGGGCTACACTCAGCAAAATATCGCTGATATCAATATCCGCCATGTCTAAGTCTTGGCTGGACTCAAAATAAACCACATGAAATCCCGCCAATTCTAATTCTGTCTTGAGGCGCTGCAATTCCGTTGACTTACCGCAGCCAATATGACCCGTAAATAACTGACAGGTTGGCTCATCAGGAGAAATCCGAACGATAGTCCGTTGCAATTCTTCGACAATCTTGCAACCACGTACATCAGCAAAATCTATGTAATACTGCCGATCTAGTACGTTACTTATATTTAGCGTGTAGCTAGGGTTACATGCTTTATAAAAACGTGACAAATTTAATGTCGTTTTCATGTATGTAGAGGTTTATGTAGATGCAGTTTAGTTTGAATTTTTTATACAATTAATCCCTATCTAGGATGTAGATACAGGATTGACTCACAAGGTGGTAGTGTCTTGCAAAAGACAGCACTTATTTCCAGATTACTGTCAGTAGTATGGTAGAGATTTAATTGATCCTAATAGCGAATGGCACTAAGATAATGCAAACCCATTATCTACAAAGCTTTTGGGTGTGGGGTGTAGGGTGTGGGGTATAGTGACGAATAACTTTATTTATGTTCGCACTTATTTTTACTTTTCTTGATTTTTTCCGAACCTACACCCTATCCTCTATATCCATAGCTGGCAAGGGTTTCATCTTTTATTCGTGCCATTCGACCGGTTAGGTCTTAAGCATATCTGTCCTTTTTACACCTGCTATTGAGGTTTTGACAATCTCTCCCTTCTGTTTGACCTGCCACAAAATGATATGGCTGAGGGAGTAAGTAAAAAAAGCTACATTTTTTCATTGTTCTCAGTTTAAATATCTGATGAGTCTCGCTGGTATGAATTATAGCAAGCTATACAGAGATGTAGGAATACTTGTATATCATTTCACATTCTATTTGTCAAGAAAGCAAAATCCCACACATCTCAATTAATATTTTGTAATCTTTAAGGAAAAATCTTCAAAAATAACTTGTCAAAAAGACTACAGTCAGTTAAAAATGGACACCGGAAACTTTAATAGGAATAATGACTAGCGCCATAATGATTGTGTAGTTACTGTAAAGTGTTACTAAAAATAAAAAAGTCTTGAGGAGAGCGGCTCAAAGATGCCAACAGTGTTTACTGAAATTAATAATGATACGAGCTTGTCAAGGAATTTAGATTGCAATCAAAAAGGGGTGTGAATGGCTGGCATAATATCAGTTTCCCGCACGCATCTAGCCCAGCGTCGTCAGAAATTGCGTCGGCAGCGGCAGATGAGAATTATTCAAGCTATTTGGCGAACCTTTGCCATTACTGGTTTGGCGGGTGGATTGTTCTGGATGGCAGTCCAACCGATGTGGATGCTAAAAGCTCCCAAACAAATAGTGATGAAATCAGGCAATAAGTTGCTGTCGAATCAAACAACTCAGTCATTGTTGGTGTTGTCTTACCCTCAATCTTTGTGGCGGATTGAACCGTCAGCGATCGCTAACTCTTTGAAGAAACAACCAACTATTGCCCAAGCGATCGTCAGACGCCGCCTATTTCCTCCTGGATTAATCATTGAAATCCAAGAACGAGTACCTGTAGCGGTAACTCAAACACGTGGCACCAAAAAAGTAACAATCGGCTTACTAGATGCAACTGGGGCCTGGATGCCTTTAGAAAAATACACATCACTGAATCCCACTAGAAAATTACCCAATCTCAGAGTAATTGGTTCACCAAATCAATACTGCCTCTACTGGACTCAACTCCATAAAGCCGTGAGCCAAAGTCCCGTGAAAGTGATGGAAATTGATTGCCAAAATCCAACAAATTTAATTTTGAAAACAGAATTAGGAAATGTGCATCTTGGTGTTCCAGGACCCCAGTTATCTGAACAAATTAAGGTACTCGCCCAAATGCGTCATTTAGCAACAAAATTTAATCCTGGTCAAATAGGGTATATTGATCTGAAAAATCCCGAATTTCCATTAGTACAGATGAACCAAAAAGACCAAAAATTAACTCCCAAAATACCTAAAAACATTTAGTATGTTTATTATTTTGATAGCTCTTAGTAAATTAAGAAGCTTTATGCTGATAAATATATTTATTATTTTCAGTTTTCCAGCAAATGGCCCGAAAATCGGCATTAACTTCTAATTAAAATGAGAAGATCAATCATAAAATCTCTATTGCGAGTAACAGACTCTCAGTTGTTACCCTAACATCTAATAGTAGGGTGCAAGATGTCAAACAGTCTAAGAGGGTTCATAGCGTACAAAACGCCTTCTGCCCATACATTCTTTGACTAAACCCAGTGCAAAAAAGAGAAAGTTGCTTGAGCTTTTTATTCAGATTCAGACTCGTGAACAGAGGTCACTGATGAAAACGGTTTATGCCGCCATCCCAGTACAGACGCAAAAAGGCTCTGGCTTTGGTCTGTCGAGGACACTTCCAAAGACAGTGTACCGAAGTTTCAATCTGTAACGAAAAATGCCAGCCAAAGTTGTGTAAGCATTGCTTCTGGGTAATAAGTTTGGACTGTTCTGTGCTGTAATTCCTATTAGGTAACGAAATCTCTTAGGAAATCTTGATTTGTTGGCCGCACTAGTAAGGGTTCTTGTAGGATAGACTATTGCTCCAACAAAGTGTCCATTGAGATCACCCAAACAACAAATTAATCAGGTATAGTCTGACAAGTAAATTCTTGCTTAGTTTAACTTAAGCATAAGTAAGTAGAAGGTAAATTTTGTGTCTAAACTTGCAATCATCCCCAATGGTGAAACCTATTAACAATATTATTATTGAGGCAGAGAAGATACGCTGTAGTGTGTCTTTACAAGTTATGCCCGCTGCTGAGAATAATGAAGAGATTAATGTCTGGTTGAAGTTATACAGGTCTGTTTTAGATAAATATAGGTATACTTCTCTAGAATTGGCTGTGCGATCGGCTGTGTTAAAAGCTTATCCCATAGCAAATTTTCGCACTGCCAATTCTGTTAGGCTTGGCAGTAGTGAAAACAATAAAGAACAACGCCATAATATTGTGGCATTGTCAAACTAAAGTTGACTCTTAGGTGAATAACACCTGAAAAAGTCGTTTATCTACCCTTTCACAAATCCAATGACACTTGATAATAACCAAGGACTTAACTATAAAAATTCCCAATCTACGGGACAGCCTGGGTTCTCTCTGGCAGTTAACTCGACCAATCCCTTTAATAACTCTGGGCTGAACTTCGGGCAAAATCACGATAATAAGAAAATTTCTCCGGAAAATAGCCGAATTGGCGAGATTGTTCCTGGTCGGGTCGCCAACATCAAAGTGATTGGTGTTGGTGGTGGTGGTGGCAATGCTGTTAACCGCATGATCGAGTCTGATGTCTCCGGGGTAGAGTTTTGGTCCATTAACACCGATGCCCAAGCTCTTACCTTAGCTGGCGCTCCAAGTCGATTGCAAATTGGGCAGAAGCTAACACGGGGTTTAGGAGCAGGTGGTAATCCGGCAATCGGTCAAAAGGCAGCTGAGGAATCACGGGACGAAATTGCTACGGCTTTAGAGGGTGCAGATTTAGTATTTATCACTGCTGGTATGGGGGGTGGTACTGGGACGGGTGCAGCACCAATCGTGGCAGAAGTGGCCAAAGAAATGGGCGCTCTCACTGTTGGTGTAGTCACACGTCCATTTGTTTTTGAGGGACGCCGCCGCACCAGTCAAGCGGAACAAGGTATTGAAGGACTAAAAAGTAGAGTAGATACACTGATCATTATCCCCAACAACAAACTGCTGGAAGTGATCCCCGAACAAACGCCTGTGCAAGAAGCTTTTCGTTATGCAGATGATGTGCTGCGTCAAGGGGTGCAAGGTATTTCTGATATCATCACGATCCCCGGTTTAGTAAACGTTGACTTTGCTGATGTCCGAGCAGTTATGGCAGATGCGGGATCGGCATTGATGGGAATTGGCGTTAGTTCTGGAAAGTCTAGAGCTAGAGAAGCCGCGATCGCAGCTATTTCTTCACCATTACTAGAGTGTTCTATTGAAGGTGCTAGAGGAGTTGTATTTAATATAACAGGTGGTACTGACCTGACTTTGCATGAGGTGAATGCAGCCGCAGAAGCAATCTATGAGGTAGTTGATCCCAACGCCAATATTATTTTTGGGGCTGTAATTGATGACAGGCTCCAAGGAGAGGTAAGAATTACTGTAATTGCCACCGGTTTTACAGGTGAAGTGCAAGCTGCGGTACAACAAAGCGTGGCTAACGTTCGAGTAGCACCTAATACCTCGAAGCGTCCAACAACACAGCAACCCGCAGTTAATCCCTCAACCTCGACTCCAAGTTCAACTCCAACTCCAACTCCAATTCCAGAACCAAAGGAAAAACCTGGATTAGATATACCTGATTTTCTGAGAAACCGACGTACACCAAGAAATTAAAAGATTTTAGATTTTAGATTAACTTAGCAGTCTCAGGTCAGGCTGAACGCTGTATAAAATCTGCTACTTCCACCAGGGTTTTACCAAGGGTAGGGATAAGCAATATTTTGCTGTACCCAATTTTGCCAATTGGTAAAAAAACTTGTCAACGCTACTTTATAGAATGAATTTGGGCAGGAGTCTACTAGCTTGCATGTCCAGCTATACTTTCAAACAAAACAATAGGAATACCTGCCCAACTATGGATGCATCACCGATAGCGCAGTGTTAACGAGTCTTCTCCCAGAAGGAGACACCAAGGGCAAACGAGCATCACAGCCGATCGCAGGAATAATACATCTACCCCCTCGCGATCCACTAAACTCCTATTCCGTACAAGTAAATATATTTACTTAAAACCACTAGCATAGGGAACTAGCCCACTCAAGTATCCGAAAGAAGTCTGTTTGCTGAGGAATAGAACATCAAACAAAAAAATGTAAATTATTTTTTGATTTTTAGTGTTTGTTCAATCCATTGAATAACCTGATGACCAAGGCGAGTACCATCTAAGCGGTCAATCTCACGAATGCCGGTAGGACTAGTGACGTTAACTTCAGTTAGGTAGCCACCGATAACGTCAATACCCACAAAAATTAAGCCGTCTTGGCGTAAGCGTTCGGCTACTAGGGTACAGATTTCATATTCTCTTGGCGTAATTTGGGTTTGAGCGACTGTACCACCAGTTGCCATATTGTTGCGAAAATCAGTTCCACTAGAGAGGCGATTGAGTGCGCCAATTGGTTCGCCATTGAGCAAGATAATTCGCTTATCTCCTTCTTTTGCTTCCGGTAAATAGGTTTGTACCATTACTGGCACTTTACCTTGAAGGGTACTGAGTTCGACAATGGAGTTAAAATTGCGATCGCCTGATTGCAAAAACAAAATTCCTTCGCCAGCTTTATTACCCAGTGGTTTGAGAACCCCTGCCCCCTTTGCTTCCACAAATTGCCGGATAAATTGCTTGTCAGCACTGACAATCGTTTCTGGAATCGCTTTGGTAAACTGGAGGGCATACATTTTTTCATTTGCCCCTCGGATGCCACTGGGACTGTTAATCACCAGGGTTTTATTTTGGTCAATGTAATCCAGAATGTAGGTGGCATATAAATAGGAATCATTGACAGGTGGATCTGTCCGCATAAATACGGCGTCCATTGTCTCTAAAGAAGTTAAGAAGGAATCGCTCAACTTATACCAAGGATTCGCTGCTACCCAACGTCCCTCCGCCAACTGCACTGGTACAAGTTCGACTCGCTGTAAGACAGCCCAAGCTTTGCCCTCCACCACACTCAGCAGATTTGCTTGAGTCACCCAAACTTCATGTCCCAGAATTTGCGCTGCTTCAATTAGGGCAACACTGGTATCATGACACGGGTCAAGTAGATGGATGGAATCAATGATAAAAGCCAGTTTCACCCTTTATACCTCAATCACCAAGAAATTAAATGGTTATGCAATTATTATCCCTTGATGATCTTAGCAATTGACGTACATCTGTACTGCTGAGTAGAACTGGAGGGTAAAGTCTTGTGGACAGATATCGATTTGTCGGGAAAAAACCCGTAGACAAGGCAGCACGTTGTTTTTCTATAGTTGTAGCGACTGCCGTCTAATTTGCAGCGGCTTGTCGCTAGTGCAATACCTTCTGAATCTATACGCTATTGCTAGAAGTTAGTAACTCATCCAGCTTGCCTTGACTGTCTAAAGCGTGGATATCATCACAACCACCTACATGATGGTCATTGATGAAAATTTGCGGTAAAGAGCGCCGTCCATTTGCCCTTTGAGCCATTTTATTTCTGGCTGCTTCATCTCCATCAATACTGTATTCGATAAATTCAACACCCTTGTTTTTCAGCAAACTTTTGGCACGGATACAAAACGGGCAAGTCCTCCAGGTGTAAATTTCTACTTTTGCAGCCATGATGTCCTCAACTTGATTTAATACTTTTTAATTTTAGAGCTTTGCCACTGACTGTGGCTGCTTTATTCCTTCATAACCTAATCTACAGAAGCAGTGAATATGGACTGCAAACTTAATGCTAGCCAAATATGTAGAGAGTTGTTATTTTTTATCTGACTTAAAAAACTAATAATATTTCAGTTTAAATGCTGGGAATACCAGTAATTGTATTGAGATTGTTTCTATCATTCAACTTTTTTTGAGTACTAAGCGCTAGTTAAAAAGCAGGAATTTTCTAGGCGAGTTTTAATTTCGCATTTCTTACCTCTAACAAATATGGGTTTAGAAGTGCTTATGCTCTTCTAAACCCATGTATTTAAGGCCCTTCCTACTAAAACTTAGCTGTGCGGTTTAAGTTTAGGAAAGATTTTTTTTGTTTTTCTTCTGGAGTCCGAAAACACCCAAGCCTAATAATCCTAATGCTGCGGTTGTACTAGGTTCAGGTACTTTTTTCGGTTGAGGTGCAGGGGGTTGATAGTAAGGCGGTATTGAGGGTGCAGGTGCGGGTGCAGGTGCGGGTACTGGTGCAGGTGCAGGTGCGGGTGCAGGCGCAGGTGCGGGTACTGGCGCAGGTGCAGGTGCAGGCGCAGGTGCAGGTACTGGCGCAGGTGCAGGCGCAGGTACAGGTGCAGGCGCAGGCGCAGGTGCAGGTACTGGCGCAGGTGCTGGCGCTGGTGTTGTGGCAGGTTTTATACTAGTTTCGCTTAGTGATGTACCGTACTGAAAACGGATGTTGCCAATCTTAGTGATGTCAAAGTCGGAAGTTAGCCCTGATAGCAGGAAAGTAGCTGAACTTTGAACAAAAGTCCCCGAACTCACAGCTGGATTTGCATCATTAGCGTAACCACTAATGATGCCGTAATTAAATTGCTGTCCACCACCACCTTGGAAAATGCCTAAGCCAGCGGTACCCAGACCGTAGTGTTGGTCAATGCCAGGAAGTCCTCCAGTATTACTAGTGTTTGGCAATTTCCATTCATTTAGAGCTAGAAGATCGACATTCTTTGTAGTGGTAGAGCCTGCGCTTGAGGTCACTGTCGGAGCTAAAGCCGAAACCAGCGATAAGTTATTTAGGGGAGAACCAGCATAGTCCCAGAAGACTGATGTCAGAACATCAGAAGGATTTGAGATTCCTACAGAAGAATTGTTAGTCAGGGTCAGTGACAATAAACCATTGTCTAGGTAACTAAAGAGGACTGACGCTGCCAGAGGATCATTAGATTTGTCGTAAGTATTTGTTCCTGTAGCTGAAAAACTTATAGACCCTAAACTCTTGGGTGCTGGCGCAGGTGCTGGAGCAGGTGCTGGTACAGGCGCAGGTGCTGTTACTGGTACAGGCGCAGGCGCAGGTGCTGGTACAGGCGCAGGCGCAGGCGCAGGTGCTGGAGCAGGTGCTGGTGTATTTTTGTTGCCGTTGCCGTTACCGTTACCGTTACCGGCCTGTGCTTGAGGTATTTGTGACCCTAAAGCTAAGCTGAATGATAATAGACCACAACTTATATAACCTATTACTTTTTTTGAATATGCTTGAGACATGTAAATCAAACCTCTTTGTCTTAAACAAGATATGGAAAAGCTTCCTAATAATGATGTTTATATGAGCATTATTGACATCATTTGCTAATCTAAATCTATACAAAAAAAAGAAATATAGTACTGTTTTTTTTAAGCTTTATCAAAAATTTAATAGAACATAAATAAATGACATATACGCGATAAAATTACGAGTGTTAAGTGTTTATACTATGAAAATAATTTTTATTTAATTACGTAATATTTCTAGTTTTAATTGGCGAACTAAATCTTTATTTCAAAATCATAAATAAATTGATTAAGTAAGATTGATAGAATATTTTTAATGCAATAAAAGATATTACTCATAAAGTCTATTGGCTATGAGTTTGCAATAATTTAGGTAAGGCGATCGCCTTACCTAAAGTTAAATATTCATGGTGGTAGTATACAGTAATTATACTGAATTTGCTTATCGACGCACCCAGCCATTGATAGTAAATCGACTATCTCCAAAAGCTTGAGAGGGACAATTCACAGGCAGTACTTCGTGCATATAACGGCTAAGGAAAAATACAATGCTGTTGTTGCGAGGTTCGACTGTTTTGAATGTCTCAGCATTGACATATATGTTATTTTCAATTTTGCTGTCGTATATCAACAACTCACCACCAGAAAATGATTTTGGTTCTTGATAAAAATAATAAACGTATGTTAATTCTCTAGTAGCAGTATCTGGACTGCCATTGTCATTATGAAGTTTGTAATAGTTACCATCATTATGTGCAGTTAGTTGGCTTTCAATCTGTGATACTGAAAATGATGGTAAGTTTAATTTGCTGATGATATCAGGAATCATTGCTTGAATTCTCTTTAAAATCAGTTCAGAAAATTCAGGAAATGAGTAGATAACCATTGATTGGCGATAATTAATATCCCTTGTAGAAGTATTGCTTGGCAAGAAGTCCGACTCTTTCTCCAGGACATATTGGAGTAAGTGCTTGTGCTCTTCTGGTTTAAAAAAATTATCTATTTGTATATAATCAGAATCCAGAATATAATCATTTTGCAATTGTATTTTCTCTGATTGCTGTACAAAGATTGGGGGTTCTGTAACCACGCCTATAAGATGTTCGGCAGGAAAACACAAAACTGAGCGACCTTCATTGATGGGAATTTGGAATAAATTCTGTAACTCAGATTCTTGTTTGTAAGCACGAGCCACAACTGTTGTTAAAAGGCTATGCAGTAAAGGTGCATCCGATTTTAAATAAACAGTATATTGATATCCTCCAGTTAAAAGAAGCTGTACTTTGACATCTTTCGACTCAAATGGCTGTGAAGCTAATTGCATATACCTTTATTTATATAATGTTGATAAATGAGATAACTCTAAAAGTCATTCTGAAAGTTTAATACAGTTCTTACAGCAGACTTAAAGTTATAAGGTACACAAGCTAAGTCTGTTACCCAGATATAAAGTGTGTTTTACTCCTGTTAACGCAGCGGGGCGCAGCCCATTCTGAATTCTGCTGTAGAAAATTAATTAAGAACAAGTTCAATGCTTAAATCTTTATACGTAATTGAATTTATTTTGTGAATAAATTCAATTACTGTATCAGTTATAAACAGAAAAATACCATTAATCAATTGTTCTAGCACGTCTTTTATAATATTGTCATTCAGCAAATTCCACATAACCCGATAAAGCTTTAGTAAAGTAGGAATATCTATTATTTTCAATAAAAAATGCCATAGTTACTATTAACTACGGCATTTTCAACTAGAAATTAAAAATTTATTTCAGTATTTACTGAGAATCAACAGCGTATTCAATCAGCTTGGCAAGGCGCTGACGTAGGGTTTCCAATCCCAAGCGCTGACTCGCAGAAATAAATACCGCGAGGGGAAATTCTTCTCTAGCTAGGGCTAGTGTCTCACTATTGGCTTGATCGATCTTGTTAAAAATCACTAGCGCCGGGCCAGGAGTTATTGGCATTTGTGCCAAAATTTCTCTGACTGAGCGAATATGACGCAACCAAGCTGGGTGAGACAAATCTACCAAATGTAGTAGGGCATCGGCTTCTGTGACTTCCTCCAGGGTGGCGCGGAAGGCATCCATTAACGATGCAGGCAGTTCGTGTATAAACCCTACTGTATCTGTAATCAGAATTTCCTGATGTTCATTGGTTTCGCCATAAGGAATTACCAGGCGGCGGGTGGTAGGATCGAGAGTGGCAAATAACTGGTCGGCTGTATAAACTTCTGCATTAGTAAGAGCATTCAGCAAAGTGGACTTGCCAGCGTTGGTATATCCAACCAAAGCCACTGAAGGAACTTCCCGATGCTGCCGTCGCTGCCGTAACCGCGAACGATGGGCTTGCAACTGAGTTACTTCTTTTTGTAGTCGAGAAATTCGTTGCCCAATGGCACGGCGTTCAGTTTCCAGTTTAGTTTCACCAGGGCCACGAGTCCCAATACCACCACCCAATCGGGACATGGTGCGACCTCTACCAGCCAGTCGCGGTTGCATGTATTCTAACTGTGCTAGTTCTACTTGCAATTTACCGGCACGAGATTGAGCGCGTTGGGCAAAGATATCTAAAATTACTTCGGTGCGGTCAACCACCCGGATACCAATTTGCATTTCTAAGTTGCGGACTTGAGAGGGTGAGAGGTCGCGGTCGAAGACAACAAGGTTGACTCCTAGTGTTTGGGCAGTTAGGGCAATTTCTTGCACCTTACCTTCGCCAACTACGGTCTGGGGATGAACACGCGATCGCTTTTGTTGTATTGTCTGTAATACATCTCCCCCAGCAGTGTCAACTAACCGTGCCAATTCCATTAGGGTATCTTGGAATTGTAGGGGAGTCATCTCACTGGTCATCAGCCCTACAATCAGCACGCGATCGTGGTCAGCATCTACTTCCTGGGCGATAAATTCCCGCTGGAATTCTGCTTCCAGATTTTCCACCAAGTCTACTAAATCCTGGTCTGCCAGATCGTCCAGATCCAAAGGTGGCGATATATTCCAACTTGGGGATTGGATTTGTTTAGAGTGAGCGAAGCCGAATTGGCTTTCCTCTACTTTGACAGCAGCAGGACTAGGAATCAGGGTGCGAGAGTCTTGGGGTGTCAGATGAGCTAGATAAGCTTCTTTGACATACCCAGTTGCACCGCCTCCCCGCCGTGTAAATCCCGTTCCGGTAATATTTAGGACAACTAGGGCATCTAGGCGTTGCAGTGCCATTGCCGTGAGTGCCGCTTCATTGGGCGGTTCTGGCTTGAGATGGGTAGCAATACAACGAATACCACTGAGTCGTTCTGCACCGTAACGGGGCAATTCCATCGGTGGTATTTGCGTTTGACGCGGTGTGCCTACACCGACGCGAATCACTTGTCCGCGACGATTGACGTAGGCGCACACAGGCTGATTGACTTCTGTGCTAATTGCTGCCAGACGCTGGGAAAACTCAGGCGTGGTGATGCGATCGCCTGGTATGCGCTGGTGATACAGCCGCTGTAGTTGCTTCAGCTGGCTGGACTTCAGACCTTGGAGATTTCCAAAAATAGTTTCTATAGGCGTTTATGACCAGTTAAATGGCCCCCCGAATCCTTATATGTCTATTTTACAACAGGGTTTAGGCTCCTATCTCTCTCCTTTGAGGGATGCGTTAGTAATTAGTTCACGGGGATATTGATTTGAGACTATTTTGGTGGTATTGGCTTAAGTTGCTATTGGAAGTGAGATTGTGAAAGCGATCGCTTATGAGAAAATTATCTTAATTGTGCGATCGCTACATCATGCACTTATTTTTTAATCCTACAAGTCTATATCATCTTCTAATTCTTCAGCAGCCTCTGAATAATTGAACATGAAGACAAATTTGTTTTTAGGTAGAATCAACGTTGGAAGATAAAGCGGTTGGTTATCCCAGTAATCTTCTTTTCTACCTTGTTCTAAAATTACAATAAGTGTAGGAACATTAGGATATTCTTGTTTTGCCTTATTTACCCATTCAGGACTAGTAAAACCAGAAGTTCCTGTCCATGTTCGTGACCCATCTTTTGCCGGTCTATTTGTTAATCTAAATCCCTTTCCTTTTGTTTCTTTTCCCCGACGAACATTGAGTCGTCCCTGCTGAATACCTGCCATATTCTTCATTGCCTTGAGTACCTCTTGAACTCGTTTATCCTCCCAGGGATAATTACCAGCAGGGCGACTTGGCATATACGATAGAATCTGTAGTAAAAAGTCAATATCTACTTCATATAGCATATCTTCATCGCTATACGGCTCTAAAAGCTTGGTTAAATCCTCTGTATGCTCCTTAATTTCCGAAGCTTTCCATAGTGGATCAGGTGGGAAAATAGCTTTCCCTGGTGTAAAAGCATTAATTTCTGCCGGATTTAATACATTAGAACGAGTTGGTTTCAGTTTTGACCCTACCCAAACCGGCTGAATGTTAATATTGTTAGGATCATCACCTATAGCTTGACGCATACCCTCATCAGCGTCATGAATCGCTCGAAAATCTTCTAAAATATGCTGAGGTAAAAAAAGGCGAGTTACATCAAGTAGTTCTTGACGATAACCAAACATTCGTGCGTGCTGATGTACTGTATCCATAGTTTTTTGCTTGGCATCACGTCCGTAATAAGTAATCATTAATCCTTCAATAGTGACACCTCGCCCAAGTCTGTTACCCCCTATAAGAATGTTCATTCCTGAGCTATACTTTAGTTCTTTATCTGGATTACTCGCATCAATGACTTTTGGGATAGCATTCCGTAGCTCATGCTCTAACTCTATAACTAAATCATCTAGTGGTGGTAGATTTTTTGCGGTTTCACTTAACTCTGTATAGGCTTGATTTAGCCATTTCATTGCTTCTTCACGCTTTGTAGCCGATAGTTTTCCTCGAAGAGCCTTATCAAGCTCCACAACAAAGCCGCGAATAACCTTTTCTAAGGTGCTATGAGTGATGCGTTTGTGGTCAAGATGAGCCAGAAAAGAGTATTTAGCTTCTGAATTTTTTGCAGATTCTATTTTATATATTGAACCTAAGAAAAAACAGCATAGAGATAGCCTCAATCCAGGAGGTATATCCCAATTATTCCCAGGGTTTATCTTTCCTCCCTGTTTTTTTAACTGGTCTAGCTCTTCTAGTTCGACTTGTGTACAGCAATATTTACTGTTGTCTGAAAAAAATAAATTTCCTCCAATATAACTATCACCAGGTTGAGGAAGAGCAGCACAAAAAACTGGTTTACAGGGATGATTAATATTTTGTAATAGAAGACTTTGAGGAGTTGCGGTAATCTGCAAATATATATGATTAGCTACCTCTTTACGAATATTGCCAATTTTTTCAAAAATTGCACTATCTGGAACTATTTCTTTACCTTTTTTAGCCTGTTTTGCTTCGTTAGTATTTGGGCTAGCATTATCGGCTTCATCATCAAATATTAGAGTAGGTACACTACTGGCTTTAGCGTACTTAAGAACTTTCAACAAATTGTCTAGATGACTTTTATTTTTTGTAGATACTAGGACAACACCAGTATCTTTCATATAATCAAGTAATTGATTAGTTGCAAAGTCTTCTGGATCATTTCTCCATTCTTTCCAATTACAAATACGAGGCCCACCTTTAAGCTGCTCGGCAAAACGATCGGCAGTTTGTTCGCCTAGACAAGTATTATCAGAAGTCAAGACAATGAAACAACGGAAATGGTTAGCCTGAGCAAGTGCCAGTGTAGCAATGGTAGTATTAGTTTTACCGCTTTGGACTTTGCCATAAATTAGTCCGGTAGTAGCATTAGCTATTTTTCCCTTGTGAGGTTGACTAACAATACCTGTACCAGTAGCACCAACATCACCAAAACCAAAAGTTGTGGAGTAAAAATGAACGCAATTCTGGACTACCTCAACAGCTGTTTGTTTTAATTGCTCTGCTGCTTTATCCCCAATTTTGCTTTTAACTTTGTCAATAACTTTATTAATACAATATCCATCCGTTGCAATATCTATCTTAGTCATCGGTGTTGCCCTAATTGGAAAAAAGTACACGAGGCTAGTCATTTTGAGGTACTGTCTGATCCATCTGTTGTCTACCTGGGCCACTTATATGATAGCTACCATGTATCTTTCGAGACACAGATATGTGTTGGCCAGCAATATCAGCATTTTTGTCCAATATACTCCAAAGCCTTTCTTGAGAGATGCAACAGATACCGTCTTTATGGCAGATAAATGCCAAAAAGACTGAAATACCCTGGTATTTACTATGCAGAGTATCTAAGGCTAATTCTTCTTGACTACTGAAGGTAAAAGACCATGCAGATTTGGGTTTTTTAGAAACCTTAAACAGAATGGCCGATTTACTAATCTCAGTTTCAACTAGATAAATGGATGAATGTGTCGAAGATGCATGAGTTATTGTGAGGCGCTCTCCATGATCAATTAGCCGCAAAAATGCAGCGCCATGAAGGAATTCCTGATCATTGATCATTGTCAAATCTGGGCAAAGTCAAGGGAGATGTATACGTTCTGGTTAATCAGTACTAAGGTAATCGCTCTTGGTTAGCGATCGCACTAAATCTGTTAAACCAATAACGTAGCATTCCGCGATCGCTTCACTGCTATTTGTAATTCCCCTGACAACCAGCTGTCAAACTGCGGATAAACTGGCAAACGGGGCACTAATTCCCACCCCGCAGGCTGTAAAATTTCTCTTAATGCCTGTTCTTGTATATGAGGATAATCGGGATTCACCTCATCTTTTGGCCCTATTCCACCCAAATCTCGCGCACCAGCTTCGATACAAGCGAGTAACCATCGGTCATCTTTAACTAAATTTGGCGGAATTTGAATAGTAATATCTGGCGGTAAAATCTGACGTGCTTTAGCAATTACTTCTGGTAACTGATGAGGATTAAAAGGTGACGCATCAAAGGTTTGCTGATGTCCTGGACTATGAGGTTGCAGGATAACTTCTTGAATGTGGTGATAACGTTGATGCAGTTCAGATATAGCTGTCAATGTTTCCCACCAATCATCTACAGTTTCCCCAATTCCCAACAGTAACCCAGTTGTAAAGGGAATCTGCAACTCTCCCGCCCATTGCAATTGCTGTAAACGAACTTCTGGTAATTTACTCGGTGCGTGCCGATGTACACTATTTAACAATGTTGGTGTTAATTGTTCCAACATCAGCCCCATCGAAACATTCACACGCTTGAGCTTTTGCATTTCTTCAAAACTCAGTGGACCCGCGTTTGTATGAGGTAAAAACCCCATTGAAAGCGCTAATTCACACAAATCATAAATCCGCCTAAACCATTCCTGACGCTTTGGTGAATGAGGATGTACTTCACCGCTAAGTATGAGAATTTCACAGACTTTTTCGCTTTGAAGTGATTTTAAAATACTGTCTGCATCTGAAAGACTCATCCAGGGACTTTTACCTGGTTCGCTGCGAAAGTTGCAGTAACTACACCGATTAAAGCACTCGTAAGTGGGAACGATTGTATAAGCAGGGCTATAAGTGACAAGACGAGGATTATTAATTGGCATAAGCAGAATAAATTTGCTTTTAGTAAGCAGATCCAGGCTTATTTTAAGGGTTAGAAACGCTGATTAGAAACTTTTAATTACTCATGCCTACTTATTTATTAAATAAACAATAATTATTTTGCTTTGTAAATTTCTGGTAACTGCCACCAAGGAACATGAGGATATTCGTGATGTTCTTCATGATAGCCAAAATGATAGCACGTGATAAATGACCACCAAATTGGACGGCTAATCGTTTGGGCATAGTGAGGCTGAATATAACCTGTTATTGGTTCGCTATGTGGAAGGAAAGTACCAAAATAAAATAATTGGAATGAACTTAGAAGCGAAGGAAGCACCCAAAAAGTTATTAGATTAGCATGGGGTATATGAAGGATACGATTAGCAAATTGATATATAAGAGTTAGAGCAATAATTTGTCCCCAACTCCAGTAACCTTTCATAAAATGGAAATACCAAGCAAAGAAGTTTTTATGTTCACCATTATGAAAATCTGGGTCTATTTTAGTTGTTGGATTTTGGTGGTGTAACCAATGCTTTTTCAATAATTTTTTATATGGTAAAAGACCATACAGAGATAGGGTTAATGTCCCAACAAGATGATTAATTTTACTGTTTTGGGGAAACACTACCCCATGCATAGCATCATGAGATGTAATAAATAATCCCGTATATAAAAATGTTTGCCAAGCTATGCTAGGCAATAGCATCCAAAATTGTAATTTTGAGATGTCAATGGCAAGTAATAAACTCAAGCTCATGATCCATGTACTAACAATGACAATAGCAATGAAAATTCCTTGAAACTGAGATTTACTTTTCACTGCTGGAGTCAGTTTTGTTTGATAACTGGGTGGTTGTTCTAATGGAATCACGCTTTTACTCCGCCTAGTATTCAGGTGAAAATTCCTAAAATATAGTCACCACAAAAATCACTAACCACCAGCTAGAAAACTCTATTAGTGGTAAGTGTTTTGCATCGAATAGTGCCAACACTTTAGAATATTTAGAAATATTAAGATACTTTAACTATTATTACACATACAACCTCCATACCAACAACTGTTTTTGGTTTAGAGGTTGATTTGTGTAAGTTATAATACTGCTAGCTAGGTAGTTTTAATAACTAGTAGCGCAAGGCGGAAGTCAAAAGTCACGCATAATTGTATTCCAAGCTCTTGCGTCATTTGAAATGGTGAGGCAGTCCGGTCTTGGGGGTTTCCCACATGAGGAACTGCTGAACCCGAAGGGTATGTTTATTTCCGCCGTGCGGTACTAGTATTTTTACTACAAAAGAATCATCTTGGAAAAATGAATAACGATTAGCTAATAATTACTCGCATTCTTGTTTAGTTACATAGTGGCGGTAGCGAAACATCGCTTCTAATTGCGCTTGCACTAGCCAACCACTGACAAATTCAACTGCTCCTCCACCAGGCATAGAGAAGGAAATAGCGTCAGTTAATCTGGTTTTGCCGTTTTCCGGTTTAAATTCATGTCGATGTACCCAAGATTCAAAGGGGCCAGATATCTGTTCATCAGTAAACAGGCGATATTTTTCACATTCAGTATGACGCGCTAACCAAGTTAAAGGTAATGGCCCCAGAAATAGGCGAAATTCTGTGATTGCCCCTACGTTCAGCCCTCCCTCACGGCGGAGTGTTTGGACTGGCTGCCAAGGGGGATTCAACAGTTGCAAAATATCTGGCCTTTCGTGAAATTTCCAAACTACTTCTAGTGGCGCGTTAATTACTGAGGAATGTTTAAAGTGCAGCATGGAAAGAAAAACCTAAAATTCAACTTTCGGATTCAGTATCAATCTCGATATCTAGGGTGTCTTCATCAACCCGCACATACAAAATATTTGGGTTACAACAAACTTGACAATCTTCAACGTAAGATTGCTGTCCTCCAGCACTCAAATCAATAAAAGTTAAGTTCGGTTCGCCGCAATAGGCGCAATAATACTCAGCTGTGTTTTGCATCAAGTTTTCAGCTATGAATTCAATGGTATTGGGGACTGGGTATTGGGTACTGGGTACTGGGTGTTGAGTATTAACTTTTAATTCCTAGTCCCCAGTCCCTAGTTCCTAGTCCCCAGAACTGGCTGTAATTCTTTTGGGGATGGATTGATATAACTCTTAGCATCAGCCAAATGCTTTAGTAGTGTAGACTGTGGCAGAGGTCCTTGCAAGTGGCTCCAGGGTAATACTTGTTCTGTTGACCATTCGGCGTGGACGTAGAAATCTAAGTCGGGGATTTGTCCTTTGAGTTGCTTGAAAGCACGTTTATAGCTACCCAAGGAATCGCCAAAGTCACGAGTAAGTTCGAGAAGTTGAGAGAGTCTGCGATCGCCTCTCGACAATAAAGCCTGTATAATCGACCAATTATAGCTTTCTGGGCGAAACTCTATTCCCTGTGGTTTTAGCTGTTTTTGCAAAAACTGCAACCGCTTTTCGGCTTGGCGATTTACCCCAAACCATTGAAACGGCGTATGTGCTTTGGGTACAAAGGTGCTGCAACCGTATGTTAAGCGCAATCCCGGCGCAGCTTTTTTGATATTACGCATCATCGCCACAGTTTGTTCTAAATCTTCTGTTTCCTCACCAGGAATTCCGGCCATTCCATAGAGTTTCAAGCTTTTTAATCCGCCAGCTTTGGCATTTATGGCTGCTTGGATAATTTCGTCGTTATGCAGCTTTTTGTTGACGATTTGCCGGATTTTTTCGGAACCACTCTCTACAGCAATGGTAAGCGATCGCGTGTCTCGTTTAGTCAAAGTTTCTGCTAACTGGACTGTTACAGTATTAGTTCTAACTGAAGCAATACTGAGACGGACATCATCATACTTTGGCTGACTAATATAATCTAGCAAAGTCTCAAATTCTGGATGCTGAGTAACTGAAGCCCCTAATAATCCTAGCCGATTTGTGACTTCTAAACCTTTTGCGATCGCTGGAATTAATGAATCTTCCAGACTGGCTGTTCTAAAAGGCAGTGTGAGATAACTCGCCAAACAAAAGCGGCACATTTCTGGACAACTTCTCACCACTTCCACCATGTAAATATTTTCCCATGCGGCTTTTTCGGTGACTACAGTAGATGCCGATAGAGTATTTCCCCGGTAAGTTTGCTTTTGCACCACTGCGGGAATTTCAGAAGAAATTGGTTTAATAGACTTTACTTCACCATCTTTTGTGTGATATTCCACCTCATACAAACTGGGTACATAAATTCCTGGTATTTGTGCAAGTCTTTTGAGTTGAGTTTGTCTTGAGGCATTTCTTACTTCTTTGTAAGCCTCAACAAAATTCCCTAACAGAGTTTCGCCATCTCCCAGTAAAACGACATCAAAAAAATCTGCAAAAGGTTCGGGGTTAGCAGTGAGAACTGGGCCACCACCAAAAATTATCGGATGATAATCATCACGAGAGGTTGCCCGAATAGGAATTTCTAAAGATTCCAGCAAATTTAAAATATTCACATAATCCAATTCCCACGAAATCGAAAATCCTACAATTTCCGGCGTTCTAGGGAGTTGTTCGTGAGTATCGGTAAACAGGCGACTCACCTGTACATCATCACGCATTGCAAAAGTTGCCCACACCACCTGATAACCAAGGCTAGTGATACCTACGCTGTACTCGTTGGGAAAGGCGAATATTATGGGGATAGCGTTCGTGTCTGGGGTGGTGGGTGTAAAAAGGAGGCGTTCAGAGTTAAATACAGATGATGTCACAGGTGTTTGTTAGAGGCAAGTTTATCTATATTTAATTTTAAGCCATAGAATAATTAAGTTAAAAACCAATGTTACGGCGTTAGCAAGAATAATTGGCAAGGACTGCAAATAGATTCCATAAATTAACCACAAAAAAATACCAGTTATGAATGTAATCAGCGTCACTAAAGAAACATCTTTTGCTGATTTGGTTTGCCAAGTTTTAAACATCTGTGGCAAAAAAGAAATTGTGGTTATTGTGGCAGCCGTCAATCCCAGAATCGTCAGAAAATCCATGCGATACAATCATATCAATTCATTTGTAGTGTAACGCTAAAATAACACTTGCATGACATTATTTTTTTGCTTGTCTTTCAACTTTTTTATGTAATTTTCATTCTTGATTCAGATTTTATTCTTTAGCTTTTTGATATAAGACTTTGCCCAAGCATACCGTTGTGGATCTTTATTTAGTAGGTAGTTTATCACTTGCCGACGCTTATTTTCATCCTTAGCATTTTTCACTACTCGCTTGATTTCAGAATCCATATCTCTAGGATTAGCACCACGTTTAATTGCTTCTTGAAACCAATATTCACCATCTGAATATTGATGTCGTTCAAAACAAATAGCTCCCATTAAGGTGTAAGGGTGATGGCTTTTTGGTTGATAATCAATAGCTTTACGAGCGCAATTTTCTGCTTCATCTAATTTTCCAATATCTCGAAAAGCTCCACCTCTGGTAGTTAGCAAAGCTGATTTGAGTTTATTTTCTTTAATTTTGTCGAATTGTAAATTATTCGTCAGTTGCAATGCCTGTTCTGGTTCATCTGCTTTGCGCCAATGACTGCTGGCATTTGCTAAGTTCCATTTGTTATCAGTGCGCTGAAACTCCTGCTCATAAAAATTTGCTTCAATTGTGTGATGAGCAATCCAAATCTTACCAGAGAATAATTTAGTCCCTTGATGCTGAGGTTCTTGTTGCCACCTATCATAACTATATGTTGCTTGAGGCACTTTGATTTTAGTCTCTTGAAGCCAAGCAACATCTGTTGCTTCAAGTCGCTCTTTTAACTCCAGCTTTTGCAAAATTGTGTATAAAAAACTGGTGTGTGATTTATCTTGATAGAGTAAAGCATCATATTTTGATTTCAAAACTGCGAAGTGCTTTTGTTTAGCAAAGATAATGATATCTTCATGTCTATTATTTTTCAACCACTCAATTTCTGACTCATTAAGTAGTTCTCCTGAATCTATTTTAGATTTTAGGATGGAGACATATTTTTCATTTGCAACTTCTATAATCTTAGTCAGCTTGCGTTTTTTGAGGAAGTTAATATCCTGTTCGCCTAACTGATTCGACAACTCAAGTCTTTTAAGAATTTTATACAGGTGACTCTTGGGCGATGAATCCTGATACTCGGTTGCTTTATACTTCAGTCTCAAGGCGGCAAATTCTCGTGTTTGTTCCAACTCTTGAGCAATGGCAATTGTTTCGCTAAGTTTTTGCTGTTCCAACCAGTTAATCTCGGAATCACTCAAATCATTTTTGGCATCAATATTTTGTAGTATTGGATATAATGGACTTGATAATGATAAATCAAAGTGTAGATTCGCTTGATATTTATCTCTTAACTTAGCAAATTGAGCTTCTTTTTCTAATTCCTGTTGCTTAAAAATTTCTGCTGTTTCCAAAAGTTGGTTATTGAGCAGCCAATTATATTCAGAATCACTTAAACGTTCTGTAACCTCTAACTTTTTTAGTATTTGATACAGAAAACTATCAGGATATGAGTCTTGATATTGACTAGCTTTGTACTGAGATTTAAGTTGAGTAAATCGCTTTACTTCTTGAGCAATTTGATTTGTTTCATATAAACCAGTTCTTCTCAGCCATTGAACTTCTAAATCAGTGAGTAAATTTCCTGATTCAAGTTTCAAAAGTATAAAATACAGATGAGTAGATTGCCAGGAAACGTTATAATTTGTGGCTTTGTACTTAGACTTTAATTTAGAGAATTCAGATTCTAGATTTTTGAATTCTTGTACTTTATGTTTCTGCTCTTGCTTGATAGCTTCTAAAGTCTCCTCAAGCTTAGATTCTCCCAACCAATTAGATTCTAAGTCAAGGAGTTCAATTCCTAAGTCAAGTTTTCGTAGTATGAGATACAGCAAATTAGCGGGTGATGAATCTTGATATTGAGTCGCTTGGTATTTGGACTTTAAAGCAGCAAAGTGTTCTAAGCGATTTTGAGACTCTTTATCCATATTGATAGTAGATGCGATCGCACGTAGTTAAATGTGTTATCCGCTACTATAGCAATCCCAGTAAAAAAGGGCGAGTCAGACACTCACCCCCGAAGCATAAATATTTTCTGAAAGTCAAAGTAGAATTCCTATAACACCTTACACTGTCCATGATGTCGTAACAAATGATCACACAACACCAGCGCCACCATCGCCTCAACCATTGGAACTGCACGCGGTAACACACAAGGATCGTGTCTTCCTTTTGCTGCTAATAGGGTTTCTTCACCTTCACGAGTTACTGTTTTTTGCTCTTTTCTAATTGTCGCCGTCGGCTTAAATGCAACTCGTAAAATGATATTTTCCCCGTTAGAAATTCCCCCCTGAATACCACCAGAACGGTTAGTTACAGTGCGAATTTCCCCATTTTCATCAATATAATATTCATCGTTATGCTCAATTCCGGTTAACAGCGTTCCGCCAAAACCGGAACCGATTTCAAAGCCTTTGCTAGCAGGAAGAGACATCACACCCTTAGCGATATCAGCTTCCAATTTATCAAATACTGGTTCGCCCAACCCTTTCGGCACATTACGCGCTACACATTCTACGACACCGCCGATAGAATCTCCTTGTCTACCAACTTGCTCAATTAATTCAATCATGCGATCGCAACATTCAGCATCAGGACAGCGGACGATGTTGCTTTCCACTTGTTCTAAGGTGACGGTATTTGGATCAACTACACCTTCCAAGTCCTTGATGCGCTTGACATAACCGATAACTTCAACATTGGCAACTTGACGGAGAATTTTTTTAGCGATCGCACTAGCTGCTACTCTGCCAATTGTCTCACGCGCTGACGACCTACCCCCACCTTGCCAATTGCGAATGCCATATTTTGCATCATAAGTTGCATCCGCATGAGAAGGGCGATACTTCTCGGCCATCTCGTCATAATCTTGGGGACGAGTATCTTTGTTCCGTACCAAAATTGATATAGGCGTTCCCAAAGTTTTACCTTCAAATACACCTGATAAAATCTCGCAGGTATCCGCTTCTTTGCGAGGGGTGGTGATTTTACTTTGTCCCGGACGCCTTCTATCTAATTCTACTTGAATTTCTTCTGCCGAAATTTCTAGTTGTGGAGGACAACCATCAATCACAACCCCCACACCGCCGCCGTGAGATTCACCAAAAGTAGTGATGCGAAATAGATGACCAAAAGTGTTGCCCATGATCTTAAAGAAAAAGGATGAGGCTTATGTATTTTACCTAGAGTTTGTGCAAAAGTTAATTCTTGTACTTGTTTTGGTACTTGGACTGTATGAGTACAAATAAGAAAGCGCCCTCCGTTTAGAGAGGGCGCTTTCTCAATTTAGCGAAACTTCAGAATTAACCGTTGATAGCAGGAGCAGTAAGAGCAACAGGAGCAGAATCGCCAGCAGCCAAATCGAGAGGGAAGTTGTGAGCATTGCGCTCGTGCATTACTTCCATACCCAGGTTAGCGCGGTTGATTACATCCGCCCAAGTTGCAATCACACGACCTTCAGAGTCAATGATTGATTGGTTGAAGTTGAAACCGTTCAAGTTGAACGCCATTGTGCTGACACCCAAGGCGGTGAACCAGATGCCGATTACAGGCCATGCTGCGAGGAAGAAGTGCAGTGAACGGCTGTTGTTGAAGGAAGCGTATTGGAAGATTAACCGACCGAAGTAGCCGTGGGCTGCAACGATGTTGTAGGTTTCTTCTTCTTGACCGAATTTGTAACCGTAGTTTTGTGACTCGGTTTCGGTGGTTTCACGAACTAAGGAGGAAGTTACGAGTGAACCGTGCATTGCTGAGAACAAACTTCCGCCGAATACACCTGCTACACCTAGTTGGTGGAAGGGGTGCATCAAGATGTTGTGTTCTGCTTGGAACACGATCATGAAGTTGAAGGTTCCTGAGATACCTAAAGGCATACCATCAGAGAATGAACCTTGTCCGATGGGGTATACCAAGAATACTGCACTTGCTGCTGCTACTGGAGCAGAATAAGCGATCGCAATCCAAGGACGCATTCCTAACCGGTAGGATAGTTCCCATTCACGTCCCATGTAGCAGAATACGCCTATCAGGAAGTGGAAGATTACCAATTGGTAAGGACCACCGTTGTATAACCACTCATCTAAGGATGCTGCTTCCCAAATTGGGTAGAAGTGTAAACCGATAGCGTTGGAGGAAGGTACTACTGCACCGGAAATTATGTTGTTTCCGTATATCAAGGAACCTGCTACTGGTTCGCGGATTCCATCGATGTCAACGGGAGGAGCGGCGATGAAGGCGATTACGAAGCAAGCTGTTGCGGCTAGCAAGGTTGGAATCATTACTACGCCGAACCAACCGATGTAGATCCGGTTGTTGGTGCTGGTGATCCATTCACAGAATCGATCCCATACGTTAGCGCTTGAGCGCTGTTGTAAGGTTGTTGTCATTGTTTTATGATTGCGGTTAGTTATTTATGAATCAGGCGGTAAGGTCTTTGCCTGTGAAACTACTTTACACTGCTTTACATTTTTTAATCAAGTTCTATTACTACAGTAAACCTGATACTAGTTATCAGGTTTGCTTATTTAAGCTTGATATTTAGTGTTTGCGGTCGTTCCAAATACATTGAACACAGGATTTAGATATATTTACTCCGGTGTTAGCGCCCAAAAGATAAAATAGAAAAGAACATTGTTGTTATCGACTCTGAAATCGAGAGTTGATATAGATTACTACCAAAATTAGGAGGGAAGGTGTGACATGACAATTACTTTAAATCACACCATAGTGCCCGCACATGACAAAGAAGCATCAGCAAGGTTCTTTGCAAAAATTTTCGGTTTAGAGGTCGAGCTTTCCGTTGGTCACTTCGCTGCTGTGCATATAAATGATGCATTAACGCTCGACTTCGCCGACGCTGAAGCGTTCGAGCCACATCATTATGCATTCCATGTCAGTGATGAAGAATTTGATGCAATTTTTGCACGCATCAAAGAGGCAGATATTGAATACAGTAGCGACCCCATGCATCAGAATAAAGGACAAATTAACCACAGAAAGGAAGGTCGTGGCTTCTATTTCTATGATTCCGATGGCCACAACTTAGAATTGTTAACCCGTGCATAGATTTTTGATATCAGGTCAATGCATTACTTCTTGACTAAAAAATATGCTGTGGCATATTCCGGTAATTGGCTGATATTCTGCCCAAATTCTTTTTTATTCTTAAAAATACCTGCCAAAAAATCTAGCTGATAAAGATTGGGTAAAAATGCTCCGCCTGTATCGGCGATGACTCCCATTTGCAAATGTTTGCGCCCACCCTGAGTATGCTCAATCACAATCACCTTACCTAAACCGATATTCAAAACATCTCCAGCAAAAGTAACTCCGGGTTTGATAGAAATTTTTGCATCTATTTTGTATCCATAGCCTTTAATATCATCAACTTCTCTAAAATACCAATAACGCTTTTGTGCTGTTGCCTTTAATCCGCGGATATAAGCCATTCCATTATTTCTATCTACATTAAAAAATGCCTGATCACCATCTGTAAAATTAATCAGGATTGTTCCTTGCATAATTGCTTCTTCTAAGCCATTTCTAGTTAGATAAGCAAGAGTTGTAACTTTTCCAAATTCTCTACCACCTGGTTCATAAATACCAGACAAAACATCTTGCTTTGTGTACCGAGTGTAAAATTTATCGTTATTAGAGTTATCTTTTAAGCTATAAATTGGTATATTAAAAGTAGAGGTTTTCTTGCGGGAACCAGGGTGAGTAAATACAGCATATTTGGTGATTCGTAATTGTTTTTGCTGTTTACTTTTGGGGTTGTAGGCAGACCATTTAATGACTCGAAAATTGGTATTAATAAATTTAGAGTCTTGTAAACGAGTAGCCCGATTATTAGCAATATCATCCTTCAAAACAGCAATCATGAAATCCAAAGTTTTGAGGACATCTGCTACAGTAACTCCTTGAGTAGTAAGTACTCCTGGACGCATAATATCTGGGTCTTTTGAAGCATAATCTTGAAAATATTTTTTAGTATTAACGAGAACAGTTAATAAATCTCCTTGATTGAATTTAACTTTACTATTTGGTAATTTTCCTGCGGTAGCAATCTGGCTACCATTAATGTTAAATTTATATTTTTTGAACTCATCAATAACTGGATAGGGTACAGATGCTGCTAACAAATTCTGTCGAGATGAAAAAGCATTTTGAAACCTTGAGGTAAGTTGATCGGCAGCTTGATTTGATGTCAGAGAAATCTGTGATTGAAGTAGGGCAGAATTTTCTTGTTGAGTAAATGAGTGATTTTCTTGAGCTAGCTGTTTATTTTTTGAGTGGGTATATAGATAACTACTTGCCAAACTGACAACTAATAAGGCAGCACAACTTACTGTAAAGCGGAATTTTTTGCTAAATAACATATTCTTTAATACTAAATAATCAAAGTTATTTTTCTATCGCCTCACGCATTAACTGCGCCAACTTGTCGGCACTATCAGGAACTGCGATCGCCTTTGCTTTTTCCCCCATCTTTGCTAACTCTTGCGGTGACTGCAATAAATTCAACACATGATTTTGCAATGTTTCAGGCGTCAACTCAGATTGCTTCAGTGTTAACGCCGCACCCGATGAAGTAAATACGTCTGCATTGTAAGATTGATGGTCTTCTGCGGCAAAGGGGTAAGGAATCAAAATCGCTGGCGTTCCACACACTGCCAATTCTGTTAAGCTACCTGCGCCAGAACGACTAATAGCAAGAGTTGCTCGTTGCAACAACGCTGCCATATTGTTGTAAAAAGGTAAGGCTATGTACTGTGGATGTTTGAGACTATCTGCTTCGGGATCGCGATCGCCAGTTAAATGTACTACATAAATACCAGCATCAAACCAAGCTTTTGCAGATTCGCGCACCAACTTATTTACTGCAACTGCACCCTGGCTACCACCAAAAACAACAATTAAAGGCACACCATCAGGAATAGCTAAATCCAGTGGCGCATTAATTGCCCTATCAAGAAATTGATCTCTTACCGGAGTACCAACATAGACATTTTTGGCACGAGGTAAATACTTAGCAGCGACTTCAAATCCCAAGGCTACCGCACTACACCAAGGGCCAAAAAAGCGAGTTACTTTACCTGGTAAGGCGTTAGATTCGTGGAAAATCACTGGTAAACCGAGAGAACGCGCCGCAATGACGGCTGGCCCGGCAATGTAACCGCCTGTGGTAAATACCCCTTGAAAATTCCCCTGTTTGAGAATTCGTCTGACTTCTAGAATGGAAAGGGCGAGTTTACCCAAAATGCGAATCGAGTCAAGTCCAAACCCTTGCTGAAACCCTTCAACTGCAATAGTATTCAAGGGATACTGTTTGGGGACAAGTTGAGTTTCTAGCCGATCGGGTACTCCCAGCCATTCTATTTGATAGTCTGGAAGTTTTTGCGCCAAGGCGATCGCTGGAAACAAATGTCCACCAGTCCCACTGGCAGCTATTAATAATCGTATCGGTGCGTTTGCCATCAAACCTCTACCGTTTAGCGTCTAGCTTAACTAAGATAAAACAATTTGCTTACTTTCTCTAATCAAATCAGTAAATTCTTACCAATGACTAACATTATTACCGCCTTAGTGAGACGACAACCCAAATTTCCAGCAAATATCTGGCTGGTTTCGTTTCTGCTGACTATTGGTTTAACAACTGGTTGGCAACGTACTCAAGCTGCAACACCACAGCAATTATCCCAAGCCACAACACCCCAAAATGCACCAGCCGATCTGAAAAACCTGTTGACACAAGTTGATAGCGCTGCTAACCGAGGCGATGTCAGAGGAGTGTTGCAATTTTACAGCCCCAATTTCACTCATGGCGATGGATTAAACCTCCAAACCCTGGAAAAGTCTTTGACTTCACTTTGGCAACGATATCCGAAATTGCAATACAGCACGAAACTGCTATCTTCAAAACCTGAAGCTAATGGGATTATTGCTGAAACAGAAACAAAGATAACTGGCTTACCCTCTGGTAACACTAATAAGTTGGCTCTTAATGCGACGATTAAATCGCGTCAGCGTATTGAAGGCGGAAAAATAGTCCGCCAAGACATTTTGTCAGAACGAACCTTGCTTACCTCTGGTAGCAAACCGCCCCAAATTGATTTTAAATTACCACAGCAGGTGCAAGTTGGTCAGAAGTATAATTTTGATGCGATCGTCCAAGAGCCACTTGGTGATGATTTTCTACTAGGAACGGCGCTAGAAGAACCCATCAAACCAGAGAAATTTCTTAACCCTACACCCGTGGATTTGCAATTATTAACATCTGGCGGACTGTTTAAAGTTGGACAAGCACCATCTATCCCAGGTAGCCAATGGGTTTCTGCCGTCATCCTGCGGGGTAATGGAATGACAATGGTAACTCAGCGCTTGCAAGTGGTGAAGAAGTAGTTAGGAGTTAGGAGTTAGGAGTTAGGAGTTAGAGACCGACTGATGATAAATTATGAACGATGAAACTTGTGCTAATTCATAATTCATAACTGTTAACTCCTTACTCTTAACTATCCTAATGATTTCCCTACAAAATCAAATTATTTTGATCACTGGTGCAAGTAGTGGTATTGGTACTGCTTGTGCAAGAATCTTTGCTGGTGCGGGTGCAAAACTGATTTTAGCAGCACGACGGTTAGAACGTTTGCAGCAGCTAGCAGATACTCTGAGTAAAGATTTTAGTACTGAAATTCATTTACTACAATTAGATGTGCGCGATCGCCATGCTGTTGAATCTGCCATTGCGACTCTACCCTCTGCCTGGTCTGACATCGATATTCTCATTAATAATGCTGGTCTAAGTCGTGGTTTAGACAAGTTGCACGAAGGCAGCTTTCAAGACTGGGAAGACATGATTGATACTAACGTTAAGGGTTTACTTTACGTCTCCCGCTATGTCGTTCCGGGAATGGTAAGCCGCGATCGCGGTCATGTGGTAAATTTAGGTTCCATCGCCGGACATCAAACCTATCCTGGTGGTAATGTCTACTGTGCTACCAAAGCTGCTGTCAGAGCAATTTCTGAAGGTTTAAAACAAGACCTATTAGAAACACAGGTACGTGTAACTTCCGTTGACCCTGGTATGGTAGAAACGGAATTTAGCGAGGTACGCTTTCACGGAAATACTGAACGTGCCAACAAAGTCTACCAAGGAGTTACACCCCTAACAGCAGATGATGTGGCTGATGTGATATTTTTCTGTGTGACGCGATCGCCCCATGTCAATATTAATGAAGTTGTGCTAATGCCTGTTGACCAAGCTAGCGCTACCCTAGTTAATCGACGAACATGAAAGTAACCCATCTCATACGATTCTAAAAAAGCTTACCCCTGCCACTTACTCTACTCAAGAGACATTTGGTAAAAAAATGTAGAGACGTAGCACTACTACGTCTCTACAAGGGTTCTGGATAACGCATATTTAATTTCACCAAATATTTAAAGTCTTACAGTTGATGTTTCAGTTTACATCTAGAGAGTTTGTTAAGGCTTTACCTACTCAGCTAGAGTGAATCCCCAGTGACTAGAACTTGTCATCGCGGATCTGGAAGTTAGATTGCTTATTGAGAAAACCGGCGATCTGTTTAACCCAGTTCGCCAGCCTATCAAACTTGTGTTTAACCATGCTCTCAATGCCATTGAGACGATATTCAACAAAAAGTTTCTTCTCGTTGTACTCAGTTAGGTGTACATCTACTTTCCGTTCAACAGTGTATAACCTATCAACAAAGTTATCTTTAAGGTGATCAACAGCTGCTAATACAGTATTTTCAACTCTATTAATTTTGGCGTTGATATTTGCTTCTACCTGTGCCAATCGGTAAATAGCTCCTATCAAAGTAAGCAGCCCAAGAATGATAGTTAGGGCGTTATTAATATCAATTTTCATTAAATACCTAGCGCTGTTTTAATCGCCGCCACATCATTTTCTAGCGTTGTCGTGTCTATTCCTTCGTATTGATAGATAGCAACATTCGCGTTGATAAACCATTTAGGAACTTGAAGGGATAGAAAATAATTAATATTTAGATCGTCAAAAAGTATTAAATTAAACTTCCCTAAAAACAAGCTTTCAGGCTCACCCACGAAAGTTGAACCTAAACCAGTTGTCAAACTGCGGCGCAAATATCCTGCATACTTCCAAATTTTTCCTACAGGAACAGTAGTATTAACAGATACAGCGACAATGGACTTGTCAAAGACTACAGGAATATTTATCTCGGTTATCCTTTGATAAATTGGCTGACCTGCTGCATCGTTTAAGTAACTTACAGCAGGGAAAGACTCACTATATTGCAAAGCCCAATTACTCTCTATCCCTAGCTGTAAATTGCGTGCCATTATTTTGCGTGAGAAATCACAAAATCAACGTGATCAGCAAATTCATCAACAATTTCAAACGGATTAGGAATACCATAATGCTCCAGCTTATCGAGGTATTCAACTATATCAATTTTCCCCGTTAGCCAATCTCTACCAGCTTGATTGATGGCAAGCATTCCCTGAAATTCAGATTTAGAACAGTTGCCATCAACATCAACTCCTAGCAGGTCTAACGAATCGTCTGGAGTCCAAATAATTCCAGTTCGTTCTGCTATCTTGCTCATTAGCCTTCAGGAGTGAATCTAGCCCGATTTTTACCGCCGTTTCCTTCAATGAAAGTCACATATTCTGTTGTCTGTTCGATGGCCGCAACAGCCGCGTCATAGGCTTCACCACCAGTCCCCTGTCCAAAAGGCGAAGTAACGGAATCAACGTCAGGCTTTTTGTATGCTGCACCAGTAATTCGACTATTTTTCTTAGTAGTGCCAGGTACAACAGAAGTAAGCGTCAATTTGGCAAACTTGAATCTTTTCGCGTCAATCTTAATTGGCGTGGTTAATGCGCCAAATTCGGTAGCTGTGGTAGTGCGGCTAGCAAGCAGCCCAAGAAGCACATTAGCTACTCCAGAACCCTGTCCTGTTTGTCCACTCTTGATTAACTGAGCTGAGAGGTAAATCTTAGTAGTTCCAGCCGTGCCAAATGGAGAAATATAGCCATCTTCTTTTTCTGCACGCGCCCGTTTAGTTTCATCGGTGATTGCAGCATAAGCAGCTTGTCTTTGGTCTGGAGTCATTGCAAGCCAAGCCTTGTATTTGTCATAGCGCGATTTCTGTGATTCGTAGCGTTGCAGATCTCTAAAACCCATATTTTTTACTGGTGATAATTATTACAGTTTTCACCAACTTTAGCCCTTTAAAATCCTTAGAATTTTCTACGGAAACCTAATAGGTTTTTATCTTTATTTTCAGCCACAGTCAGTCCGTGACATCTATTGCACATCAAGGATATTTGACTAATCCCTGGTTCTGAAGCGTTGTATCTATTAGAAAGACTGGTGGGACAAGATTCCCTAGAGATATGTAGGCACTTCTAAATCTGAGAATCGCTACAGGTCTATACCGCCGATTTTGTACCTGTTTGCCTAAGATCGTGACTTTCCCGGCTGTTGCCGTTGTTGTGCTGGGTTTATCCGGATCATTAACAATCACCCTCTCCGCCTGAAAGGGTACATCAATTACGTTACAGATTTTTTGATAAATTTCTACTCCGTCAGTCCGAGAATTGACAAGCAAATAATTGCCTTTTGGAAATCCGTTATCAGGGTCGGTATAACTAGCTGATTTATTCCCTGTTGTGTAAGTTATTCCCCTGCTACTTGATAAAAAACTACTTTTAATTTCATTAGCAATTTCTGTCATGTTCGCCTTAGTAATAGCTGGTTTAGCGTTTCCAGAAGCACAAGAAAATTTCATTAACCTGACAGATTTTTCGTGCTGTATGGGAGACTCTTCTGAAGGCGAGGCAGATCCATCTTGAGAGAAAACAAAAAATAATTGTGGATGCCCTGCAACTGGGGGGGCAACATCAAGTCTATTACCGTAGAAAACTGCTAGGTTTTTTTTACCATAACCAATAACGTTATAAAACAGGTCTGACCTCATCCAAGAGGCATACATATTGTCGTTGTCCAACGCCCAACAAGCTAATTTTAAAGATGGCCTAACACCAGATAAATCACCGTTACCTTGGACATCTTTAAAGTATCTATCAACCCGGCGATTATGTTCTTGATTCCAAGTTCTCTGGAGATGTTCAATATTGTCGAAGCCTTCTGGCAGTGACATTGATTAATCCTCCCCGTCGAATAAATCTGAAAAATCAAAATTCAATGGTTGAGAATCAGTCTTAGACTGAATTTCCTGAGCTTTTAATTCATCGGGTTCTGGAATTGGTGTAGCTTTGTTTACAGGCTTATCGTCTTCTTTTACAGCTTTTACGAATTCGGTTGCTGCTGTTGTTGATTCCGTTACGGCATTCACCACATCCAATGGTGCTTGCGTCACCATTTGTATAGTGCTTGCCCCATTTTGCAAGCCTTCCAAAGTTTGAGTGACGCGATTAAATTTAGGCTGGGGATTCATCCAACCATAAGCACTTTCTAAAATTACTCCGCCCTTTCTTAAAGCATTTCCTATCTTCCCTGTGTAGGCTGCTATTAATTCAGAAGCTTGTAGAATAGCTTGGGACAAGTTCAGAAAACTATTAATGACGTTAGTAGTTGCTTGATAAATGCGATTAGCTTTTGCCCAAGATTCTTTTAAATTAACATAATTCTCTACTCCAATTGCGTTTTTAATTAGGCTTTCAATGGAGTTGCTAATCACAGATCCAATGCTAAAAGGCGTACCATCTTCTTTTTTTAATCCTATTAACTGTAAAATATTATTAATTGCTCCCACGAGTGTCTGCCCAATGTCGTTTGACAACATCACGGCGTTATGAATTGTAGAGGCTAAAATCATAATATTTAATACTCTATCCAGATGCATCCAATCAGCAAATCTTGTTAGTTTGCCCCCAATCCCACCGGGTAATTGTCCACCAAGCTTATTATTAATAAGATTTAAAAGTGCTAACTGCGCTGCATCACTGAATTTACTAACAATATCGAAAATCTTTTTACAAATTGCAATTATTGGTGCTAATGCAGCCATGATTGGCGTTAATATTGTTGTTCGTGTAGCACTATGTTGGCTTGTACTATTAAGCCTTGTTTGCGTATGCTGCTGAATAATTAATGTCCTTAAGCCTGCAACATCTACTGGATTCACGTCCCTTCCATTCCTTCCCGGTATGCCGGGTACACCTTGCCTTCCGGTCTGTCCTCTTGGCCCAGGTGTGCCGGGTAAAGTTACTACGGTTGTTACACCGTCTCTACCAGGTACACCTTGTATTCCCTGTAATCCTCTTTCGCCCTGCCTTCCAGAAATGCCAGGTATACCTTGCAGTCCGCGCAGCGACCTTACACCCTGATAAAGTGCGATCGCAGTTAATGCCGTGGTCAGCGCCATGCCTGCCTTGCCTAGGGCATCTCCTGCAATGCGCTTGGCTTGCTCCCCAATACCTTCTGCTTTGATGCCTTGTTTGTAGGCTGTTGTCGCGTTCTCGTTTGCGATCACGGAATTTCTTACTGCACCGTCAGCAGTCGTTTGAGCTGTCTTGGCGTTGGCGTTTGCGGTAATAGCAAAGTTCTCAGCACGTGTTGCCGTTACTTGTGCTGCACCAGCTTGAAGTTTTGCCGCTTCACCAATACCCTTAGCATCAAGCGCGATATTCTTCACTTGTGCGGTTAGCGACTCGTTAGCACCGATGCGGTTTTGCAACCCTAGCAACTTGCCCAGAATACGCGATACATCATTGCCAAGCTGTACTAACCCACTTTCTACGGCATCAATACGCCCACCTAATACATTGAGGGTTGCCAGCTGTTCGATAAGCGTGAATATCGTAGCGATCGCGTTGAAAGCCTCCAGCAATCTGCCGGCAAGTCGCCCTGTGGCTGCAAGTGCTTCTGAGCTTATGCCCACAGCTTTAGCAGCAGCGGTAACGGCATTACCTACAGCAGTTTCTAGTTTCCCAATTGTCTTGCCCAGTGCATTCACTTGAGCGCCGAAACCATTAACTACATTACGTAAGCCGGATATCTCGGTCGATGTGTCAAAGGCAGATTTAGCAACACTTGCAGCAACAGTTGTAGTTTCGTTTAGTGCCCTCCCCGCTTTGAGATTAGCTTGATTAGCAGTGGCAGCAACTAAGTCAGCGTCAAGCCGTGCCAGTCGATTTGCTTCGGCAAAGCGTTCCGCCTGAGCCTTTAGCAAAGCGTCTCTACGTGCTACCTCAAGTGCCAATCTTTCGTCAAATGCACTCTTGGTTACAACCCTAGTACCGCCTCCACCACCGATAGATTCAAGCAGAGGGGTATATTTAGCTTGATTGGCTGCAATCTGTGCAAATTTAGCCTCATTTGCCTTATTTGCAGTATCTAAAGCTGCTTTTATATTGGCTGCGTTATCAGCAACGGAATTTTTTACCGTCTTGGCGGTATTGGTAGCTGTATCTACAGCAGCTTTTGAGTTTCTTTCAGTGCCAGCGATCGCCTCATTCATCTGCTTGAGTGTTTGCTGAAATCCAAAATTCCTAGATTCCACGGCAGCATTAACCGCTGGCTTTAATTGCGTGGTTAGTGCCGCTCCAACAGCGACAGCAACGAGTGATTGAATGCTATTGCTACCACCACCCTTGAGAGACAAAATATCACGTTTAAGTGCATCAATCTGTTGCTGTAGTTTCTCGCAGCAATCACATTTCCCAGCGCAATCTAGCGCTGATTGCATACTCCCAATCACGCTGGAGGTACTCATATATTTAGCCGCAATTCCGATTTTTTAATTGTTTTGATAGTCCTTCAATTTGCGCCCAATCACTGTTACTAACACACTGACCGCTGCACCCCTTAAACCCGCAATTCACCTCACAATCTGACAAAGAAGCATACAGTCCTAAAGTGCCGTGAGTGCTTGAAGGTATGCAAGCCCCATTAATGCAATCGTATTGTGTCGATGGCTGTGGGCAAGTTGTAGAAACCACATAGGCCGAGGGATGAAAAACATATCCATCACCCTGGTCTATGCCATCCAAAAGGAGCCTTTTACAAGGGCATCCTAAATAAGTAGCATCTTGAAAAGTCGCTAGTCCTGGGAACGTGTAATCTCCTTCATTGGGCAGCTTCCCGCACCCGTTTGTGTTCAGTCCTGCGCCGTGAACGGTGGTAGTGCAAGACATATTAATAACTGTCTGGGTCAATTGTTGAACTTGTATCAAGTTTTGCAAGGTTGATTGTCAACTGATCGACCCTGTAAGAATCATTATTACTACCCCTGGTAGTAAAGCTAGAAAATCCATTGGCAATGTAAATACTTTGGTCAGTATTTGCATCAAAGTTTGTTTGCGTTAAATAACTTTGTGCGTTCAAATTTATTGCTGCAAAATGCCCTTCTGCACTTGCAGTATTCGGTGTAGCTAGTCCTGCTGTTTGTAAAGCGCTATCGGGAATAAATAAACCTGCGCTTGGTGCCGTTGCACCGCTAGCGAGTCTTGTTGCTCCGGTTCCGAAAATCTGCACTAAAGTTGGTTCTGCCATGAGAAATGAAACGGATGAAAGTGAAGTGAATAAATCCGTTGTATGGCTTAACAAAAAAAGTGTAAATATTCCACTTTTATGTAGAAGTGGAATATTCACTGATGCCGTGTATCCTTTGCTGGGAATAGGATTGAGCGAATATTTACTAATAGTGAATATTTAAGTAATTCCACTTTCACCTCTGAACCAGGTAAAAGCGGAATATGAAAGATTCTAAAAAATCATCTATGGCAAAGGTTAACAGAAAAGGAAAAGCTGCGGTATTGACTGATGGCGAATACTCAAAAATTCGCCGACAGATTAGAACTGAAAAATACAGATTGCTTTTGGATCTTGCATGGTACACCGGGGAACGATGGGGGGCCTTGGTGCAACTTAAGGTGAGCGATGTTTACGATGGCAATGGTCAACCGAAGCAAGACATCGTTTTTCCCGCCATTATCAGAAAACACAGGCCAGACGGAACAGCCGACACCACAGAGATTCCAGTACATCCAATATTGAAGGAGTCTTTAGGGCGATACGAACCAAAGACACAAAGCGAGTGGCTATTTCCTTCAAGATGTGGAACCAAGCCAATTACTTGGAAAAATGCTTATGACATCTTGGCACGGGCATCAGATGACGCGGGATTTGAAAGTAAGGGCATCTCTACCCACAGCACCAGGAGGAGCATGGTTAACAAATTGCGAAAAAGTGGAATTGCCAAAGAAATTATTCGCACTTTCACTGGACACCGCGACAACAAAGGCTTAGACCCTTATTTTGAAATTGAAATGGACGAACGCCGCGGTGCGATCGCAACTCTATGAACCCCAATCTGCTATTCCTCCAAATCGAAATCTTCTTCGAGCGCTTGCAGCACGGACATTACGATCATCCTGTGTATTTGGCGATGGCGCTAGAAAATCTCACCAACCAGGCATGGGATGAAGTTGACCGGGTGTACCCGAACTTATGACAAACCGCAGCCGGGGCGGATAAGCTCAAACCAGTAGATGTTACTCACAGATGCAACAAACGCGATCGCACTTTGTAAGGTAGGCGATCGCTTTTTATTGGGCACTGGGGATTGGGGACTAGCAATTGCACCAAAAACGCTGTATCCTGCCTTGAAACAGGCCTTTCAAGGTAATGGTAATGCTAAAGCATGGGTTGAATCGCACCAGCTGGCAACCAGCTTGGAATCACGGTAAAACTCAATCGATCCGCGTACCAGTCGCACTAGCAGAGCAAATTTTAGAATACGCCTATGCTGTTGACTCTGGTCACGTCATGGATAAACATTTGATTTTACGGGCTATTGACTCTTTTGTAGAATCTAGAATTGCAGAATTTCACCCCAATCAGTACAGCCATACTGGCTCGACTACTACCCGGCGCTGGGATGAACTGCGGCGCTTTAGGACTGCGATCGCTTCGGGCCACGCCAGGAGCGAATCAACTCTTCAATCTCCTGGGGTGACTGCCCATCACTGATCGCAATTTCCACATCTGCTTTTTTGGATCTTGCGATCGCACTATCGACGCTACCCAGGTAACGACGGTTTTTCTTGCGTCCCTGCATCCAACAGTACCGAAAATACCAATATTTATTACCAGAGCGCTCTACCCAATACTTCTCTACCCAGTGGGTATCGTGTTGGGGCGCAGTTTTTTGGGTAACGTGTGATACCTGCGCCCCAACACATGATTCTACGGTTGTGTCAGATGTCACTTGCGCCCCAACACGTAATTCCCACTGCTCCCAGGCTTGATGGTAATCATCCAGGTTTAAATAGTCGTCTGGGTCTGGTGGCTCAAGTGATTCATCGTAAAAAATAGAAACTTGTCCGCCGTCTTCAACAATGCGCTCAACCTCACCAAAGTCAGCGGGATTCCATCTGGTTTCTGGTTCTTGATGTTGGGGCGCAGTTTCCTCATCCCAGGCAGGATCGGAAACGGAAATGGAGAATGGGGAATTAGTAAAAGCTTCTAAATCAAAAAGTGTAGGTTGATTCATAATCAGACTGGTTATTACGATCGCTGCTTCCACTGGAGGCAGTTTTTTTCGTTATCAAAGAAAGTTTCCAAATCAAGCGCATAAACTGGGTCGTCTGGCTTGGTTGCATGTGAAAGCTGCTTACATATTGCCCAGTGATTGCGGGTTGTCTCCCACCAACGACCACGCAAGCAATGTCTAATAAATCCTTCAGGGTTCTCTACCTTGTCAAAACCTCCGCGAATTTTAAACAAGATTAGAGCGACTTTTACTTCCCACGTTGGGCGTTCTAATACTTCGGTTATATTGTCGTCAAAATCTATACCAGACTCCGACAATAGCTCTTGATTAATAGAAGAATTGTTATGCTGCTGCTGTATATTACCCGTCTCGGAAGATTGATGGTTTGAAGGGTGTGAAGTGTAACTTAAATTATGGTTTTGTAAGTTTTTTTCTCGCTTCTTTCTCGGTGGCTTCAACCATTCGAGGGGTCTTACAAGTAACTTGAATATCTTCCAACTGTACTGTTTAACGACTTGGATAACTCTGTGTTCTACAAGAGTATCGAATATCTTTTTGAGGTAATTATGTGAATATCCTTTACCTCTGGATTTTGCTACGGTGGCATTAAATTCTGATAAGTCTGGTTCTACTTCTTCAGCTATTACACCTTGCCTCATTAGCCATTGCCAAAGCGATTTAGCAGCAGGGCAAATATGATGTTTGTAGCAGAATGCTTCGTGTTCTTCCGTCCAAGGAAGTGAATTTTTTTCTCTATTTTCTGGCATAATACTATTAGCTAATATTCAAGGAGCCACCACCGACCTTGTAAATCTGGGTGGCTTTTTGGTTTTTTAGGTTAATTGCGATGTCCAAGCTTGATACTAGCTGCCATCTCTTTTACGTGATTCAGCATCGCGGGATTTTCTTCAAATAGCGCTGGCATTCCTGCCAGTAATGATGCTGCTAGTACTATCGTTTTATCGGGACTCAGTTCTGAGTCGATAGTGCCGATGTATCCAATGAATTTCTCTAGCTCGTATATTGCAAGGCTTCTGGCTCGAACTACTTTTGATGAGATTTTTTGTTTAGGGACTTCCAGAAAATAAATTATCCAATTTACTCAGATAATATTTTGTTGTCTTCCCCCTGCTCCCTGCTCCCTGCTCCCCTGCCTACCCAGCGATAGGATATTTTTTTAGTTGGAAGTCCCTTAGTCATTGGTCGTTAGTCATAAGTCATTGGTCAATTGCGTAGCTTGCCGCCGTAGGCATCGCTCAATACTCAAAGAAACCGTATTCAACTTCAAGTTGCTCAATATGGGTCATAAATTTCTTTTCCCATATAGGACAAGATGTTGGTCGATTGTATTTAGCAGGGCAAACTTGGCTTTTTGGCTTAATGTCCGCAATGTGCCAGCTGTAAGGACTATTGAGTAACGCTTGATTCGAGCTAATCTTGCAGTAGCTTTCTGTGCTGCACTCAAGAAAATGAAAGTCTTGTCCAATTGCTAATTCTGAGAAATTCATACATTGGTTATTAGTCATAAGTCATTAGTCAACTGCGATCGCAAAACACACATCAAGGAAGCTGCACCGCGATCGCAAAACAAAACCGCCCATACCACAGCGGGCAGGACGGTTTTAATCTGGGTCGTCTTCGACTTGGTGTGCTAAATCACGAAGCCCTTGTTTGATTACTTGCAGTTCTTCAGTGAAGGCAGATTCTAATTCTGTACTTTCTTTGAAGCGTGTCTTTAGTCGTTCTTGGTGTCCATGCACATAACCATAAAAAGCTTTCTCCAGCAACTCTAGACGACCTAGCAGTTTCCCAGGAGAAGCGTCTCCTGGCTCGACATCTGTCCCAGAGGTATCTGTTTCTTCGATATTGCTCGGATTAATTCGCCTCTGCCCCTCAATCCCATAGCTTTCGCTAGTTGCATCAGATCGTCCCACTCTTCGTCCGTCAACCGAATAGTCCTTGTTTTCATCTAATATCATTTTTTCGCTACTCCTTAATTTTATGCATATGCATCTTGATTTGCATATGCATCTTGACAAGCGTAGTTTGCATATGCAAATAATATAGCATTGCTTTGCATATGCAAGGCAATACTCCCTCCCCACATTTGCCACCGTGCCCGTGAGGACTATATGGAGCAAGCACCCGCGCCACCTTGCGCGGAAACACCCTTTATCACCAGAGAACTGAGCGCGGTAACGAGTTTACCGAGCGGTGATGTTTGATGTCTGCACACCTACAACCTTTAAAGCAACATGACAACCACGGTTTTAGAACTGATTGAAAACCTGAAGCATTACCCCGGTGCAACGGTGGTAAACATCAAGGATGTTGATGATGAGGAATTTGCCATCGTTGATTTCTCCAAAGGAGACGACGGCGTGACTATAGTCATTGGCTCAATAGTAGAGTCTGAGCCAGATGAGGAGGAGGAAATCTAATTACTGAAAATTATTGAAAAGGCGATCGCCTACCATCCCTGATTTTGGATAGCGATCGCCAAGTCTACGATTTAAAAGCAATTGAGGAGATTTTACCAATTGTCAAAGCCAATCGGATATTTTACCAGTTACAGCATGAATGACGGCTCCTTACTAGAATCGCTCCAGGAGCGGTACGGTAGTACCTTTGAACTGATGACCAGACGCGAGAAGCTGTTTTTAATTAGTGCGATCGCGATTCAGCTTTGTGACCAATCACCAGGAAGCTGCCGCGAAGAAATATACACAGTTGGACATCAAATCAACAGTTCATTACCCCAAGCGGATCGAGAGGGATTAGTCGAAGCGCTGATTAATCAAGTGCGTTGGGGGCGCAGTCTTTCAGATACGGAGGTATTGCCTATGGAATAAACCCACGCTTCTACAACACCCTGAATATATATGGTTGCGCCAGCGTAGGCTGGAGAGCTTGCGTTGGTCTTTTTTTTACACAATTAGATTTGGATTTTAGATTATGACTTACAGCGACGGGCTTAGACCGTGGGCAATTTTCCAACGTTTGCCCAATGGCAGAAGTAATTGTGTTTATCGATTTCGCACCCAGTCCGACGCAGACGCTTACACGAGCATTCTGCGTCAGGGAGGGGGAATTTTTGAGGTAGTTTTCGATTTACCTCAGCACCAGGAAGTTAAAGGATAACTCAAAATCAATTGCGATCGCAGTACCGGGAGGAGTGCGATCGCAACCAAAAATCGATTCAAACAAGTAAAAAATAGCACACAAGCATGAAAATTAAAACTATTTCTTACAAGCGGGTACTCAATCTCGGAAATTATGAAAACAAGCACCTAGAACTGTTTGCTGAAGTTGACGAGGGGGAAAATCCAGAAGAAGCTATCTTGCAGCTTGCCGATACTGTCGAGCGCACAATCCGAGAATCAGTAACCAAGGAATACAACAGGCAAATGTTACAGTCCGAAGCGCAGAAAGAAAAGTTGCTTGATGAGATTGCCGAACTCAAGCATGAACTTAAACAGCTTGGAAAAATTAAGGATGAGCCACCAAAACAGGAGGCTGACCCGGATGATATCCCTTTTGACCAAACGCCTCAAGCCCAAAAACACGATCCTAGCGAGAGCTTTTAATCATGACTAAACATGACACTTGGGTGAAACTCAAACCCGATACTCCCTACGAGCCAATTTTAGACCTGTTCCCAGACGGACTGCCGATGCGCGATCCATTCCCCCTGGAGAAAGCTATGCACGAGGGAAAAGTTATACCACTTTGGATTGTCGATCTAAAACGCCTCAACGATATACAGGCGAACGCCTTAGCGCAACTGATTGCCTTACTCAGTGGGGCTGCATCTGAGGCAGTAATGCAAGAAGCTATTGCCAAAGGGGGCTTTGGAATGGGTGAAGGGTGGATTGAATCTGTGCTATGTGATGCCGAAGGAATTCAGCGGTCAAAAGAACTGGCTGACTTTTTTGAAACTGCGCCCCAAGCACCATCAAAAGAAGCGCAAAATGCTTGGGCGAATTTTTACAACAGCCAGCACGAGCGCTGGATTGAAGGGGAGGAAGTGCCCCCAGCGATTAACTCCATTGAGGACGTTGATCCACGCTTGAGAACACCGGAACTCGAACGCGCTTTCAAGATGAGGCAAATTGAGTTTGCGATCGCGCAGGGTAACTACTCAGTAATGGATGTTTTAAGTGGTCGCGCAATGACTGACGTTCTTAACATTATTGACCCAGAAAACTCGTATTCATTAGTTGGTGATGACGATTTTGATGACGACGAATTTGATGATGATGAAATCTATGAATAATGAAGAAGATTTAAATATCCCACATCCAGATCCAGCATGGGATTATTACATTGAATGGCACAAATTAATTAGGGCTAAAGCTCAGTTAGAGAAAGTAGTTGAGTTTATTTCAACGGTTGAAAATTTTACAGAAGAAACTCAAGAAATACTCGTACAAGACACAGCAAAAGTTATCAGCACTCTCGAAAGCATATAACTGCCTGATGATGGCTACCTGACACAGTAGCCGAAACGGTGGAATTTACCCACCGTCGCGGGTTGTGTCCAAAGCAATCAGCAACTTAGCAAGAGAAAATGCAGCGTTCAGAGTGAACTGCACTACTGAATTGTGGTGTTCTCAATTTCATGCGCGGCAATTCTCCTGTTAACTTCCCGAATGCGTTTACTCCTGAATCGCGCCCCTCTCGTGTGGGGCGTTAGGGTGATTCGTGCGCTATTAAGTTCGGGCTACTCAAAGGATGCCAGTCCTTGAAAACCACCTCTTATTGTTCGCAGAACCATGACAACAGAATTAATAATTCTGGGAATTGATGTTAGTAAATCGAGTATAACCACTCACATTTTAACACAGTACCCCAAGGGCGGATTGCAAGCATATTGGAATAAAACAAGAAATAAAGCATCTACTTTATATCCGGCTTTTTACTCCAATCCTGATGCTAAGAAGAGGCAAAAATCAGCTTTTGATTTTGCCGATTATCTAGCAGAAATCAAGGCAGATTATGCAATACTCGAACCGACAGGAAACCACTATTCAAGACTGTGGGCATCAATTCTTAAGAAGTTAGAAATCAAGATTCTCTGGGTTGGTCATGTAGAATTACGTCGTTATCGCGGAGGTAAAAATCTCCCGAATAAAAGCGATCCAGCTGATGCTTTAGCAATGGCCGCTTACGTGCACGATCCAGATCACCGACTGGAGACTGGGGAATTAAACATGAGATACTTTCTCATGCACCGCCCTGAACCCATTGATGAACTACGGGATCTGTGCCAACAGCTAGAACATCTCAACCGGGTGCAATCGCCAATTGTAAATTACGCCCGTCAGCTTCTAGCTTGGCAATTCCCAGAAGTGGCGCATACCAAGAGTGCATCTAGTAAGCCAGGATTGCTACCGCCACTTTGGGGATGGCTAGCGAAAAGGCTGGAAATTTCGCCCGCCGCCAAAACCCGAATTGAAAATCGCTATAAAATCTCCATTGCCCAAGATTATGAAATTGAGTTTGACCCAATTCTAGAACTCCATGCTGGTTGGATGTGCGATATCTCACTTTTTGAGCAGAACTTAGAGGCAAGAATCACTCAAATCCTTTCTCTGACAGAATTTAAGCCTTACATGAGCGTGTTTGATAAGTTCGGTTTTGGGTTGCGAGTGCGATCGCGTTTACTCACCAGGATTTATCCTTTTGAGTCGTTCCTGGGTATCAACGGTAAACCCGTGATTGAGTACGAAGTTAGGGAGGTGAAGAAAACTGAGCGCGATCGCGTCCCGCGCGCCGGAGGCGATCGCAAAAACGGAGAAACCACCGTGAGGCGTTTGGCTGGCGATACCAAACGAATTAAACGCAACCGCAGCCGCGACACTTTCAAAATGAGGTTAGGGATGGGTACAGTTCTGGAACAGTCGGGAGATGGTTTAGTGGAAAAACCCAGTGGTTCCTCACTGTGTCGAATTAGCTTGTGGCAGTATGTGCTAACTGGTGTGGAAACTGGAAGGCTGCCAGAAAACGAACTGACTAGGGAATTGATTAACTACCGCGACTCACTCAAAGCTAACGTCACTGAACAAGGTGAGAAGCTGCTCGGTGGTAAACACATTCAGGGAAAACTGATGAGTAAAGTAGTAAACTTACTGTTCCAGGAATTGTGTAAAGTGATTTCCGTGACCTGATGTTAAAGCCCTTCATCCAAATGAAGGGTTTTGAACCCTAAAGTTTCAGTTACCCTGAAATTGATATATAAAAGAGCAATTTTCAAATGACCATTTACTTTTATAAGGTTTGGCAGCCTTATGGCTGTTTTTCTAACTTTTCTCTCCACGGAATCCACATCGAGGGTTCTTACTGGCCAACGGTTGAGCATTATTATCAAGCGCAAAAGTTTGTAGGCAGCACAGATGCGGCAATTATACCTCTCATCCATGCTGCCGCTACCCCAGAAGAAGCTGCTACTTTGGGAAGATGTAGCACTCGCCAACTGCGTCGAGACTGGGATTTGGTCAAAACTCAAATTATGCGAGAAGCTGTACTCAAAAAGTTTCTCACTCATACTGATATCAGAGAAGTTCTCTTAAAGACAGGTGATGAGATTTTAGTTGAAAATTCCCCAACCGATTCTTTTTGGGGCTGTGGTGCTAATAAAAGCGGTCAAAACCATCTCGGTAAAACTCTCATGAGTGTGCGTGAAGAAATTCGTAATTTACTCTCTTTAACGGTAATTTACGAATAATTTAATCAAAATAGTTACATTCAACATAAAGTCAGCAATTAAACGGGGAATATTCAAATTCCCCAGGAAAAAATATTTTAAAAAATTACTAATAATTGAGTTATTGCTTGGAAAAAATTTTAATTAATTGAATTAATGGGCAAAAATGTTAAAAAAATATTTTTAATTTCAAGAAATTATTCCAGTTCTAAATTAAGTAAAATTACTGGAATAGTTTAATGATTGAGAATATAAAATTAGTAAATGTCAATGATGAAAAATTTATTAACTTTAGACTTGAAATGATAGTTGAAAAGTATTGAATGATACAGCGTTTTTATATCTCCCTAAATCCACTTTACAAGGGCTACAGGGAACAAGCAAAATATCTGTTACTTTTCAAACATCCTCTAATCCATTTCCAAAAATATTTGTAATACATGTATGCCCTGAGAAACGCATTAGTCGCAAGAATTTATTGAAATAGGATGATCATCAAAGCATTTTAAGTTGAAAATTTCGATCAGGGACAAATATATAAAAAAATTATACTTCAGTCATGGTGTATATAAGCAATGACACGTAGGGATAAACCAAACGAGTTGCAGCAAAGCTTTGACCAAGGAAATTTACTGCACCGGATGACAAAACAGATTAGGCGATCGCTCGACCTTCAAGAGATATTAACGACTACTGTTAGTGAAGTGCGTTTATTTTTGAGTTCAGATCGGGTGAAAATGTATCGCTTTGATGCTGATGGTAGTGGTGAAGTCATTGCAGAATCTATTCATGAACAACGTCTGCCATCCTTATTAGGTCAACGCTTCCCAGCTAATGATATTCCAGAAGCTGCTAGAGAGATGTTTTTGTTAATGGGGCAACGTTCGATTGTCGATGTGGCAAATGGGAAGATCGGGCTATTGCCTCTACAGTCAAAAGAAACTGGCAAACGTCTAGAAACTAATATCTACTATCGGCAGGTAGACGAGTGCCATATTCAATACCTCAAAGCAATGGGCGTGCAGTCTTCGTTGGTAGTACCCATTTTAGATTGCGATCCCCAAGAACAATTGGCAAAGCCTAAATTGTGGGGATTGTTGGTAGCTCACCACAGTGAACCGCAAAAGATTTTGAAGCGGCAACTAAAAGTATTGCAGCAAGTTGCTGACCAGGTAGCGATCGCGATCGCTCAAAGTAATCTACTCACTGAAGCCCACGCCAAGCAAAAACGGGAAGCTACTATTAATCGAGTCACCACACTATTGCATAAACTGCCGACAATCCAATTACAAGGAGCACTAGAAGAAGTTATTACTGCTTTTAATGGAGCTGGTGGCAGGCTTTACATTGCAGAGAGTCAAGAACTATACACCTGGGGCGAGCAACCGACACTCTCCTACGAGTTAGATAACATTATTATCGAACAGCATCCCACCTGGCAAAACTGGATGGCTGAGTTTCAACCAGGTAATATTTGGGCAACTACTGACCTTTATAAAGAACCACGTTTGCGAGTTTTGGCTTTAGCATTCCGTTCTACTCAAATTCGTGGACTCATGGTGATTCCTCTACATTACCGCAAAAAATTTATCGGTGTATTAAGTATTTTTCGCTCTGAATTTGAAACAGAAATCTTGTGGGCGGGACGATGCGAACAAAATCGGCGACAACTTTTACCCCAGCTTTCCTTTGAGGTTTGGCGAGAGCAGAAAAAAGGGCAAGCACCTGAGTGGAAGTTGGAAGATATCTTTTTGGCACAAGCCTTATACGATCATTTCTCAATGGCAATTCAGCAGCAGCAAATGTATAAACAGGTGCAATCTCTGAATGCCAACCTAGAACTGCGGGTGCAAGAGCAAACCGCTGAACTCGAAAAATCATTACTGTTTACCAAAGTCATCAAGCAAGTCACAGAGCATATTCGCCGCACATTGGACTTGCAAGCAACTCTGCAATCCATAGTTCGAGAAGTTCGTCCCCTACTAAATTCCGACCGAGTGCTGATTTTCTACCTAAAGACTCAATCGGTAATTGTAGAAGAAATTAATGGCAATTGGCAGTCAGTTTTGGGAGTGAATGCACCACCAGAATGCTTTCCTGATGATTATACTCGTCTATATTGTCAGGGTAGGGTACGGGCAATTAACAACGTTTCAACGGCTTCTTTAAGTGATTGTCATCGAGAATTTTTGCAGAGTCTGCAAGTGCAAGCAAACTTAATAGTTCCGATTAATATGGGTATAGAACTATGGGGCCTACTAATTGCCCATGAATGTGAGGCTCCCAGAAATTGGCAGGATACAGAAATTGATTTATTGCAGCAGGTGGCAGATCAGGCTGCGATCGCTATTCAACAAGCACAACTCTACGAACAAACCTCTGAGGCCGAAACTGAAGCCAGAAATCAAGCTATTCAGTTAGAGCAGACCCTACATGAACTCCAAGAAACACAGACAAAGTTGATTCAGACCGAAAAAATGTCCGGCTTAGGACAGTTGGTGGCGGGTGTCGCCCACGAAATCAACAACCCCGTTAACTTTATTTACGGTAATCTGTGCCACGCCAGTGATTACACTGAACAACTGCTAGAAATTTTACGTCTCTACCAGCTACACTATCCCCATCCCCATAATGAAATTAAAGCCGCGATCGAAGCGATCGATTTTGAATTTTTGGTAGAAGACCTCCCAAAAATCATGACCTCAATGCAAGTAGGAACCGATCGCATCCGCTCAATAGTGCTGTCGTTACGCAATTTTTCTCGCTTGGATGAGTCTGAAAACAAGCGCGTTGACCTGCATGAAGGCATTGACAGCACCTTATTAATTTTGCAACATCGGCTGAAAGGAAATGCTGAATTTCCACGCATTGAGATAATTAAAGATTATGGCAATATCCCACGGGTGGAATGCTATGCCGGTCAAATGAATCAGGTATTCATGAATATTTTCAGCAATGCCATAGATGCTCTGGAAGTAGGGCGTGGAAAGTGGCGGGATCGGGGTGACAAGGAGAATAATTCATGCCCAATTCCAACGATCCAGATTTCCACTAAAGTCTCAGCAGACAACTCTCGTCTGTTAATTCGGATTACTGACAACGGTCCCGGAATGAATGAAGACGTAAAAAAGAGAATTTTTGACCCGTTTTACACTACCAAGCCTGTAGGTAAGGGTACAGGATTGGGACTAGCAATTAGCTATCAGATTATTGTCGAAAAACATGGGGGAATAATGGAGTGCATTTCAGAACCTGGCAAAGGTACAGAGTTCTGGATTGAGATTCCCGTCAAGCCTCCAGCCAAAATAGTTAACTAGCGATCGGGAGTGGGAAATGAGGACGCAGGCGAAGAATCACTATTGGTCATTGACTAATGCTCAATTGTTAGTTTCAAAACTTAAAATTGACTGAGCAATTTTTAAATTCATCCACAAGATAGATGATAATTTTCTTAACATATAAACTAAAAAAATAGCTATCAGCGATCCAGGGTGTGCAATATATTTAATTTGATTAAAAATCATTTAAAAGTAAAGTTTAATTGCAAAATAAATCCCTCCCAGCTATAAGTGATAATCTCATAGGTAGAAGCAAAGAAACAAGCTTCCCGTGGCAGATATAACAGCTGCATTTGAAATGTTAGTAAGAGGTATAAGACGCTGTTTAACTTACATCTGTCTCGTCAAAATACAGCAACACCCAACGCGAAAACTGCTGTTTCCTCAAATCTAGAAGATTAGGGGGCACTGTAACTGATCTTCATTACTTGTTTACAAAAGCAATGGAAGTTAGTACATCCCTAACTACGATCGACAAAGAGAGGAGATAGTTCAGCGAGTAGAGGTTTGGGTGTTGTTGTGTTTAAAGAGAAGTCTGAAATAAGGACTCCTCTGGGTGTAAGATTATACGAAGTTGAATAGCGAGAAATAGTTAAAATAGCGCCTTATGTCAATAATTGCGCTCAGAGCGTGGTATCTACAGGATTATGAGCCGATTCCAGAACTGGAAAAACGTCCGCCAGACATTCGCTTAAGCAAAAAAAGTCTGCTGAAATCAGCATTGCGAGCAGACTTTTTGGAAGACAGTGACGAAGTTAAGAAATCAACTTGGTTTGGGCGCTATTTAGAAGGGGAAAATATTGAATTTTATATTGAAGGTAGTGGCGGCTATTGCGTCTCTAACATTGACTTAATTAGTCATGAAATTTATTTCACCAAGCAGGCGGTGTTGGCTCAGTTAGAACCAACGATTTTTTTATCCTATCAAACTGAGTATGCCGCAGCGACGAATATTCTCAAAGAAGAACTGCGAAAAAGTTTAGACAATTTAAACTTGCGATCGCGTCTTCCCCTAACATTAATAGAATCCTCTCGTCCTAGCGGTGCTACTTTCCGAATTAACCGCACAATCATGCGGAAAATCCGTAAGAGTTTGTTATTTATCGCTGACACCACGCCCATCGCTAGTATTGATGGGAAAGAAGCCTCCCAATTAATTCCCAGTCCGAATGTCTGTATTGAGATTGGCTATGCCCTCCAAAGTAAGCGATCTGAACAGATTCTACTAGCGCAAATGCAACGCCCAGATTTTGAAGGTGAATTTCCCTTCGACTTACCGACACAGCAAATTTTACAATTTCAAGACACTACAGAACTGGACAAAATCCTGACAGAGACGATTAAAAACCAGCTAGCACGATTCAAATTGTTTTTTTGACCGAATTTCCCTGTCAGACTTGCTGGCTGTTTTTTCTTCTCAGTTTAAATTTGATAAAAATTAGCAATAACAATGGTATTTTTATTACTTTAATTAGAATAAACGAACAGGTTTATTTTGCAGCTTGGAACTAATTGAACTTACCCGATCGACCACAGAAATCATGTATTTGTAATCTGGTACTTGTCCATTGGGTACATACCCCACTTCTTGAGCTAAATCTGAAGACGATTCACTCATCACTTTGCGGATAAACTCTTGACGGTTACGTTCTACATTCGGCCCAATCAAGACCACGCCCAATGGTACATAGTGAGGGTCTTTAAATAGTATGCGGAATTCGGTTGGCGCCAACTGTGAACTGTAGAGACTTAATTCCGCCTCCGAGACAGCACAGGCGATCGCTTTTCCTTGAGCGACCAATTCCAGTGCTGCTTTGGGTGTGGGTGCAAACAGTATTTCAGCTAGTGTTGTACCATAAAGATTGTAAAGAGGAAAATAATATCCTGTTGCTGAACCTAACTGTCCTAAAGCCACTGTTTTGCCTTGCAATTGTTTCAATTCAGTTATCGGATTATCTTTGCGAACAACGAAGATTGAACGTAAATTACTAATACCTATTAAAGGAAATAGAGGAGCATATTGGTGACGTGCGATCGCAATAGCTGCTAAACCCGGTGGAGCAAATACCAATGACCAAGCACGAGCGTCAAGGCGCTCAACCGCTCTATTTTCATTAAAAACAGGCTCTAGCTGAATATATGAGTTTGTTTTTTCACCTAAGTAACTATTAAATTTAGCATATTGATTAATTATCTGTTCACCTCCACCATAGTTAATCACACCAATAGTTAATGTGCCCTCAACCCCACTTTGTGGTTTGCAAGCAGCAAATGTAAAACCTAGTAGATGAAACAGAAATAAACGACGGGGAAATCGCACAAACATCACTAATTATAGTTAAGAAAATAATTTGGCTTTCAGGACTAATTTAGATAAACTTGACTACTGCCTAAAGGGGTTATATTGCAGTCAAAAATTAATATTTATTTAGAACCTGCTGAGATGCTTTATAACAGGTATAAATAAATATTAGACGAACTCACAGATCACCTTCCTTGCTTAGGTTATGTTAAACAACATTACGTTAAAAAACTTAAAAATAGGTGCTAAATTTAACTTGCTTTTAATATTAGTTTTCATCATCAGTATTTTGGGAAGTGGCGTTGCCTTATCCAGTGTACTTCAAGGGAGGGCGCAAAATGAAGTAAGTTCTCAAGCGGAGACTCTCATCCAAATGGTGAATGCAGTTAGATATTATACACAAAATCGTATTGCTCCTCTATTAGAACCTAGATTAGATACTAACCCAACATTCACGCCTGAAGTAATACCAACTTTTTCCTCTAAAGAGGTCTTTGAAAATTTTCACAAATTCTGCACGAGAGATTTGTCCAGAAGATTTTCTAGCTTTTTGAACTAGAAACTTAGCTATTGGGCCAATTAAATCAGCCAACTCACGTTCGCACTCTTCCATAAATTTTTCACTGATGACTTTAGATTCTTGGTTTGCTAAATTATTTGAGTTAATATCAGATTGGTTGGATTTTACAGTAAGTTCTTGTAATAGAGTAGTTTTCTCTAGTAGAAATGTTGTTTTATTCTTGAAATCAATTTGTTGATTTTCTCGAAGATGAAAGGCTAATTGACTAATTAATTCTTCCAAATTGGACACTGATGCGGCAACTTGTCGTAGCAATCTTGAGGCGATGGGGCCGACAAATTCTAAAAGAATTGTTTCTAAGCGGTTGTAATTTTCCCCAGACAGAATAGAAGCAGTTGGATACCCAATTGAGTTTTGTTGAGAAAGCGAAGCTTGAGGCGGTTGTGTAAAATCTGGTAGTTGAAGTGATTGCGCTTCTACCTGGTAATCTTGACGATAATATTCTTGCTCTTTGGGTGTCAAAGATGGTAACTGAAGTCATTGCGCTTCTCCTCTAGTATCGAGATTCTTAAGCACCTGTAAAACTTCAGCCGCAGACTGATAGCGCTGTTTAAAGTGATGTAGCACCATCTTAGATAGCACAGATGCCAACTCAGAACTGACGTTAGCTTGATGCTGCCAAGAAATTTCTCCTGTATTTGGGTCTTCCTCAAAGTTTATCGGATGTAACCCTGTCAGCGATTGTATACCAATAATGCCTAAAGAATAAATATCACTATTGGGGCGGGGCTTACCTTGTCCCTGCTCTGTAGACATATATCCAGGAGTACCAATAATAATAGTAGCCCCCGTGTGCCCTGCAATTGTGAGCAGTTGAGTTTGGACTTGTTTAACAGCACCAAAGTCAATCAGCACAAGCTTATCGTCTTGTTGCCGCCTAATTATATTGTCCGGTTTGATATTTATAGTGAGAACTACTCGAAAGTACACGCACTACTTGATAGCGTACCTTGGCTTTCTGTCTAGTTAAGACATATTTCCCTTGCTCAGTCAGGGTATCAAACCACTCAAACCCGTAGAAGCCCATATCTGTTATCAGTAAACCACCCACTGGTAAGCGCATTTGTAGTTCTTGCCACCACTTGGTTTCATTGTGTTTGGCATCGGCATCGAAAAATGCTGCAACTGGGCGATGGCTAAATGCTTCCACTACCATCAACATCTTCCCTCCCAATACTGCACCTGTTTTTTCTTGAAGTTGCCCCAAATGTTTTTTGACTGCTTCTAATGTCGATGCATCTGCAATCCAGACTGCACCGAACGATGATGCCACAGATGCCCACATTGGTGAAATTTCGGTTGGATTTTTCTTGGCTGCTAGACGCTCTACAACTTGTTCAAACAGCTTGATAAACAAGCAGGTAAGCTCTCTAGGCGTTGAGATAACGCTTGCCGACTCACTGACATTGCTTCTGCCCACAATAATCCTTCCACTTCTAGGCAGCGCAGCACATCTGTTAAAGAATGTATTTGTCGGTACACTAAACTCAGTACTATCGCTGCCATCACTGGTAGAGTTAGTATGCGTGAGCGCAAACTACGCTCAAAGTCTTTTACCCCTTTGAGATTGGCAAATGTCCCTGGAGTTAGCAGTTCTACCAACCGTGATTCTATCTCTTGACTTGTTGGGGCTGGGCAAGTTACCTGATGTCGAAAGTCTGGATTTCCTTGTTTTTTCCGTGGCTTACTCATGGCTATTCTCAACACCCTTACGTTGAGTTTAACTACTGAGCTTTACCCACTTGACAAGTTTCTATTTTTCTTAACTTGACACCAATGGCATCTTGCCCGCCCTGATTATGCAACTTGAATGCTGATTAGCTTACTAGTGATACCATTTCTTTGTGAGGCTGCGCCAAATTTTCTTTCTTCTTTGTGTCCAACTCTTACGAGACGCTGCGCGTAGCTTGCTTCTCCGTAGGAGTATGCGCCCTTTGCGGTTCGTTCCTCATATAGTTTGGCGCATCTTCATACAGAATTGGTATGAGTAATTAGTAATTCATCAAAGCAATGTGAACAACAAGATTCCCGACTTCTTAATTAAAGAAGTCGGGAATCTAAGCTGCACATCTGATTATTTTGCACCTAACTGATATTTTTCCTTTAACAGATGGGTATTATAAGTCTACTCTGCTAATAACATCTTCATAAATTTGTCTTCAAATAAAACACATTTACGCAAATCTACTGTGAGGTAATGCTCTTATTATTTATCAGACTCGAACTAAATAATTCTGAAAAAATCAGTATTTACCGGATAAAATGAACAATTCATAAATGATATAACTTTAATAAATTATCTTTTTTTATAACTACTTTATTTGGAAGTTACTCAAGCCAAATAGAGTAGTTATATAAATATCGTCTCATCTAATGCCTGTAAAAATACTTGATAGGCATGAGTGAAAACTTTGAAAAAATAGAGAATTCGCTATAATCCACTTGATCAGGAAGCAGATATGTCTCGAAAACGTCAGCTATTCAAGGTAATTCAAAAAACCTTCAGACAAATTAGCAAGCAGCTTTTATCTGCAATTAATAGGCAAATTATTTGGCTTTTGCGAACTATCTCTGGTACTCAAAGAAGACGCGGTTCGGTTAACTCTGGCTTTGTGTTGCCAACAGTAGCGATGGTAGTTTTGGTAGTCGTACTGTTAACAACTGCAATTTTATTTAGGTCTTTTGAGCGTTCTAAAAATGCTAGTAACGTCCGCGTAAATGAAGCGACAATGCAAGCCGCTACCCCTGCGCTAGACAGGGCTAAAGCCAAAATAAGTGCACTGTTTGCCGACCCGACTTTACCACGTTCTGTACCATCAAATCTAACCCTATACAATACCTTAGTTAATAAACTTTCTGTCTATACATTTGGTGATGAAACTCCTATAACCCTGGCTTATAACCTTAATGGAAGTACTTCAACTCCGATGATTGAAGCAGCTAGTAGTATGGCTTTAGAAAATCAAGAAAACATACAAACAGCCTGGAAATTTCCTGCCGATACAGATAATAACGGTAAATTTGATAGCTTTATTCTCTATGGTATCTACTTCCGTACTCCCCCCCAAACTGGTACAACCCAAACCAGAAATAGAAGCCCACTAGATGCTAGAACCCCTCCTATGCTACCAGCTAAGGCAGGTGGAGCTTGTGACGTAGCTGGTGATACTAGTGCTAGCTTAGTAGGTAGTTCGGGTTGGTATAAGCTACCAACTGGCGAATTGAAAAAAAGCTTTTTCGTTTATGCAGTAACGGTTCCCATTAGTGATATTGCTCAAGCTACTTCTCTTGATACAACTAAATATGAGAAGTATCGAGGTAATAAGGGCTTTTCTGCATTAGAAATGCAACAAGATCGTAGTCAAGTTTCTATTACTAATAATGCTGTTGTCTATGAGGATGACTTAGATATTACACCAGGACCTAGATTCCGTCTCAATGGACGTATTTTTACTAACAGTAACTTATTTACTGGTGAAACTAGTGAAGATATAACCTTCTATCAGGTCAGTAGTAGGTATTCATGTTATTACGAACGAGAAAATGGCAAGATAGTTGTTGGCGGTAATATTGCAACTAGTGGTCCAATCAGTACAACTAATCTAGGTGGAACACGCATAGATTTATTTCGAGAAAATAACGCACCTGATACAACTAAATCTTTAGCAGATACTAATAAAACCACCTCAAATAACTCAAATGACATTGCCTATAACACTCAGGCCTATGCTCAACGCATAGACTTATTAGTGAAGGCACAACTTAACAATGCTGCTACTACTGATCCCCAAGAAATCAAAACTAATATAACCAACCGGACTCTAAACGATCCAAGTTTAGATGCGACTAAAGTACGTAAGGAAGAATTAGAAAACTGGTTTCGTAAGCGTACTAGGCGTGTACCATTTAGAGAAGTTCCTTATGGTACTTCTGCTATTGAAAAATCTGCTGGTGTCGATTACACCACAGCAGATGCAGCAACTTTTATGAAAGGTTCTGTTAATACGCTACGTCCAATGGACGCTTGGATTTATCCAACAGATGCTAATACAACACTAACACTCAATACAGCGCAACTACCTACTAGAGATCCAGACGTTGTAGATAATACTCCCGTAATAGAAACACAGTTAGGCGATCGCATCGTATTAGGCAACAACCTGCCTGAACTTATATGGGATAGCACAAAAGGAGACTTTGTAGGAGAGAATGATCCTCAAGCCATCTCCCCTGCGGTGAAGTGGACAGGTAGCACTACCAAAGATCGTACTCGTAGCACTCGCGTTAGACAGTTATCAGATTTAGGGGTAACAGGACGTGATGGTTTTTGGGAGATTTCAGCCGCTTCACCCCGAACTAATATCCTTGATGTGGTCGGTGGGCTGAGGGTGATTACAGGCGCTGGAGTATATAGACCGACAGGTTCTGGGCTACCTACTCGTCCTACACCACCTGATGATCCAAGCACACCAGTGTCGGTAGTCAACGAAAGTGCTGGCACAGTAGTCTGGCCTGATAGTATGCCTATGCTTGTACCCGATCCAACCGATCCTCTTGATGCGAGTAAACAAAAACGTGGTGATTTGGTAATGCGTGCCACGGTAGTGTATCACTACAATTTTGATTCCTACAATCCTCTGGCGGCTACACCAGACGATTATCAGACACCTATGGCTTGTGTAAGTAGTTACTATAACCCTACCAATCAGGCAACAGCAACTACAAACACTTACAATGCAAGTGATTTGACAACAGTAGCTGCATCTAACAATGGGATTGTTTACGCTGCTCCCGCGACTACAGCCGCTGGTATAACTAGAGGACAGGCAGTAGATGGCAATGGTTTTTTTGCAGCTGTGACTAACGATGATGATGTTACTAACACTAGCGTAACTTTGCTAGATCGCTTGAAACATCAAGCTAACTTGGTATTTCCCAATGGTCGTCTTGTCAATCCATTACTGCGGCAAGCACTGGCCAAAGCAACAACTAGCAAACTTACTCTCTCTGAGCAATCAGCAATTGATTCTACCATCTGTGCAATCAAAATTGCTGATGGCACTTTGACTAGGAGTACTACCTACGTTCCTGATGGCGCAATCAAAGAAACTGCATTTCTTGATGCCCGACAAATTAAGGCTATAGATAAAGGTGCTGCATTAACTGGAAAATACAATCTGGAAGTTGAACAGCGTCAGCCATTAGAAATTCGTGCCACTACCATAGATTTAAGTCTGCTTCGCACACAAGCAATCGGCGTTGCAGCGGACAAGGAATATCTATTGCCCAATAGCGGCATTATTTATGCATCTCGTGATGATGCTCAAAAAGATCGCAGTGACTCAACAAGTGATAATGTCAGCGCCAGTGACTACAAGCTCGATCCTGAACGCCGACCCAACGCCATTATGTTGATTAATGGCAGTAACTTGAGTCGTCTGACTGATTACAGACCGGAAGAAAAAGGCTTGATTTTAGCAACTGAGCTACCAGCGTATGTTAAAGGCAATTTTAATCTGCACGCTAAACAAGAATTTCTAGGTGGGGATCTTTTAGATCCTAGTGCTAGTAACTACGATACTAAATTTTATACTCGTACTGCGACAAATCGCGATCCTAACTTTGCTTGTCGGCCTAATGACTCTAGACTACCTAATTGCACAACAGGCGAAACTTGGCGACCAGCATCAGTAATTGCCGATGCTGTCACCTTGCTGTCTAGTAACTTCCGCGAAGGTTTCCGCAATGAGGGTGATTACGACTTGCGAAATAACCACCAAGTGAGTGATGCTGACACCGTATTGAATCGATTGAAGGCAGGCTTTTGGAATAACAACTTTGTTACTTCATCTAACTTCTTCACTTCATCTAATGATGATACGTACTACAAAGGGACTCCCACTGCTACTGACTCAGTAAACTTTAACAGTTCTTATTTGAACAATTTCGTCACGCCCATTCAACGACGAGGGAGTTTCCCAGAGTATGTAATGGAAATGTGCTTCAAAATACCAGTTTCAGAATGTACAGAAACTGATTGGTATATTGGTTACGATGGCGATAGATCAATAAAATCTCATAATCTTCCAGCAAATGCACAGCTTACCAAACTCTTAGCTGGTACAACTGCCCAATCAGCAAACGTTGATTTTAGAAGATTTGCCCGCCGGGTTGCGTTCAAACGAGATATTAATGGTAAGTTGCTTACTAGCGGTGGTGCTGTCATAACTAGTGCAAATATCAGTCAAACTGGCTATACTCCCGTTGCATTAGGCATAACAACAGTAGGAGGAGTTAAAGTAGTAGCTCAATTTAATGATGGCAGCCTACCCGAACCAGCAAATAATGCTCTCTGGTTTGCAACCACGAAAGATATTAATACTACTAAGCCACCAGGATTCAGCGGCAGCGATATAATCTACAAAAATAACATTCGTCTATTTTACAGGTATCCCCAAGTACCAGCTTCTTTGCTTTCTACGTTTAGGGATTTTCCTGGAAGCACGACAACATTCACAAGAGATGGATCTTTTCAACCACTATTAGAGCCTGTATTGCAATTACAGGTAACAACCACAGATCCTGACGATACTGAAAAGACTTACACCGCTATAGCATCATCGTCTAGTTTTGTTAAAAATACTAGATGGTTGTCTCAGGCAAGTGAAACAACTTTTAATCTAGTAATTGCTTCTGGTGACACTCCTGCTCGTGTGAATTCAATTAGCGGGGGTTCAACTCCAACTACCTACGAAATTAACGGGGGTTTGCATAACTTTGTGCGCTTCTTAGAAAACTGGAATGGGATTAATGCCAATATCAACGGTTCATTCATCCAATTCAAACGCAGTATCTATGCTAGCGCACCATTCCAAGTTCTCGTCAGACCAGGATCAACAACTGTTGCTGCAACCTCTTCTACCCCTAGCGCTCTTTCCTCTACTGCCAATATTGACAGTATATTTTTCAGAACTCTCTTTTCTACAAGACCTGGTTACACATCAGATAGTACTTTCACTACTAATGGTGCTGGGGAAGCGCCTTATTATATGCCTCCTAACCGTAACTGGGGTTTTGATGTGGCGTTATTGGCACAAAACCCCGACTTGTTTGCCCAGCGCTTTGTAACTCCAGCAACAGATCCTCCGAATGAATACTTCAGAGAAGTAGGCCGGGATGACCTTTGGGTGAAAACTTTGTTGTGTTCTGTCCAAACTCAAGCAGCGGATGGGTTTGATACTGCGGACACTAGTTACTTTGGCAGCGGTTTCAAATTTGCGCTACCTGCAACTGAACGTCCTACTAACTGCCAACTCCAACCATCCTAAAGTAGTCTGAATGAGAGTTTTTATAGCACTTTTTAGGTGAATAGATCGCGTTAACAGACCTAATCCTCTAACCTCCTTCACTGACAGGAAGGGGTAAAATTCAAAGCCTCTTCTCTTTGTAGGGAAGAGGTTTAAAGAGAGGTTACGAGTGTATTACACCCGATCGCAAATTACTTTAAAACATAGGCTTATTAAAAAATTGAGTATGAACCCACGCCAACTAAAAGAATTATCTGCCCAGTCTAACGAGTCTGGTTTTACGATCATTGAGTCGCTTGTGGCGATCCTTGTGGTTGCCATTTTGCTAGTAGCGATCGCACCTGTCCTAGTCATGTCAACTGCAACCCGTGTACAAGCTAAACGGGTGGAATTGGCAACAGGAGCAGCTAAAGCCTTTATTGATGCTATCAAGTCCAAAACAATCTCAGATCCGACAATCACCGTTACACTGACTGCTAGCACAAGTAGAAATGTATCCAGTTCAAGCAGTGACTATTTATTGAGTAGTACGTCAGCTCCTACTGCTAGCACTGGTTTGTATTGCTTTAACAAAAATGGTAGCCTTGCTAATCCCAACTGTACTAGCGATCTATTTTACATTCAGGCTATTCGCGTTGCTGTCACAGATAGCGACGCTGATAAAGGTCAAGGCTATCGTTTGGGAGTTCGGGTATATCGTTCAGATGCTGAATTTGGTACCTTAACTGCGGGTAGCAGTGGAAAAACAGCAGCAACATTCACTGGGGGACTAGGCGATCGCAAAGCACCATTAGTAGAAATGACAACTGAAATTGTCAGGGGTCAAAGTTCGTATAGCGCTTTGTGCGATCGCCTTGGTGGTTGTCAACCATAATTAACCCGTTAAACATAAATAATTTCATGACTCAGTATCGGTCATTAAGGAGAACCTGTAGCAAAATGAATATATTGAGGTGGCTGTTAAGTACTCAGCTAAAACCCTCTGATAAGCAAAATAAAAATAGTGGTTTTACCCTGATTGAATTATTGGTGGCTATGCTCATTGCATTTTTAGTAATTACGCCGTTACTAAGTTTTATGATCAGTATTTTAAACACTGATGGTCAGGAACAAGCCAAAGCGAACTCTGAACAAGAAATTAAAGCTGCACTAGATTATATTACTCGCGATCTCCAACAAGCAATATATATATATGATGCTACTGGAATTGCTTGTCTAAGCGGTACTGTTGATGCTAGTACCAATAACACTTGCCCAAATGCAAGTACAACTGGGAATCAACTACCTAACGGAACAGATAAAGTTCCTGTGCTTGTTTTTTGGAAACGAGAATTAGTTAATCAAGCAATTACAATTACAGGCACTCAAAAAGATGATACTTTTGTTTACTCATTAGTTGCCTACTATTTAATTAAAGACACTAGCACTACTTGGTCTAACGCTGCACGCATCGCTAGATGGGAAATTAAAGATGGCGTTCCAAATACTGCTGCTACAGTGACTTGCTCTGGATTTACTGCAACCGACAAATATCTCCCATGTCCAGATAAAGGTTTTAAACCATTTGACTTGTCACAAAAGGGCATAACGTTACAAGCAAAAATGAATAGTTGGGCAGGAGGGGGGGCTTACGATCAAGTTCCCGTGGTGTTGGTTGATTTTATAGATCAAACAACAATAGCACAGGGAGCACCAGCAGTAACATGCTCTACTAACTTTAGTCAAGTTCCAGTAGCAGTAACTAGTGTTAGAACAGGATTCTATGCTTGTATAAATTCAGTTAGCACAGATAATAGAAGTGCTGCGGAAGTTTATTTGAGAGGTAATGCACAAGCTCGCCTAATACAAAATGATGAAACTAAAGTACGTTACGCCCAGAGTAAATCTAGTTATTTTCCAAGTGCAAACATTAAGGTTCAAGGAAGCAGCTTCATTTTTACAAAATAGCTTCTATCTTTGATAAATATTAATAAAAGCAGGATAGTATGCCGAATATTCTTAGTTTAAAACTCTTAGATTCTTTCCAGTTGCACAGCCGAAAAACAAAGCTAAAGCAGCAATATTTAGCAAATAGACCCTCTACTAATGGCTACAATCAACAAGATGCTGGATTTAGTCTTATAGAGTTAATAGTAGTACTGCTGCTAGTAGGAATTTTAGCAGCGATCGCAGCTCCTGGTTGGGCTGCCTTTGTAAATCGGCAACGGATAAATAAGGTTAACGACGCCGTTTTCGCCGCACTGCAAGAAGCACAACGCGAAGCTAAAACCAAAAAACTTAACTACAGTGTCAGTTTTCAGAGAAATAGCACAACCCAAAATATAGAGGTTGCTATTTATCGTGCCGATGCTGCAATCGGCACATGGACATGGAAACCCTTAGCGGCCGATGTGGGAGCCAATTCTGATAAATTTTTGTTGGGCGGAAATCTTAGTGGGGAAAACATTGCTAATACTACTATTAATTCTCCTGTATCCTATCCTTTAAGTACATCAGCAAAAATTACTTTTGACTATATGGGAGTTCTAACTCTGCCAAATAACTTTGGAACAGTGCCAGCAGGTACAGAGCCACCTGGGTTAAAAATAGTGGTAGCTGTACCAAGTTCTGCAAATCCTACATTGCCTAGTAGTGTAAAGCGATGTGTCATTGTAAAAACTCTCTTAGGCTCAATGCTGGCAGCAAAAGATGATAAATGCAGTTAAGTAATTTAAATACCAATATTTGTTTAAAAATACGTAATATTGCTGAACATAAAACTGCACGTTGATAGCAAAATTGAAACATCATGTGCAGTTTTAATGTTTGATAGTTTATTTAAGAGCCATTGATAAATTAGCCATTGCCTGAACATAATAAAAAGCGTCATCATCAAAATATACTTTTCGGAATAATGACTGATAACCTTGACTTTACTGTAGCTATCCCAACTTATAACGGTGAAAGTCGTTTGCCTGAACTACTAGAACGACTACACAACCAACTTCACACCGAAAATTTATCTTGGGAAATTATAGTTGTAGATAATAACAGCACTGATAATACAGCTAAAGTTGTTCAAGCCTATCAAAAAGATTGGCAATGTCCTAACCCTTTAAAGTATTGTTTTGAACCAAAACAAGGCGCAGCTTATGCTCGAAAAAGGGCAGTTGCAGAAGCTAAAGGTAGACTCATAGGTTTTCTAGATGATGACAACTACCCAGTATCAAATTGGGTGGCAGCAGCTTATGCTTTTGGTGAAAAATATCCCAAAGCAGGAGCTTATGGCAGCCAAATTCACCCAGACTGGGAAGTAGCACCACCGGAAAACTTTAAGCGAATTGCTCCATTTTTAGCAATTACAGAGCGGGGGAATCTACCACTATTATATGAAGCATCTAAAAAACTACTACCCCCTTCTGCCGGACTTGTTGTTCGTAAACAAGCATGGTTAGAAAGTGTACCCGATAAGTCTATTTTAACTGGTAGAGTTAAAGGCAATATGCTCACTAGTGAAGATTTAGAAATGTTGTCTTATATTCAAAAATCAGGATGGGAAATCTGGTATAACCCAGAAATGGAGATATCACACAAAATACCAAAATCGCGTTTGCAAAAAGATTATTTGATTCCATTTTTTAGAGGAATTGGACTTAGCCGTTGTGTAACTAGAATGGTAAATATAAAACAAATATATAGACCATTTGCTCTTTTATCTTATATGATAAATGACTTACGTAAAATCACATTACACTTACTAAAATATCGAACTAATGTAAAAGATGATTTAGTCGCTGCTTGCGAGATGGAACTTTTTTTAAGTAGTTTTATTAGTCCATTTTATCTTTGGAAAAATGGATACTTCAAAAAATAAATTATTAAAATATTAGGCATTATGTATGACTGAATTAACATCTGAAAATTTAGATATTAGCGTAGCCATTCCTGCATACAATGGAGCAATCCGTTTACCTAAAATTTTGGATAAGCTATTAACCCAGACAGCAGTAGAACACCTTAGCTGGGAAATTATTGTTGTGGATAATAATAGTTCTGATAATACATTTGAAATTATCCAGAATTACCAAAAAATGTATAATGGAAACTGTCATTTAAGATATTTTTTAGAACCCGAACAAGGAGCAGCTTTTGCTAGATTGCGAGCAGTACGTGAAGCTAAGGGGCAGCTAATTGCATTTTTAGATGATGATAATTTACCTGCTCCTGATTGGTTATCAGAAGCATATACTTTTGGATTAGAGCATCCTCAAGCAGGTGCTTGGAGTGGACAGATTCATGGTGATTTTGAAGTAAACCCACCAGAAAATTTTGAAAGAATTCAAGCTTTTTTAGCTATCAGAGAACATGGTTCAAATCCATATTTATTTGACGCAGATAATTTAAGACTTCCTCCTGGTGCAGCGCTTGTTGTTCGGAAACAGGTATGGTGTGAAAATGTACCACAGCGGCCTAATTTAAGTGGGAAGCTGCCTGGTATTTTGGTACAGGGTGATGACTATGAACCATTGCTTTACATACATTATGCAGGCTGGCAAATTTGGTATAACCCTACCATGCACACTTATCATCAGATACCACATTGGCGACTTGAAAGAGATTATCTCTTAACTCTGGCACGCGGTTGTGGCTTGTGTATTTTCCAGTTAAGCTTGATAAATACTAAAAATTGGCAAAAACCAATAGTGTTTATGAAAACTATTTTAGGTAATTTACGCCGAGTATTACATCATCGTATTCATTATAGAGGGAAATTGAAAAGTAATTTAATTGCACTTTTTGAAATGGAATTTTACTTGGCTAGTATGATAAGTCCTTTTTACTACTTAAAATCTAATTTGCGCAAAGGATTAAAAAATAAATTAGCCCTATAAAATGATTAACTACAGTCAAGATTTGCCGAAAACTTCTGTAATTATCCCCGCTTATAATAGTGAAAATACTATTCATCATACAATTCAATCTGTTCTAAATCAAACTTTGAGTGACCTAGAATTAATTGTAATTAATGATGGTTCAGAAGACTCAACTTTAGATGTTGTTAAACAAATTAAAGATCCCCGAATAAAAATATTTTCCTATACCAATGCTGGCGGAAATGTTAGTCGTAACCGAGGTCTACAGCTTGCAGTTGGAGAATTTGTGAGTTTCTTAGATGCGGATGATCTTTGGACACCTGATAAGCTTCAGTCTCAATTAAAGGCTCTGCAAGAAAATGCTACTGCGACAGTTGCTTACAGTTGGACTGATTATATTAATGAAAATGGTGAAATAGTACTCTCTGGTACACACGTTACAGCCAATGGAGACGTTTATGAAAAGTTATTGTTGGCAAACTTTTTAGAGAATGGCTCCAATCCTTTGATTCGTAGAGAAGCTTTAATCAAATTGGGTGGATTTGATGAATCTCTAAGTGCTGCTCAAGATTGGGATATGTGGTTGCGATTAGCTTGCCAGTTTGATTTTGTATGCGTACCATCTGTACAAATATTGTACAGAATAAGTGCTAATTCAGTTTCTTCTAATCTTGTAAGGCAAGAAAAAGCTTGTTTGCAGGTGCTTGAAAGAGCATATAAGGAAAGACCTTTAGCACTTAAGAATACTTGGAATCTAAGTCTGACAAATTTATATAAATATCTGACATGCAAAGCGCTACAAAAGCCGTTTAATCGACAAAAAGCTTTAACTGCGGCTAAATTTTTATGGAATTATGTTCTGAATAATTCTTCAAGGCTTCAGCGTATAAATTTCACTTTAAAATTATTATTAAAAATTTTCATAATCCTTTTAATGCCTACGCTATTCGACAATATTATTAACCAACGCGAAGTTAAAAGCTAAAAAAATGAAACATTGTTTAACAGCGACGTAGCTGAAAAACTATCAGAATAAAAAATGTATAGTCTGGTGCATCTACCGTCTTTAGTTTATGCAAAAAATCTCTTGAGGAATAATCATTCTAACAGTGGTTTTACCTTACCAGAGATGTTACTAGTTATTGTATTAATTGGTATATTAGCTACGATCGGAATATCCAATTGGCTGGCTTTTGTGGAGACTCGCCGTCTCAACAAAAGCCAAAATGAGGTTTATTATGCTATGCGCCAAGCACAAAGCCAAGCCACCAAAGATAAATTGACTAGGCAAGCCAGTTTTCGCATACAAAATGGTGTCGTGCAATGGGCAGTTCATCAGCCAGAAGCAGGACAATTCATTCCTGATGCTGTTAAAAACAATGGCAACCTATGGCATAACCTTGAGCCGAACATTCGCATAGATGAAGAAGAAAACAATAAAGGAAAAAAGGAGACAACTTTACAAAAACATACTTCACAGCAAATGTGGCGAGTTTTATTTAACTATCACGGTTGTCCTATCTCTGAAATTGGAAATCAGTGTACTGTAGGCGGATTAGGACAGATAACCTTCTACAGCTTGAATGGTGGTAAAGCTAGACGTTGTGTCTATGTTTCTACAATTTTGGGGGCTATGCGAACGGGAAAAGATCGCGCTAGAGCTAACGAAAACGACAAGTATTGCTATTAAGATATTTTTAGTTGTTAAACAAGGTATTTTGTGCTGAACTTACCAGCAAGCCTAAAACAGCACCTGATTATTTTCACCCGTTATCCAGAATCAGGTAGGACAAAAACCCGATTGATACCTGCTTTAGGAAATGTTGGTGCTGCCAATCTTCAACGGGAAATGACTGAGCATACAATATTTCAGGTTCAAGAATTGCAAAAAGCCATTGACATATCTGTGGAAGTGCGTTTTGCAGGTGGCGATTCGCAACTTATGCAAGACTGGCTGGGGTTGGATTTGGTTTACCAGTGTCAAGGTGAAGGGGATCTAGGTTTGCGGATGGCGCGATCGCTTTTTGATGCTTTTCAATCTGGTGCAGAAAAAGTAATTATCATTGGTACAGATTGTCCTGGAGTCAATGCCCAGATTTTAGCAACAGCCTTTGAGAAGTTACACGCCTTTGACCTCGTACTTGGACCTGCGATCGATGGTGGATATTACTTAATTGGTTTGCGCCAACCCATCCCGGAGCTATTCGTTAACATCGAGTGGGGAACTGCTCACGTATTCCAGAAAACCGTGGATATTGCCCAGAAACTTAGTTTGTCATACGTGGACTTGTTGCCCTTAGCTGATGTTGACCGACCGGAGGATCTACCAATTTGGGAACAAGCCCTTGCAGGGAAAATAGAGCGATCGCTTTAGGGAGTGGCATCAAAGGTCGGTCAATTTAGATAATGCAAGCTAATTGAAAAAGTGCGTAGGCATTACTTTTCCATCAAAGATGTGAGCCGATGATCTTGGGGATGAGACTAAGAGGCAGAAGCAATAAAATCCTGTGGAATATCAGCACTGCTGAAATAGCTCCTTAAAGCTTTTTGAGGCTGCTTCAGGTTTGGCAATAATTTCGACAATTTTATTGCGTGCATCTGCTTCAAAAAGCGCTTCAACAGCAACTTGGGCGACTTTCTGCCTGGGGATACTACCATCAAACAGTGTATCTGCACTCTGCATCACTATGCCGTCGGAGTTGTCTTCATTCTTCAACCCACCAGGCCGGACAATTGTATAAGTAAGACCGCTTTTCTGAATATACTCTTCAGCTTGTTTTTTCCACAACAAAATTAGCCAAAACAAGTTTAGCGGATGGAAAAGTTGGGAAGTACACAAAGAAGAAACTAAGATCAGATGTTCAATTCCCTTTGCCTTAGCAGCATCTACTAAATTTTTAGTCCCTTCAAAATCCACTTTATAGGGGCCAGTGGGGTCAAAGCTAGGTTTTGCCCCAGTCGCAACCAACAGAATTGTGCTATCTCCCAACGCAGTAGTTAAACTTTCTGGTTGCAATACGTCACCTACTACTAATTCAGCTTCAGGAGACAGAATAGCTCTAGCTTTCTCTATATCCCGCACCAAAGCTCGGACGGGAATATTCCGCGCTATCAATTCTTGTACAATTCGGCGACCTGTTTCACCTGTTGCCCCTGCTACAAATGCTTTCATAATAAATGCTATCCTGGGAAACTATTGTGTGCCTGTTTAGTTCTTTATTTTAGTAATTCTATGGAGTCGCTCGCAGATTAATGAGGTTTCGGTCAAAATGGGATCTGAATGCGAAATGACCCAGGTATATGGGGAATCATTAATATAGACCAACGCCAAAATATACAGTAATGCATTTATGCTTTCAAGAAAAGGCGAATATAAATCCTGGGAAATAACAGAAGCAGTTTTACCTGTAGCGTCCAGCCAAGAAGCCGAGGACACATTAACAGAACCAAATGTAGCGACGCTCACAAAATTTTACGGTCGTTATCAAGATTGTATGGAAATGGGTGCCCCAGTAGAGAAGGTTGCTGAGTATCTCAATTCTCACTCCTCATGGTTTTCGCGCTGTGCTGAACCCATGAAGGTACAATCACTTGGGGAAAATGGCTATGCTTTAACAATTGGTCGTTTTGGTTCTTTCGGTTATGAAGTAGAACCAAAAATAGGTTTGGAATTGTTGCCTCCAGAGGAGGGTATTTACCGCATCCGTACAATCCCCATTCCTGACTACCAGCCGCCCGGTTATGACGTAGATTATCGGGCATCTCTACAGTTAATTGGTAACGATGCTTGCAGTACTATTGGCGAAGTTACAAAAGTTGAATGGGAATTGGATTTGATAGTTTATCTTCACTTTCCCCGATTTATTCAGCGATTACCCAAGTCTATAATTCAATCTACAGGCGATCGCTTACTTAATCAAATTGTCCGCCAAGTCTCCCGCCGCTTAACTCGCAAAGTTCAGGAAGATTTTCATAAATCTTTAGAAATACCATTTCCTGCTAATTTTAAGCAAAAGCGTTGAGTCAATAGTCAGTTAACAGTTATCAGCCTGTTAACTGACAATAACTTACAGACTATGCTTTAGTGAGAATTCTTTGGACAATTTGCACCCCAGTAACAGCCTGCCAAGCAAAAAGTCCCAAAAGCGTGAAATTTATTAAAATGTGGGTTGCACGCGCCCAATTTGCCCCTTTCTGCATATAAGGGGATAAAGCAGCAGAAAATGCTATTAGACTTGTCATACCCAATCCTGCTAACAGGTGAGGCTGCACAAATAACTTACCATTATTGATATAAGTGACGGCCATCCCACCGATCGTACCTGCCACCATCAAAGCTAGGAGTATAGACCCGATTTGGTAGTGTCTGACGTTATATCTACCTTTAATCAATTCTTTTTTTTCTTCCCCCTGAGCATTTCTGGTACGCTGCAATTGCAGTCCTAAATAGGCAGCATAAATTGAGAGTACTAATAGCGCCCACATGAGCACCGGATGGAAGAAGTTCAGCCAATATTTCACCGACGTAGAAAGTTCCAGACTCATCGTGTTCTCGCCTAATAATTAAATCTTCATAAAAATTAGCATAACTCTATTTTCTGTGCTTAAAGTTGCACAAATTAAAAGAGACTCCCCCATCTCCCCCGACTATTTTGCTTCGCCCTCTTGCCAAAGTGGATAAACAATCTCAGACTAAATTTTGAGGGTAGACGAACAAAACACCCTGTGTGGGATCTCATTCATGACTGAAAACAACGATACTTTGCTGCTCAAAGCTGCTAAAAGCGGTGATATCAATGGGCTATGTGCGCTACTAGCTGCTGGTGCAAGGGTGGATGCGTGCGATCACCAAGGTACCACGGCCTTAATGTTTGCTGCTAATTTAGGCTACACCGAAATTGTGCGATCGCTGCTGGATGCTGGGGCAAATATCAACTTGCCCAGAAAAATTTATGGTTTGACGGCTTTGATGTTGGCAGCTAGTGCCAAACAGCTTGACATTGTGCAACTTTTACTATCTAAAGGTGCGGATGTCAATGCCACTAATGAAGATGGCAGTACAGCTTTAATGGCAGCAGTACTCAAAGGTCACATTGATGTAGTGCGAGTTTTATTGGCTGCTGATGCCCAAGTTAATATTGCTGATAAAGATGATGATACGGCGTTGAAACTTGCTATTAAGCAGGGAAAAATAGAAGTTTTACAAGCTATTCTCCAAACTGGTGCGGATGTCAATATCCACGATCAAGAGGGTGAGACTCTTTTAATGTTCGCGGCAGACTTGGGACATCTGGAGATTGTGGAAGCACTGCTAGCAGCAGGGGCTGATGTGAATGTGAAAAACGCTGATGGTGGAACTGCCCTATCGGCAGCAGCAGCGGTTGGACACAGTGCGATCGCAGCAGCTTTACTAGATCGAGGTGCCCAGATAAATCTTCAAGATCGAGATGGTGAAACTGCCTTACACCTCGCCGTTGTGGAAGGCTACATTGATGTCGCACAAATATTGCTTAACAGGGGTGCAGATGTCCAAATAAGGAACCGTCTAGGCGATACACCACTGCTTGTAGCAGCATTGCAGGGACATAGCCAAATTGTCGAGGCACTACTACGTTCTGGCGGAGATATAAATGGGAAAAATCTTGGTGAAGTTCCTTTGACTTTGGCTGCATCGCAAGGACACACCCAAACAGTGCAAGTGTTGTTAGACTATGGTGCTGATGTCAACATTCCAGGGGATGATGGCAAAACTGCTTTAATTAAGGCAACTGAACGTAAACACAAAGAGATCGTACATTTGCTGCTAGCAAAGGGGGCAGATGTGAATTTTCAAGACTCAGCGAGGGCCACATCATTAATATGGGCTGCTTCAGCAGGTTATGGCGAAATTGTGCAGTTATTACTCCAAGCTGGGGCAGATGTGAATTTGAAAAACCGTGGCGGTTATACTGCTTTAATGATTGCAGAATTTAATGGTTATAAGAACGTGGTGCGGAGTCTGCAAAAAGCTGGGGCGCAAGAATAGCAATCTAAATTCTTCATCTAAAATATTTTCAGAAATATTTTGACAAATCATTAATTGAAGATTTTCAGCTTAAATATCAAGGAAGTTTAAAAAAGCAAATCTAGGACGAAGAAACAAAGAAAGCAAAACTCCGTCGTAGCTGTTGTGAACTTGCTACGGCGGAGAAAGAAAAATTAAAACGCCAAAAGGGAGCAGACCAAATGCTTGCGTCACAAGGATAGAAAGAAAGCAAAAATGAAGAAGTAAATTTACCTTTTACTTTTTACCTTGTACATTTTACCTTTTACCTGCTCTCCCCCTTGGCGTTTCCTACTGTGCTAGATGTGCAAAATATATAGTTTTTAATTGAACAGAAAAGTATTCTAACGATCATTTTTTATGTATTATCCTAAAGGTTAGATACAAATAAGTTCCCAAAAAAGGTTGATGTACAACCGTTTGAGAGATCGCTACGGTAATTAAAAGAAAAATAAATAAAAAATTAAATTTAGTGGAATCACTGTGGTGAATCCTCTGTCACCATAAACTCAAGCATTGACTCATGACTTGACCGAGCATAAATGCCCAATGATTATAAGATTTGCAGAACAACTAGTGTCATATCATCAGTGTTTTGTTTATCAGCACCGATGAATTGCTGAACTTGGTCAAAGAGGTAATCCACAATCTCCTCTGGCCCATTGCAGTATTTACAAGCCGTATTGAAGCCAGTAACAAAATTGTCTTCATCGAAGCGATCGCCACCAGCAGCAGCGGCATCAGTCAAGCCATCTGTATAGTAGATAATTGTATCCCCAGGCTCTAACTGTGCCTGGGCATCTTCATATTGGCTGTTAGCATCCAAACCGATTAACATTCCCAAAGTATCTAAACGGGTGACAGTTTTTGTCGCTGCGTGCCACCACAAGGGAGGATTGTGTGCTGCATTGCTATAAGACAGAATTCGGCTGTGAGGGTTATATTCTGAGTAAAATAGCGTTACAAAGCGATGGGAATTTTCCAAATCCGCATACATCACTCTATTTAAGTTTTGTAGAATTCCGGCTGGGGAATTACCATGTAGCACTTCTCCCCGTAGCATTCCCCGCATCATCGTCATAATCAGCCCAGCGGGGACACCTTTGCCCATGACATCTCCAATAACCAAACCCCAGCGACTAGTTTCCGTGCCACCTTTAATCTTGGGCTGAATCTTATTGTGATTGGTAGCAATAAAGTCGTAGTAGTCTCCGCCGACGCGATTGGCAGGTTTACAGCGTGCCGCCAGGACTGCACCGGGAATTGTGGGGCATTGACGTGGTAGAAGTCGCCGTTGGATTTCTGCGCCAATTTCTAGTTCTTGGTCTAGACGTTCTTTTTTTCTTAGTTCTACAGCTAGTTCATCGTTTTCGATCGCTACTGCTGTTTGGTCTGCCACTAACCTAACTAACTTTTGCCTGGTTTCTGTCCAACTATATTCTGGATCGCGGCTCAAGACATAGAGCCATCCCCGTTCTGTATGCTTTACCAGAATCGCCGTACCAAAGATTTGCACATCTGGTCCTAAATAGCGATGCATCTGGTCATCCAAAATCCCTGTGGCATTCGCTAGGGGGGCAGTATTAGGCAACAGCGTGATTTGACTACTGGCTATTTCTAGCGCTTTGCGGATATTCTTGCGCTGGCCACTATCTTGCCAATGTAACTGTTCTAACCTGACTTGACCATTAGGTTTGTAGAGAAACAGGGCGCTACCGTCTGCATCTGTCACTCTTGTTGCCATCAGCGGAATCAGTTCCAAAAACTGATTCAAATTATTGAAACTTCTCAGGGCAAATCCTAAAGAACTTAGCAAATCTTGAATTTTGTTCTGTTCCCGGTGCAACCTTGCCACAAGTTCTTTGAGTGCCACGACTGGTGTGACATCCGTCGCGGCACTACTATTATTATCAGTGGGTTGAGAGGGCAGTTGAGACACAGGCACAGGTATTATTGCACTTTATATTGGCAGATTTTAGATTACTTATAAATCTTTTGGCTTTGGCATTGCTAAACCATATTTAGACAAGACTTGCCATTTTAGCAAGAGTATAAAGACGTAATAGGCAAATTTTATCAGGATTTTATTTGCTTATTGTATTTATGATGGAATATTAGTAATTTCAAATCATGTATTTTTAGTCCAAATTTTACCCGTAAAAATTACTAGTTTTGCTGATAGCTCAGAAATCTTTTCATTTTTTCATAACTTAATTACCAAAGCATATCTCTAAAGTCATAAAAATACTTTATTCAAAGAATAATTTATAACGCTCTCTGAGGAACTGTTTAGGCATAAGCAACTAGGAGACTAGAAGTCTTTTAAGTAAAAACCTCTATAAGCGCTCAAATCGAGCTTGATTTGCTCAAAAACAGAATTACACTCCTTTCCAAACCTGAGAATATGTAAATAAGTTTTCAAATACTTAATTTGTATACCATAATCGCTGGGATAATCGCCAAGATTGAGCTTTTACATTTTTAATTTCTCGTTTTGCGAATTTTGAATTGCTGAATACGCAAAATTTAAACCCATCAAAACTGGATAAAAGTGAAGTAACTCTATCTTCTTAGTCAGAGGTAACAGAGTTAAACCATTCGCCTGTAATTTATTTTAGGGGTGAGTCATTTGGCAAGTGTAAGATATGAATAAAAAAGATGACACTAAAAATAGAAGAAATATCTTCTAAGAACTTTAAGTCAAAAGTCAGAAAGAGTGTTTTTATTTAACCATCAGAATTCCAACCTCTCGATAGACGTTGCACGAGTAAGTCGCCATAGTCAACACCAAACACCTATGGAGGAATTAAACCTCCCGCAGCGCTGAAATCACCCGCGCTGGTTTCCCAACGCACTGCTCACCATTGGGACTGCTGTCTATCCCACAATAGAGTTGTATTTGTGGGGGTGAGTGTCTCGATTCCCTTTTCAATTGCTGCAATATGAAAGTCTAGGGGATTTTGTATGTAGCAACTAAATACCGTGCTGCTACATTTAAAAAGCCCATTTAAGACTTCAAAAAGGGCATTAGCTAGAAATTTTAGCAAAAGTCACCTATTTATTGTGACAAATTCATAATTTTAGGACTTGAGCTGTTTCTAGTTAGTTCAAGTGATAATACCAGATCAGTCATGCCTAAATTTATTAGTTTTAGGACTTACACAAAAATAGCTAAAAAGCTTAATTTATCGAACCTCCTTCTCTGTCAGAGGCTGACGCCAAAGCGCAGTGTCTCCCAGAGAAGAATAATACAGTATTGCGTAAGTCCTAAGTCTGTTGAGAGAAATTTTTAACTCGAAATTTTTCAACTAACCACTCAAGAGAGCTTCGACAAACTCATAGCTTGAAAAGGGGCGTAGGTCTTCAATTCCTTCGCCAGCACCAATAAAGCGAATTGGTAAACCTAGCTGCTGTACAACGGCAAGGGCAACGCCGCCTTTGGCGGTGCCATCTAGCTTGGTTAAGACAACACCACTGAGTTGGGCAGCTTGGGAAAAAACTTCGGCTTGTCGTAGTCCATTTTGGCCTAAAGTGGCATCTAGAACCAATAGTGATTCTACTTTGGCATCTGGGGCTTTTTTGTCGATAATTCGCCGGATTTTACCGAGTTCGTCCATTAAATTTTTCTTGTTTTGCAGTCGCCCAGCTGTATCTACCAAAAGTAATTCAGTTTGACGTGCTTGGGCAGCTGCGATCGCATCAAATACAACTGCTGCCGGATCTGTATTTTTTCCCGGATTGGCAATTACATCCACGCCACTTCTACTACCCCAAACCTTCACCTGTTCCACGGCGGCGGCACGGAAGGTGTCTGCTGCGCCAATCAAGCATTTATAGCCAGATTTTTGTCCCAAGTGGGCAATTTTGCCGATGGTGGTGGTTTTACCGGCACCATTTACCCCAGTAATTAACCAAATATTTAAGGTTTCTTTTTCTGGAGTAAAGGTAGTTTTGTGAGATGTTTTGCTCGGTGCATCCAGCATATCCCGGAGGATTTTTTTCAGGAAAGCGATCGCTTCTTCAGGTGCGGTAACTTCTTCTCGCAGTTTTGTCTGTAGGGCATTGATAATAAAGTCTGTCGCCTCTACACCAACATCAGCTTGTAAAAGCAATGCCTCAATTTCCGTCACAGCAGCTTGGTTAAGCGGCCCTTGACCAACAATCGCCTTCAGTTGATTGAGAATACTACGGCGAGTTTTGTCTAATCCTTGCCGGAGCTTTTTCAGCCAGGTAATTTCTTCAATAGAAACGTCTTCTGCACTTCTACCTTGAGCTGCTAGAACTTTCGCTGACCAGACAAACCCATCATCAAATAGCAGTCCGGGAATTTCCTCTCCTGTTTCTGCTGAGGTTGTCGCTACTGGCTGTACTACCTCCGGTTCTGGAACTTCAATAGCAGTAGCTATGAGTTGCTCCAGCTTGGCTTGCCGTTCTGCCGCCGCCCGTTCTAAAAAGGATAAGTTAGCTGGTGCTGTTGGCTGTGTTGCCTCTGGCGTAGCTAGTGGTTCAGTGGGTGTTAGTTCAACTTCACTTGCCGTGAGTTCTGGGCTGGAAACATCTGGCTGTTCAACAATTGCTGCCACTGAGGAATCTTCTGTAATTTCTTCCTCACTAGCAACTTGGATAACTTCTGGCTGTGCCGTTTCTACGGTTGTACTAGCAGGTTCCTCAGTTGCTTCTGGTTCAGCGATTTCTGCAATTACCGTTTCTGCGGTTTCAGGTTGTATTGATGATACTAAGCTATCTGCTGAATCCGGTGGGGTTTCTACTACCTCAACTTGCTGTTTTTGCTGAATATTTTTGTAGGCAGCTTTAGCAAATGCCAATAAGTCTGCCGTTGTGTCTGGTGCAGTTTCAGCAGTTGGTGTTGAGGTGTCGGCTGGCTCTGGTTGGGGTTCTTGTACAGGAGGTGTTTCTTCCTGTTTTTTATCAGAGGGAGTGTTAGAGGAATCGTTATGTTGACGACGGAACCAATTAAAAACCATTGCAGCAGTATTGTTTATATGAGTTATGAGTTATGAATTATGAGTTTAATTTAACTTTGCACTTTTTCTTAGGGTGAAAACTTCCGAGTTATCCTCACCTTTCAACGCCAGTTTGAGCAGAATCGTGACAACAGAAAGTTTTTTGCGATCGCGCAGCGTCTCACTTTGAGTGAAGTTCCGCTTGGAGGAAGCCGCAGAAGCGGCTACAGACTTTTCTCCACGGCAGTATAAAAATTATTAATTCCGCAGCAGTACTACGCAGTTTTTTTCTGCTCAGTGACTCGGCGTAAAACACCGTTAATAAACCGATGACCATCGTCTCCACTGTAGCGTTTGGCTAGCTCCACGGCTTCATTGATGGCAATACTGTCTGGTACTCCTAAGAACTTCATTTCTGCCACGGCGATTTGCAAGATATCACGGTCAATTTGGGCAAGACGAGTTACTTGCCAATCTACTAAGGCAGCAGAAATGAGTTCATCTATAATGTGTCGATTTTCGTTGACGGTAATCACAAGCTCTTTAGCGTAATTCCGAACTCCCTTGTCTTGATTGGCTAACTGAATCAAGACTGGGAAATCAACTGCTGTACCCAACTGATTGATTGCTGTCTGGGTGCAGGCGATCGCTTCTTGAAGCATTGTTCTGGCAGTATTGAGGTCGGAGGCCCGAGTTTGGCTACTTAAGAGGCGATCGTTACTGCGTTGCAGCTCACCTGCGGCATTATCGAGGGTATCTTGTACTTCTGAGGTCAGAGTGCGTACTGCACCTAGTACCAACTTGGATACTAATTGGTCGTCTTCCAATTTATCTAATTTCTTTGGGTTGACTGGCAATTGGCTAAGGCTTAAAAGCGCCAATTCACGAGCAATTTGCTGGGGTTTACGAGGTTGCATAAAACTGAGGGGTGATTGTGCGAGAACTGAATTAACTAGGCAAGACAAACTTACAAGCCTATCAATTTTGGCACAGTTAAACAACAACATTACGCATTTGCTTGTGACTATGCCAGATTGATTTCAGAGAGGCAGAGGGCAGATCGCTTTTAGCGTCTCCCCTTGGGAGAAGACAGGAGAAATACACTCCTATATCTCTTGCCGCAACCAGAACTTTTCTTGGGGTTTAAGTCAAGATCGCCAAAATCTCCGAGTTAGTGGCTTGGAATTAGATGGAGTGTGAGCCGCTATTCTTTATTGAACATCCTGCCTCCTGCCTTCTGCCTTCTTCACATTTCTTCAACAGGAATAATCTGCTGCTCGATCTCTTCGTGTTTCACTTCCAATGTGGAATCTTTGGAGAAAACCAAAGGCGTATTGGGAGCGACAATGCCACCTGATACAACTATTTTAAAGGCGTCTTCAATCGACATAGAAAGGTTCACCACCTCGTCTTCAGGAACGACTGCGTACCATCCGGTAGTCGGATTTGGAGTGGTGGGGATAAAGACACTTAGCACGGGGCGAGACATCTGGGCTTGGATATCACTGCTGATTGCACCAGTAACAAAAGCGATCGCCCAAATTCCTCGGCGAGGATACTCCACCAAAATTACCCGGCGAAACTTGCCATTAGAATCTTTCAGGATGGTTTCTAAAAGTTGTTTGAGAGTTTTGTATACCTGCCCTGCTAAAGGAATTGCCTGTAATAATCGCTCGCCAAAATCTAATAACCACCGCCCAGCTATATTTCGAGCCATCAAGCCCATTAGCAATATACTTAGTAGTGGTACAGCCAAGCCTACCAACAAATTAAGTATATTTACTAAGAATGGGTTTAACCCATCGAAGGGATTCAATTGTTTGGGAATTTGGGTGAGAAAGTTGATTACCCAACTTGCAATGGTAATTGTCAGCCAGATAGTGGTTGCTAGGGGAATTATTACCAACAAACCAGCAATCAGGTCGTTTTTTAAGTCCTGTTTTAGGCGATCGATTACCAAGCCCCGATTCTCCTGTTTTAAGCTAGAGGAACTTTTGTTATCCGTATCCATACCAGCAGATTCGTCAAATTCCGAAGGCTTTAACTTTGGCAGATTCTGCCGCAAGTAACTGTCTATAACGCTAGCAAGTTGCCTGCTGCTGGAAATCAGCTATTTTCCTATAAGCATACACATAGACATTAACCAATCCCATGGCGACTGATTATTCTTAGAGGATGTTACTTTTCTTTATAAGACTTGTAAATGATTGTTGCAAGTTCTTACGTTGGAAGTCTGTTTTATCTAGTCTTGAATTATGAAAAACAATATCCCCGACAACTTTTACGAAGTCAGGGATCTGTGTAGCACATTTGTGCGCTCTATGATTTTGCGATCGCGATACAAGAAATCCTTCTAATCTCCAGCCCTCTTCACGCCGCATCAACCTGTGTAGTTTCAGAATCTGCGCCCTGCAATTGTTGCGTACTCTCTTGTACCAACATTGCTGTTGTATCTAAATTAGCTTTTGGTAGATATTTCATTTCCCAGACTTTGAGCAAAATCAGGTATTCGTAGAATGCCTGCAATGTACACCAAGCGACTCCGGCGCGTCCATCTAAACATCCGCCTAAGATAAAATACATATATATAAACCGTAGCAACGGTCTGGCAGGCAAACGTAAAGATAAATCCTTCAGGGCACGCCGTCTTTCGACTTCCGATTTGCCAAAGAATAAATCTTGCCAGTTCACCTTCCCCTGTTCTAGCTGATACAAGGTTTCTTGAGCTTCATCCGTAGAATAACGGTTGTGTTTGTCAATCCAGCGGCTCAAACCTTTGCTACAAGTGTAGTGTGGGTATGTTTCTTTTAAAAAGCTAGTTGCACCCTCACAAACTTCTCGCTCAGTATGTCCGTAGTCTGTAAACCACACTTTACCGTGGCGGAAGAGTCGCATTTGGTAACGGGGATACTGTGTGCTGTAGCGAATCCAACGATTCATGAACATGACGCGTTCAGCCACGTAGTAACCGATGTAGTCTGGATTCTGACTTGCCTTTTCGCATTCCGCAAATAGTTCTGGTGTCATACGCTCGTCAGCTTCGAGAATGTAAACCCATTGATGCTTCGGTGGGATAGACTCTAACATCCAGGTGCGTTGGCGTCCGTGGCTTTCAAAAGCGTGTTGGACAACGCGAATGGGATAGCGACTGGCGATTTCCACAGTGCGATCGCTACTGCATGAATCCACAACAATGATGTCATCTGATAACATTGCCGATTCGATACAAGCAGCAATATCTAGTTCTTCGTTATATGTCAGTATGTAAATTGAGAACATTACTCAAGTTTTATAGCGATTTTACTCAGTGATAATTGCTTTGTTATTGTTATTAGCTATTAGACGCATGGCAGTATCAGCCGTGAATAATTTTTGGATACTTCTTACTGCCATGCCAATAGTGGATTAGCGTGCGGCAGTTCTAGGTTTACCACCTTGTACAGCACCCCTACCTCTTAAGCTTGTCCAGCCGATGATAATGTAACCAATGGACAATAGCAAACTGCTAATACCAATCCGCAGTCCAGACTTCCAAGCAGTATCTTTAGCTTGTTGCAGCGCTTCGTCTCGGCGCTGGCGAACTTGGCTCAGTTGTTGAGTTTGCAGCGTTTGAACATCTGTTTGTTGTTCGATAGCTTTGTCAAGTAATTGGGGATTTGTTTTAGCCTTCTTCAGTAACTCTTTTATATTTGCGGGAATTTGAGGGCTTTCAATTGCTTGCTTATATCTTTGGTCATCTTTGAGGATTTCACTAAACTGAGCTTTGGTTTGGTTTCGCAGCTGGTCTAGTTGCGCTTTTCCTTGCTCAGTATTTAGTTGTGCTTGCAATTGCGATAACCGAGTGTTCAGTTGAGTTTCTGCCTGATCTGCTTCTTGGGTGATTCGGTTGAGTGTTTGAGTCTTGGCTTGATTGACGTTATTTAGGTGCAGGGGAAAAATCAGCAAGAACATCAACCCTAAAAGACTGGAGATAATCGCAGCGGGAAATCTTAAATCAATACCTTGGGGGCGATCGCTTGCTGGATCGGCATTCTCAATCCAATAGGCAGCAAACAGAAGCCCCAAACCGACTAGAGGAACAATTCCTCGATCGACAAGCGCTGTTCCCAAATTGATTTGCCATACCCGATCGGTGGGTTGAAAAGGTAACAACAGAATCAAAAAGTCAACAAAAAAGGACAAAATGCAGATTATTCCAACTACCTTAAGTGTGAGAGCAGTACTCACGGAAGTAAAACGGTTAACCATAGTTTTTCAAACTGGTGGAGAATACGAGTGATTTTCATATTTCAAGCTACTTGAATATTGTGCCCATGACTATGACTATTGTGTAAAAACACAAAGCAGACTCAATATTGCTAAAGGCTATCTGCCTCTTGGTTTTCAACTATGCCACAGTAACATTTGTTATCTACAGTGTCTTCAGGAAATTCCTGGTATTTTAAGATACGAAGTTTACGCGGGACTAGAGGAAGAGACTGATTAATTACCCAATCTGCCTGATTGCAGTTCTCAATCGGTCGTAATACAGACCTTTTTTAGGGGATCACAGATGTCCATTGGTGTCAAATTAAATCGAAACCTTTGCAATAAGGTTGTATCGACTTATCGCTCAATTTGAGCAAGGAAGCAATCGTTACTGACAACAGATGCTACTAAAAGTGATTGAGACTATATTGAGTTGGGATTTTTGGGAGTATCTCGCTTGCTATACTTACAGTAGTTTTCTTTTGCATAAAGTAGAAAGCTACGGGTTTTGAGGCAGGAGGTAGAAACTCTTTATATCTGATGCGTGAGTCCTGCATTTTTTACCTCAGTTACTTGCAAACTCCTGTATTTATACTCTTTTTTGCTAATTCCTAAAAAAATGGGCAAATCAGAAATAATAACTAATAATCAGGTATGAACTTTACTAGAATCAGTTCGTCGATGATTTTTGTTAGCAAAAAGAGTGAATTTGAAGGAGTTAGACTCTGAAAGGCTTTGAATTCAAAGGTGTTGAAAAACTTATTGGCCCAATAGCCGCGCTTCTCGGCTTTGTGTATTTGTTGCAATGGTATATTGGAGACTTGCGATCGCCTTCCGATCCCATCTTTGAAAATAAACAGCCGCCTTTGGTGATGAAAGAGGGCGACCCTTATATCCGCGCTTTAATGCGAACTATCTCGGCAAGTGAGGCTAGTGGAAATCGTCCTTATTCGCTGTTATACGGTGGACAGCAAGTTAACGACCTTAGCCGACATCCTGAGATATGCGTCACAATTGTCACAGGCCCCAATACAGGAAATTGTTCTACCGCTGCTGGCAGATATCAAATCATCAACATTACTTGGTATCGTTTAGCCCCTCGTTATCATCCAAATCCAATGCAGATGATGTTTTGGACTGGTTATAGTTTTGAAGCAGAATATCAAGATGTAGTAGTTTACCGTTGGTTAAATGATTCTAAAGTTTGGGGAGTTGATATTTCTCAACTGTTGCGTCAGGGAAAGATAAATGATGTTTTGCGGCGACTCTCTCCCACTTGGACAAGTCTGGGGTATGGTATAGAAACTAATTCTGTTAGTAGCTCTTTACCTAAGATTTATCAGAAAATGTTGCAAGAAGAATTAACCGCAGCTAAACAACCGACAGCCCCGATGCCACCATCCCCAACTCCTTCTAGCAAGGCAGTAAAAAAGTAGTAAGTTTATCCTAATTTTTAACTTGCTGTGGATAAAAACTTTTGATATTTTCCACAAATGCCAAAGTATTTTCAAAGTGGATATTGTGTGCAGCATTGCTAATTATTTTTATCTGAGCAAATTCACATATTTTAGCCATTTCTGTATTAATAGATATAAATTTTTGATCGTATTCACCCACTAGCAAAAGCATGGGAATTGTATTTAATTTTAGCTTTTCCCATAAAGAAGGTTGACATCCAGTACCCATAAAGCGCAGTGATTTATCTAATTCCTGTGGATTGTTCTGCAACCGACTTTCAACCATGCGATCGTATTCTGGATGATTTTTTATATAACCAAAAATCGGTTGATTATACCAATTTGATATAAAAGTGGCAAAATCGCTTTTTTCAAGACTTCTTGTTAATTTTCTGCCTATTTGTGTATCAATTTTAATCCGTTCTAATCGTTCTGCTTCTGTTGGCAAACCTGGGGAAGCTGACTCTAGAACAACTTTATGAAAGCGTTCTGGAAAATGCAGCGCTAGGTATAAAGCCAATCTTCCACCCATTGAATAACCAACTAAAAAGCACTTGGCAATTTTTAACTCATCTAGTAAGTTGATTAAAGCATGAGCAGTGTTTGCCATTGTATAGTATTTGTCCTCACCCAAAACTTGGGTTTTGCCATGTCCGGGAAGGTCAAGTGTTAAATAGGAAAATTCGTTAAACAGTAATTTTAAGGCTTCATCAAATTCATTAATGTTACCCATGAAGCCATGCAAAAAAAGAATTAGTGGTTTATTTAGAGTGCCAATTAAAGAATAATGAAATTGATAGTTTTTTAGGATCATAGTCTAGGTAAAAATCACCATTGCACAGCATATTAAGTATCTAGTCATAAATAAATTTCAAGTTTGTAGTAAGGACTTTAGTCCTGATAATCCTTGCTCTGAGCGATAAATCGCTCACTACAAACTAGGAGTTTATTTTATATTTAATTATGTCTACCTACTTATGTGATGGAATAAGTTTTTCCATAGTTGCCTCTTAGAAAAAGCGAACAAAGGAAAGTCTATAAAAATAGGTTTTCTACCAGTTGCCAATATGATGCCCCTGGAGTTAATGTCAGGATGCACTATTGAATTTTGATGCATCGCTGCTAGTGCATCACTAATTTTGCGGACGCATTTTAGATTATTTTTCTAATTTTTAAGGTAAAAATCGATCTAAAGCAGCTTTTAACTGTTTTATTTCAACGTCAATATTACCCTCTTGTGCAGCTCTACCAATACACTCAGTTAAATGTTCATCCAAAACAATTCGCGCGACTCGATCCAATGCGCCCCGCACTGCGGCAATTTGCAGTAGAACATCAGGACAAGGGGTACTTTGCTGCACCATTGCTTTGATACCACGAACATGTCCCTCTATACGCGATAATCGATTGACAATTCGCCGTAAAGACTCTTCGCTATGGACGTGAGGATGAGCCGACTCTCCAGTTCCATGAGTCCGATCTGTTTGCTCGTGGTCTGTATCGTGATAGTGGGAATGTTCGACTTGCTGGGATGTTGGCAAGGATTCCTTACTTAATCGGTTTGATCCATTCATGGGCTATGAAAAGGCTTGTATTACTAAGATCCTAGTCTAGTACTCGACCAACCCAAAATTTATGGGTGAAGGTGGAACCCATTCACCCTAACTTTACTGCTGACGATTGGCTTTTTCTTGAGGAATAATCTCCGTTACTACCCTACCGCTAGAACTACCACCTTTGACAACAATATTTTCTGTTTGCAGATTACCAACTGCTGTTTCACCCACAAAATTTAATGGTGGGTCAATTTGTCGGTAAACAACATTTCCCTGAGCTTCAACTAACTTATTATCTAAATACCAAGTTAGTGTATTGGATCTTAGAGACTGGCGACGCTGACCAATAGCATTGACGTTACCTTTTAAATAAACGGTTTTTTGTGGTATTTTCATTTCACCTTGATTGGCTGTCACTGTGACATTTTCGGCACGATGGAACATTCGCGTAGGTGAGTTTGTAGTGACAGTTTCTGTATTCATGTTCCAGGTCATAGAGTTACTAGCTATTTGCATTGGTGGGTCTAGTAATTCTAGTTGAGCATTCTTTTGGACAGTGGCAATTTTTGTTTTTAAGTTGACTTCGGCAGAATTTCCCTTACCGCGATCGCTAATTTTATTATCTTTGTAGCGGTCAATTTCTAGAGGGCGATCGCCAATCAGTTTTTCTTCTTTAATATTCCAGATTAAATGTTCAGTTCTCACTTGCATCTGGGGATCGATAGAATTTGCTACCACTCCTCCAGAAAATTCCATCCGCTGTTCGCGGGTTTTTACTCGCACTTCCTGCGCTACTGCTTGTAGTTTTTTATGAGTGCCGTTAATCTTATTACGAACAATCAACAAATCTTCTTTAGGACGCCATTCTAATTCATTACCTTGCAACACAATCCCATTACTAGGATCTGTGGCAAATATCTTACCTTTTAGAAACAACTGCTTCCCATCTTGTTCAATGTCTGCTACATCTGCCTTGATTTGGTAAACAATTTTGCCATCTTGATATAGTTCACCATAAGGGCTTTCAGCCTGACCAATTTGTTTTTCTTTGGTGTATTTTGCGGTTTTAGCCCTGACTTTCCAAATTGGTCTTCCCACTTCATCTGCTTGTTCTAAGGTGACATCAAAGAAAGTCAAATTGCTATCTTTGTTAGATGAATCCGCAGTATTTTGTTGGGAAGCTGGAGGGGATTTGCCCCCGCAGCCAACTAAACCAAATACCAAGAAAAAGGTCAAAGGTAAAATAAGAAAGGAGGGAGTGGAGGAGAAAATTTGAATTTTTCTCTTTCCCCATCTCCCTCTTTTATGAAATTGATACGTCATTATTCTTGGATTTCTAGGTGTCCATCACTACTTCTGGGGTCTTCCAAAAAACCGATCCCAGATAATGGCCGGTATGGATAGCTTTGGCGAGGAGTTTTTTGAATATCTTCTTTGATGGCTTCTAAATCAATGTAGCGATCGCTTACATTGATTAAGCTGTCGCTAGTCATGGAACGCAAGCTCACAACTTCTACCCGCACGCCACGATAGCTGACTGAATTAACCGCATAAGCTAAATCCCCATCACCGCTGACTAAAACTGCGGTATCATAAGAATCTACTAACGCCATCATGTCTACTGCTATTTCTACATCCAGGTTAGCTTTTTTAGAGCCATCTGGTAGCTGGACTAAATCTTTAGCAATGACTCGATAGCCATTGCGACGCATCCACAGCAGAAACCCTTGTTGCTTCTCGTTTGTCCGATCTACGCCAGTGTAGAAAAAAGAACGCAGTAATCTAGAACCTCCTGTTAATCGACATAATAGCTTCGTGTAATCTATTTCAATACCTAGTTGCAGTGCAGCGTAAAATAAATTTGAGCCATCAATAAATATGGCAACCCTACCTCGATTCTCCAAAACTTGTTCTGGCGTAAATATTGAATCGTTTTCCAAATTATTCAACATCATTGTGATACCTCAGTTTTTATCCCTGTTATTTTTGATACAAATTACCAACTTTTAGATGCTAGTCACAGCGGCTTATGATAATGTTCTGCGGCTAATTTAAATTGAGCCACGATAAATTTTGTGAGAAAATAAAAAATTGAACAAAATCAGAGTTTGATAAGGACTAATCGTTTTTCGGGGGTTCTAATCGCTGAAAAACAGGTTGGTGTTTACCCAACTGTTGCTTGCTCGATAGTAGTCCCCATGTAGCATGGGTGGCAAAAGGAGCATTAACTGAACTTTCTATTCGATCATTAAAGTTTATTCCAAAGCCCAACTGCTGATAAATATCGCTGCTGATGTTCGGAATAATTGGGGATAGCAGATAAGCTGCTAGTCTAACCGATTCTAGAACTGCGTAGAGAACCTTTTCCACCGACTCCTGCTGTCCCTGTTTATATAATGACCAAGGAGCCTGTTCATCAATAAACTTATTACTGGCTTGCGCCAATGAAAGTATGACCACGCAGGCTTGACTGAAAGCTAGCTCTTGGTATGCTTGTTTTACCTGTTCCCCTAAACGTAAACCAATTGCTTTCAAAGGATTTTCGTCAGGAATCCCTTCATTGCCTATTGATGGGACATTATTCTCAGCACAGTACTTTTTCACCATGCTCAAAGTGCGATTGAGCAAATTACCTAAATCATTTGCCAAATCTGCATTCAGAACATTAATGAACCTAACTTCATTAAAATCTCCATCTTTGCCAAATTCGATTTCCTTAAGGAAGTAATAACGAACGGCATCACTACCATAGCTCTTAACTAATGCCACAGGATCAAGGGTGTTACCCAGACTTTTGCCCATCTTCTGCCCGTCTTTAGTCAAAAAGCCATGCCCAAAGACTTTCTCTGGCAAGGGTAAGCCTGCTGACAACAGCATTGCTGGCCAGTAAACTGCATGAAAGCGCAGAATATCTTTACCAATTAGGTGCAAGTTGATTGGCCACCATGTTTCTAACGCATTTGCTAAAGTCGGTTCTGCATCTGGTTCTAGTAATGCTGTGACATAACCTAGCAGCGCATCAAACCAAACATAGAGAGTGTGTTTGGGATCAACTGGTACGGGAAAACCCCAATCTAAATTCACTCGTGAAATGGAAAAGTCTTGCAGTCCTTGATTGACAAAGCTGAGGACTTCGTTGCGCCGACTTTCTGGTTGAATAAAATCCGGTTTAGATTGATAAAATTCTGTCAGCTTAGTTTGATATTTGGATAAGCGGAAAAAATAGTTTTGTTCGTCTCGCCACTCCACTTCTTTGTTAGTATGAATTGGGCAACGGTGTCCTTCTAGCAGATCCCGTTCTTCTTTGAATTCTTCGCAAGATACGCAGTACCAGCCTTGTTGTTGTCCTTGGTAAATATCACCAGATTCCCAGACTCGCTCAAAGAATTCTTTCACGATCGCTTGATGACGAGGCGCAGTAGTCCGACTAAAGCGATCGTATTGGATGTCTAATAATTGCCATAAACTTACGAAACTAGGGACAATTTCATCACAAAATTCTTGTGGCGCTTTCCCTAAACTTTCTGCCGATCGCTGAATTTTTTGCCCATGTTCATCTGTACCTGTAATTAGTAATACTTGATATCCCAGTAATCTCTGAAACCGCGCCACTACATCGGCTGCGATCGTCGTATAAGCACTACCTATATGAGGGACATCGTTTACATAATATAGGGGTGTGGTCAGCGCAAATGTCAATTCTTTTTTATTCACTAGATTCATACAAAATAAAAATTAACTTATTAAAACGTTTTATATCTTAGCTTTTATCGGCAAAACCAGGCAATTATACAATATTATTACCATTTTTTCCAATAACATCTTCATACTAGCAAATTTATCAAGTCCAGAATTGTTTTGTAATATGCATCAATTAAACTCATTTTTACCTAAAAAATGGAAATTCACTAATCATAATTTTTTTGAATAGTTTGTATTAGATATTATTGTGATCGAGAATACATAATCAAGATTACAGAAAATCTAGTTGCTTTTGTAGATTAGATATTTCTATCTTAAGACGGTCATGGCATTAGTAAAGAAATGTAAAAATTAAATTAAGACAAATTGCCATATTTACCGGAAAATATATTGATTAGGTATGAGTGGAAATAGCCCCCTAGAGATTTCTCGCGCTTTAGTGGCGGCATTCTCAACGCAAATGTTCCGCTATTACGAAGACCGCATTCCCCAGGATGCGAGCGTCTTGGTAGTCAGCAATCACCGCAGCTTTATGGATGCACTGATTTTAATGGCGGCGTTATCGAGTCCGATTCGCTTTGCTTGCCATCACTACATGGGACAAGTTCCAGTCATGCGAGAGATTGTCACCGGTCAATTGGGGTGTTTCCCCTTGGAAGATACTCAAAACCGTCAGCAAAGCTTTTTTTCGCAGTCACAGGTGCTATTGCAGTCCAAGCAGATGGTGGGAGTATTTCCAGAAGGAACTGCACCAATGGTGAAATTTACTCAGCCAAGCCAGGTGGGTGAGTTTCAGCGGGGATTTGCCCATTTGGCATTACGAGCGAATGTGCAGGATTTAGCTATTTTGCCGATCGCGATCGCCTCCTTAGAAGAAGTAAACACCAATGGCTTCCCATTAAGACTTTTGAGTGTATTCGACCCTTCAGAACCTTTATTTAATCAAAATGGTTGGCATCCCTTGGTAATTTATCGTCGAGTTGCCGTGTTAATCGGTCGTCCTTATTGGATTACGCCCCAACATCATAAAAAATATCACGGCAAACAAGCCAGAACTGTTGTGGCTGAACTGACAGAACACTGTCAGGGTGAAATTAGCAATTTACTGCTTCAAGGTTGCTATTAAAGTTATTCGATTTTGGACTTCGGCTCCTTTCGACTTCGCTACCTCGGCTTCGCTCGGCACAAGTCAAGGCAAGCCGCTCAGTCGAACAATTTTGGATTGTCTGCAAAACTTTGACTAGCTTGTTCTGATACTTTTTTGTTTTTGCTCAAAAGTACCGAAGTTAATACAAGCAACAATTCGCAGTCCAAAAGTTTTATACCATTGACTAATACTTCGACTACGCTCAGTACAAGTGACCAATGACTAATGACTAATGACTATCACAGAAGTTGAGCTAAACCCTTGTTTTCTGACTCCTAAACGAGTACAGCCAGAGTATCCGCTATTGGTATATTTGCCGGGAATGGATGGAACTGGTCAACTATTGCGATCGCAAACCGCAGGATTAGAAACTGGCTTTGATGTGCGCTCGTTGGCGCTTCCCCGGAAAGACCTTAATACTTGGGATACCCTAACTAAGAGTGTATTGGACTTGATCGACGCCGAATTAGAAAAAAGTTCTCAGAGACCAGTTTACTTGTGTGGTGAGTCCTTTGGTGGTTGCTTGGCAATGAAAGTGGCAATCCAAGCACCCCATTTATTTAAGCGAATTATCCTAATTAATCCAGCTTCGTCCTTTCAACTTCGCCCTTGGTTAAGTTGGGCATCCCAGCTAACTTACTTAGTGCCAACAGGATTGTATGATATTGGCGCACTAGGCTTGTTGCCATTTTTAGCATCTTTGTCACGCATTTCTCGGAGTGATCGCCACGATTTGCTGAAAACTATGCGTTCTGTCCCGGCAGAAACCGTTCTTTGGCGGTTGTCTTTACTGCGAGAGTTTGATATTGATGAGGAAAAGTTAAGGCGTTTAACTCAACCAGTTTTGTTGATTGCTGGTGCTAGCGATCGCCTTTTGCCTTCTGTAAGTGAAGTCAACCGGATAGCTAACATCTTACCAAATAACAAGATTGTAGTGTTGCCCAATTGTGGACACGCTTGCTTACTAGAGCAAGATACTAATCTCTATGAAATTCTTAAGGATAACGACTTTTTAGAAAGTAAAGCTAATAGCTGAGGTAGGATTAGATGAATATACAGAATTACTTACATAATAAGATTTAATTGCTGGTAATTGATAAAACAAGATTGCAAATAAAAGTGGCGTTCTTATTCCAGACCTCCTCATTATTTTAGAAGGTAAAGTGTTCTTGAATTAGGTTATCAGTGCTTAAATCAAAATCTCTGTCATCCATCTTATGTCTATAGTTAAAGCTCATAATAATTCCTATTGGCTCTAACGAATTGTACTTATGGAGAGATGTCAAAGCCACTCAAACTTCGCTAAAACCAAAAGAGAGAGGCTTTACAAGATGGTGTCAAGCAATGGCAGACAAACCCCAAGAAATAGAGGTGAATAAATTAGTTAATTCACCCAGAGAAATTCCAGAAGCAGGAATTCAGGCTCAATCATCAATAGAAAATGAACCGTCTATAGTAGAGTCTTTGATTAAAACTGTGGCTGAGACTGGCCAAGCAGTTTTAGACACAGCAATAGGGGTGGGAGAAGTGACGGCGAAAGAAACACACAAGTTTATTGAGCAAACAACTCAAACCAGCGGTCAGGTTGTGAATCGCCTTAGCGAAAATTGGCTGATTAGAAAACTATCTGGAGTCTTAAATCTCAATTGGCTCATTAACGATACTAACCTTGTTGATTTAGAACAAGCAGAAGCAGCGGTAAACAAGCTTAAGAAACAGTATCCAAATGAATCACCCAGCCAGCTTGCTCATCGAATCATGGTGGAAAAAGCAACTCAAGCAGCCACAGTTGGACTAGCCACTAGTTTTTTGCCAGGAATAGCAGTGGCATTGTTGGCAATTGATTTAACAGCCACAACAAAATTGCAGTCAGAAATGCTTTATCAAATTGCATCTGTCTACGGGCTAGATTTAAAAGATCCTGCTCGTAAAGGTGAAATTTTAGCAATTTTTGGGTTGGCTTTGGGTGGAGGGCGTTTGTTGAAAGCTGCCGGGTTAGGCTTGCTGCGAAATGTGCCCTTGGCGGGTGCAGTTATTGGAGCTAGTTCAAATGCAACAATGATCTATTCATTGGGGTATGCTGCTTGTAGATTTTACGAAACCAAGCTGGATGAATCTACTTCCCTAGCATCACCACAGACGTTGGCAACATTAAAAGCCGAAAGTGAAAAATATCTAGAAAGTGCGATCGCTCAACAAGCCCTGATGGATCAAATCTTAGTTCACATGATCCTAGCTAGTCATCCAGAAAAGACTTGGCAAGAAATTTTACCAGAATTAAAAGCTTTAAACCTCAGTCCCACTTCGTTGGATGCCATTGCCCAAAATATCAAATCGCCCAAGCCTTTAGATTTATTGCTCAATCAACTGAATCGGGATTTTGCTATACCCTTATTGGCTCAATGTTACAAAATTGCCCAGCTTGATAATCAGATTACAGCAGTTGAGCGAAAAATCATACAAGCGATCGCCAGCAAATTTGACATTGATACAAACAAAATTGTGGGATAGGCATGGGGCAAGAAGCAGGACGTAAAAAAATCTGACTTTTCACGGCATCTGGAAAACCTCTCTCTAAATCTCTCTCCTAAAAGGAGAGAGACTTTGAATTTTCCCACTTCCCGCGCCAGGAAGGGGGTTAGGGGGTTAGGTTTTTGGTGGACTTTTCCACATAACGCGAAAAGTCAGGTAAAAAAATGGAGATCATAACTTCATTAACGAGTATCCAAGACTCGTTAATGAGTGCTATTTATACCAATTGGCTAAATTATAGCTACTAACCACTGCTTCCCCATGCCCAATACCCGCTCCCCTCACCATGAAACAAGAATTTTGAGCAATACTGGTACAAGAAGGAATATTTACACAAAATCCCAAAATGACAATTCAACCTAGTGATAAGCCTTTACTAGAGTGGGCAGGCGATAGTTTGGCAATTGGATTATTTGAAGATGCAGTAGAGTTAACCGGAGAACTAGCTACTTTAGATCAAAAGTTTTCTGGAGTCTTAAAAGAACTTATTACTGAAGAAGAATTTAAAGGTAAAGCCAATAGCACTATTTTCACCCGTGTAAATGCTGGTAGCCCAGTGCGGAAATTGATTTTGGTAGGTTTAGGTAAACCAGATGCACTAAAACTAGATACTCTGCGTCGCGCGGCGGCAGCTGTAGCTAGGGTAGGAAAAAAGCAGAAAAGCAAAATTTTGGGTTTTAGTTTTCCATTGTGGAACAACGATCCAGCAGCCAGTGCCCAAGCGATCGCAGAAGGTGTGGAATTAGCACTTTACCAAGATATTCGCTTTAAATCCGAACCAGAAGATAAAGGTTCACAAATAGAAAGTATAGATTTACTGGGTTTTGATGGACAAGAAGCCGCCATTACCCGCGCCAATCAAATTGTTTCCGGGGTAAATTTGGCACGGCAATTAGTGGCAGCACCAGCCAACGCGGTAACACCAATTACTTTAGCTGAAACTGCTCAAGCGATCGCCAAGGATTATGGTTTGCAACTAGAAATTCTAGAACGAGAAGACTGTGAAAAGTTAGGCATGGGTGCATTTTTGGGAGTAGCCCAAGCTTCCGATTTGCCACCGAAATTCATTCACCTAACTTACAAGCCAGAAGGTACACCCAAAAAGAAATTAGCAATTATTGGTAAAGGTTTAACCTTCGACTCCGGCGGACTAAATATTAAAGGTGCTGGTAGTGGCATCGAAACCATGAAAATTGACATGGGCGGTGCAGCTGCTACCTTGGGCGCAGCCAAAGCAATTGCTCAAATTAAGCCAGATTCGGAAGTTCACTTCATCTCCGCTGTAACCGAAAACATGATTAGCGGTCGTGCCATGCGTCCAGGAGACATTCTCACAGCATCAAACGGCAAAACAATCGAAGTGAACAACACCGACGCTGAAGGACGTTTGACCTTAGCAGATGCCTTGGTGTATACCGACAAATTGGGATTAGATGCGATCGTTGATTTAGCCACCCTAACTGGTGCCAACGTCATTGCATTAGGTGAAGATATTGCTGGTTTGTATACTCCCGATGAAGCTGTCGCCTCCCAAATCGAAAAAGCTGCGGAAACTTCAGGGGAAAAGATTTGGCGGATGCCAATGGAAGAAAAATATTTTGAAGGGTTAAAGTCTGGTATAGCGGACATGAAAAATACAGGGCCGCGTCCAGGTGGTGCAATCACCGCTGCCCTTTTCCTCAAGCAATTCGTCAAACAAACCCCTTGGGCGCACATAGATATTGCCGGCCCAGTATGGACAGATAAAGAAAATGGCTACAACAGCGCAGGGGCAACTGGCTACGGCGTTCGGACGCTAGTTGATTGGGTGTTGGGAAGTGGGGAATAAAGAGTAAGGGAGCAGAGGAGCAGGGGAGCAGAGGAGCAAGAAAGAAGTTGCAGTCAGTTTCCCCTCTTTGCACTTCTGCCCAATGCCCTACTCCCTACTCCAGAATAATTCGTGCTATCTTGAGCTTGCCAGCAAAAATTGTTGCAATAGTAACAGAATTAATTTGGCTGTCAGAAAGTTAAGCTTTTTCGGGCATTGCCATCTGGTAAAATTTGTAAGGTTTCTAGAAGCTGTGAGCAATGGGATCGACTCGCGTACGGATCGCAATTGACGCAATGGGAGGGGATCATGCACCCGGTGAAATCGTTGCTGGCGCATTGCGGGCAAGAGAAGAATTGGGTGTAGATATATTATTGGTTGGCGATCCCCAACAAATAGAAGCTGCCTTGCCATCAAAAACAAGTTTAGGGCAGGTGGAGATCGTAACTGCGGAGGAGGCGATCGCTATGGATGAGGAGCCTTTAAATGCAGTTAGACGCAAACGCAAGGCTTCTATCAATGTGGCGATGGATTTAGTCAAGCAGGAAAAGGCAGATGCCGTATTTTCTGCCGGCCACTCTGGGGCAGCTATGGCATCAGCTTTGCTCCGCTTAGGACGATTACCAGGAATCGATCGCCCAGCGATCGGGACAGTTTTCCCCACGATTATTGCTGGTAAGCCAGTGCTAGTACTTGATGTCGGCGCAAATGTAGATTGCCGTCCCAAGTTTTTAGAGCAGTTTGGCGTTATGGGATCGGCTTACAGTAAGTATGTCTTGGGTACAGCTGAACCGAAGGTGGGTTTGCTGAATATCGGTGAAGAAGACTCGAAAGGCAATGATGCAGCAGTCCGCGCCCATCAACTGCTACGCGAAAATTCCCAAATTAATTTTATTGGCAATGCTGAAGGGCGTGATGTGCTTTCTGGTCGCTTTGATGTGATTGTCTGCGATGGCTTTGTAGGTAATGTATTGTTAAAATTTGCCGAAGCCGTTGGAGAAGTGATTCTGCAAATTTTGCGGGAAGAATTACCCCAAGGATTGCACGGTCAAATAGGTTCCGCACTCTTAAAACCAAACCTGAAGCGGATTAAGCAGCGAATGGATCACGCAGAACATGGTGGTGCTTTACTGCTAGGCGTGGCAGGAGTCTGTTTTATTGGTCACGGTAGCTCCCAAGCACCTTCAATTTTTAATGCAATTCGCATGGCAAAAGAAGCTGTTGACAACCAGGTGATACAACGAATTCAGTCCCAATATATCCTAGAGCGCGAGAGCGGTTAGTCATTGGTCATTGGTCATTCGTCATTGGTTATTGGTCACTTGTACTGAGCGTAGTCGAAGTATTGGTCATTCGTCATTTGTAAAGGACAACTGACAAGTGATAAAGGACAACTGACAAAGGACAAAGGACAAAGGACAAAGGACAAAAGACAAAAAGCTGATAGCTTGGGAGATTAAGAGTGCAAAACTTAGGCGTAGCAATCACCGGAAGCGGCTCGGCAGTACCAGCAACTTCCCTACACAACGATACATTGAGTGAACTAGTTGAAACATCAGATGAGTGGATTGCCACAAGAACGGGAATTCGTCAACGACGATTAGCATTGCCTTCTGAGTCCTTGAGTTTACTCGCTACTGCCGCCAGTACTCAGGCGATCGCAGCTGCGGGAATTAAACCAGAAGACCTAGACCTGATTCTGCTAGCGACTTCCACCCCTGATGATTTATTTGGTAGTGCTTGTCAAGTACAGGCTAAATTGGGAGCCACCAACGCAGTAGCTTTTGACTTGACCGCTGCCTGCTCTGGCTTTGTGTTTGGTTTGGTTACAGCAGCCCAATACATTAGAACTGGTGTCTATAGAAATGTACTATTGATTGGGGCAGATATACTCTCTCGCTGGGTAGATTGGGAAGATCGCCGGACTTGTGTATTGTTTGGTGACGGTGCTGGAGCAGTGGTGTTACAAGCTGCCAAAAGCGATCGCTTATTAGGATTTGCACTTAAAAGTGATGGTACTCAAAACCATTACCTCAACCTTGCTTATGCAGGAACCTCCCAAGAACTGGTGACTGATGTAAATATCACCAAAGGCACTTACCAACCAATTACGATGAACGGCAAAGAAGTTTACCGCTTTGCTGTGCAAAAAGTGCCAGAAATAATTGATAAAGCGTTGTTTCAAGCTAACATCAGCGTCGATAAAATAGATTGGCTGATATTGCATCAAGCCAATCAGCGGATTATCGATGCTGTTGCCCAACGCCTGAATATCCCAGAACATAAAGTTATCAGTAATCTCGCCCAGTACGGCAATACCTCAGCTGCTTCCATCCCCTTAGCTTTAGATGAAGCGGTACGACAAGGTAAAATTAAACCCAATGACATCGTTGCGACATCCGGCTTTGGTGCCGGTCTTACTTGGGGCGCGGCAATCTTTCAATGGGGAAGGTGAATAATTAGGAGTTAAGAGTTATGAGTTAAGAATTATGAGTTAAGAGTTATGAGTTTTAACTCCTCACTCCTAACTCCTCACTCCTAACCCCTCACTCCTAACTTTTCACTCCTAACTTTTCACTTTTCTGACTATTGACAAATGACAAAAACTGCATGGGTGTTTCCCGGACAAGGTTCCCAAACGCTGGGAATGGGAATGGATTTACTAGATATACCGTCCGCTAAAGACAAGCTTGCCAAAGCTGAGGATATTTTGGGTTGGTCTGTAACTGAAATTTGTCAAACTCAAGAAGAGAAGTTATCACAGACGCTGTATACTCAGCCAAGTCTTTATGTAGTTGAAAGCATTCTTGCCGACCTGCTTCGAGAACGAGGACATCAGCCCGATTTAGTTGCTGGTCACAGTTTGGGAGAATATACTGCTCTTTATGTAGCGGGTGTCTTTGAGTGGTCGGCTGGTTTATATCTGGTGAAGCGTCGTGCAGAACTCATGGATAGTGCCATCGGTGGGATGATGGCAGCTTTGATGAACTTTGACCGCGAACAGTTAGAAAAAGTCATTTCCCAAACGCCTGATGTGGTAATAGCAAATGATAATAGTTCGGCTCAGGTGGTAATTTCAGGCACGACTGAGGCTGTACAAGCGGTGATGACTCAAGTTAAAGCAAAGCGTGCAGTTCCCCTAAAAGTTTCTGGAGCATTTCATTCACATTTAATAGCACCAGCAGCTGCGGAATTTCAAGACATTTTAGAATCTGTGGAATTTCAACCCGCGATTGTACCAGTAGTGTCTAATGTCGAACCAATTCCGTCCATTGATGCTGAGATTTTAAAGCAACGCCTGAACAAACAAATGACTGGTTCTGTAAGATGGCGAGAAATTTGTCTGCAATTACCAGCTAACGGTATCGAGCGAGTAATAGAAATTGGTCCTGGTAAAGTGTTAACTGGCTTGATTAAACGTAATAGCCCTGATTTGATTTTACAAAATATCCAGAGTGCTACTGATTTACCTGTTTAATTTTTTTAGCTTCTATCGGTATGGATATGCAGATGGATGTATCTGCTACATCGGTAGCTGGATCACAAATTCAGTACCTTTGCCTGGTGTAGAATCTACCTTAATTACTCCGCCATGTTTTTCTACAACGATTTGACGAGCGATCGCTAATCCTAACCCCGTACCTTTACCCACGCCTTTTGTAGTAAATAAGTGGTCAAATATCTTTTCTTGCACTTTTTCATCTATTCCCTGACCATTATCTGCGATCGCAATTTTCACCCCTTTATTTTCTACTAAGGTTTTAATTGTAATTCGGTTGGGATTTTTCTTAATCTCCTCAAAAGTCTGTCCGCTATTTGATTCATCTAGCGCATCAATGGCATTTGCCAGAATATTCATAAATACCTGATTTAATTGCCCAGGAAAACATTTAACCTGGGGCAAATTACCGTAATCAGTGATCACATCAATTTCTGGACGTTCTTCATTAGCTTTCAGACGATGTTTGAGAATTAAAATCGTGCTGTCGATACCTTCGTGAATATTAAAAGGCACTTTGTAATCTTTATCACCACGAGAGAAAGTGCGAAGACTGGTGCTGATGTTGCGGAGGCGATCGCACGCCATTGTCATAGAATCAATTATCTTGGGTAAGTCTGATAAACTATAATCCAAGTCAATATCTTCGGCATGGTCTTTGATTTTATCGCTGGGATTGGGTACACTTCCTTGATAAAGTTTTAAGTGTTCAACAATATCTGCAATAGTGGGTTTAGCTTGTTGGAGACTGGCAGCAATAAAGCCCAAAGGATTATTCATTTCATGGGCTACCCCAGCAACCAAATTACCTAATGCAGACATTTTTTCGCTTTGAACAACTTGTAATTGTGCTTGTTGTAAGTCTTGTAATGCAATTCCTGCTTGTTGGTAAAGTCGAGCATTCTCTAGAGATATTGCAGCTTGAGATGAAAGAAGGTTAATGACGCTGAGGCGATCGTTAGTAAAAACTCCTTGAGTCAAGCTATTTTCTAAATATAGAATACCTAGCAAATATCCTTGATTAATAATCGGGACACACAACACACTCTGGGGTTGATGTTCCAACATATATTTCCCAATTATCCCAGGAATATCTGTTTTACAATTGTCTATAACAATTGTTTGTTGAGTATTTTTGACATAATTGATAATTTTTACAGGAATATCTTGACAATTATCTAGCGGTTGTGGATTGAGGATAGTTTGTATTTCCTCATGCTCAATAAAGGTAATTGCTCTAACTTCCCAAGTGTCGTCCTCTTGGGGAAGAATGAGTACAGCTTTTTTCGCGCCAGAGTTTTCTAGGATAATGCGAGTGAGGCTGGCAATGAGTTGATCTGATTTTAGAGAACTGGAAATAGCTTGAGCAGCTTTGAAAACAGAGGTAAAATCCAGAACATCAGCAATACTAGTGCTGCCAGTACTAGAAGATGAGGCGGTACTACGAAAAGCAATGGTTTCTAAGGGATTGAGATTGATTCGTTGGTGTTGCAAGATGGGTTGCAGTAATTGGGGATAAGTTTTTTCTAGGTGATTAACTTTGGCTTTTGCTCCCCAACGGGCGTAGCAGTAGTATGCTTCTTGTATATAGACTTGGGCGATTTTTTCTTTACCCCAGTCGAGGTAGAATTTGGCTGCTAGTTCGTTGCTAAGTGCTTCTTCTTGAATGTAGCCGTTTTCTTTGGCAAGAGATATGGCGCGATCGTACAATTCTATTGCTTCAATTTTTTGTCCTAATATCCGAAAGCTTTCAGCTTCTAGCAAGTTGCATTTGTGAGCATAATTCTGCGGCGCACCCTCTGCCCATTTTTTGAGTTTTTTATGAGCTTCTGCTACTCGCTCAATAATTAATTTTTGCTCAGTTATTGAGCAGTCTTTATATAAAGCTAAATTAGTCAAAGATTCATAAAAATAAAATATTGGGATTAGCACTAATCCAGTCACGCTGATTAAATATTTCTCGACAATATCAGCATTTTTTAGTGCTTCTTGATACTTACCAAAGAGATAACATAAAAGCAGTTTACAAAAATGAAGCTGACAAATAATACTAGTTTGATTGGCAGCTTGATGCAGAGGCAACATTGCGACTTCATCATAAATCTCGCCAACTAAAAAACAAGGATTATCTGACATTCCCAACAAATTCAAAACTGATTGATAATAGATACTATTAAAATTAAAATAGGTAGTTTGCTTAAACTGGTGCATAATTGTGCCATAGTTTCCCATAGCTTGGGATAATTCCTCTAAACCATGACCACTCAAATAGGCATATCTGCCAAAAACATAGGCAGACATTACAGCATATTCAATATCTCCAGTTTCTAAACCACTTGTATAGGCTTGCAAAAGAGGATTTAAAGTTTCTTTAACAGGCGATTTCCAATGTCGAATAAAACAATTTACTGCAAATAGAGTTTTTGATTTAACTTTGAAAGCATTTAAACGTTCAAGTAACAGTAATGCCATTTCCCCAAATTGATATCCTGTATCAATTTCTCCGAGAACACCGCAGAGTATAAGTCCATAGCTAGCATAAGCATAGGTAGATTCTGGAGCATTACCATAGAGGATTGATAGTTGAACTTGTTTAAAGATAATTACTCGAAACAATGGGGGATTTGCTTGGTAAGCTGCTGACATAATACTTGACAAAATTTGCATTGCTGCCAGAATATTCACATCCGTCATTTTTGGCAGTTCTAGTAAATCCATCGCTGGTTTATCTGCCACAAGACATTTTGTTTGTTCCAGTTCAGACTCAATATCAGTTTGATTGACTTGTTGAGGCAGTTCCACCCCTATTGATTGAAGAACAGTTAGTGCAGTTTGCAAAGCATTCTTGTGCTGTGCCTGTGCCATGTAAGCTTGAATTTTGACATTGTAGATAGGAATTTGTTCGAGGAGAGTTTTTGCTTGTTGTATAACTACAGTTGCATAGCTTTCCATGCGTTCAAAGTCACCACTCAGACAAAGTACTTCTGTAATGGATTGATATAGTAATAGTGTTAGTTCATACTGGCTGTACCAACTCTCATCAGGTAAAAGTTCTAAACCTATTGTTAAATATTCAACTGCTAATGTATAAGCAGTTGCCAATTGTGCTTTTCTACCTGCTTTTAAATTCAATTTGAGGAGTTGTTCTCGTTCAATTGGATCAATAATCAGTATGAATGCAATATTTAGCTGATTAACAATTTCAAAAAGTTTTTCTTCTTTTTGGATTTCAGATGTGTTTTGAAGTAATAGCTTACCTATTTGTAAATGGGTAGCTTTTTTCTGTTCTTCAGGGATAAGAGAGTATGCAGCTTCTTGGACGCGATCGTGTAAAAATTTATAGGTAACAATTTCCGAATTTTCGTCAGCAATAGCTTGACTTCCCTCACTAAGATAAAATTTATAGACCTCGCTAGTAGGTAAAATTAAACCCTCATGCAATGCATTCCACAAATTAGTTGCCGTTTCTGCTTGCGATTGTTCTAAAACAACTGCCAATGTTTTCAAATCAAACTGATTTCCAATACAAGCAGCTAGTTTCAAAACATCTTGAGTGGCTTGTGATAGCTTTCTCAATTGCAATACCATGAATTCAACTACATCATTTGTGACTGCTTGTTGATTAATTTGGCTAATATCACATTGCCAGTAGCCCTCTGTCAAGTTAAATGTAATTAGCCCATCCTGATATAATGATTTAAGAAATTGAGTACAAAAAAATGGATTTCCAGAACTTTTTTGATAGACTATTTGTGAAATTGGTAACGCTAAATTATCTGAACATTTAAGCGTTGCAGCAATTAATTGATTCACATCTCCTTGACTTAATAATGCTAAAGTAATTGTGTTAATAGTTGCTGCTGTTTTTTGCATCTCATTAACAGTCAACATCAACGGATGCACTGGATTGACTTCATGATCTCGATAAGCACCAATTAATAAAAGATACTTGGTATCAGCCATTAATAACTGCATTAATTTCAGTGATGCCAAATCAGCCCACTGCAAATCATCTAAAAATATTACTAATGGATGTTCAACGCTAGTGAAAACTTGAGAAAATTTTTGAAATAATAAATTAAATCTATTTTGTGATGCGCTTCCTGATAATTCTATGGCTGGTGTTTGTTTACCAATAATTTTTTCTAATTCGGGAATAACTTCAATAATTACTTGTCCATTTTCACCTACAGCTTCTAAAATTTTAATTTTCCATTGCTGAATTTGAGAAGTGCTTTCTGTTAATAATTGACCCATTAAATTTCGGAATGCTTGTACAAAAGCGATAAAGGGAACATTTCGTTGAAATTGGTCATATTTACCTTTGATAAAATAACCGCGTTGGCGCACAATCGGTTTATGAATTTCGTTAACAACGGCAGTTTTACCAATACCTGAAGTACCAGCTACCAGAATCATTTCAGTTGCACCTTTGCTAGCTCTTTCAAAGGCTTCAAGGAGGGCGGCTATTTCGGCTTCTCGTCCATAGAGTTTATCGGGAATAATAAAGCGATCGCACACATCACTTTGGGCAATTGTAAAGTTGTCAATTCTGCCAGTTGATTTTAGCTGATGTAAACATTTTTCTAAATCAAATTTTAATCCTAATGCACTCTGATAGCGATCTTCAGCATTTTTCATCATCAATTTTATGACAATATCTGAAATCACTTGTGGAATTTCTTCACTTTTGATTTTCTCTGGATCTTTTGCAATATGACAATGTAGCAACTCCATTGGATCGTTTGATTTAAATGGTAATCTTCCAGTTAGTAATTCGTAAAAAGTTACACCTAGAGCATAAAAATCAGTTCGATAGTCAATCCCGCGATTCATTCTGCCTGTTTGTTCTGGTGATAAATAACTGAGTGTCCCTTCTAATACATTTGGACTGATCAGCGTTTGGGTTTCTCGTGGTAGCAGAGATGCAATACTAAAGTCAATTAATTTAACTTGTTTGGTTTCAGGGTTAATTAAAATATTGGCGGGTTTGATATCTTTATGAATAATCCGTGCGCGGTAGAGTATATCTAAGGTATTGCACAGTGCGATCGCTATCTGTAAAAACTCTTGTAGAAAAGTGATATGTCGCGTCTGGTGAGAGGTAAAATAATCTTTAAGAGAAATCCCGCCAAAATCTTCCATCACCAACGCATAGCCATTTTGATACGGTTCCAAGTTGTAGGTTTGAATGATTAGAGATGAGTTGATATTTTTGGCTATGGTGTACTGATTACGAAACGATAAGAGTTCGCTGAAACTCGGATAAGGATTTTTGAGCAATTTAATCACTACAGGTAATGAGTCAGTTTCTCGATAACCGCGATAAACCACGGTTCGAGAACCGTTGTAGAGTTTTTCACTGATGCGATATCCAGGAATACTGACAATAGTGTTAAGCATATTGCTAAATCTTTAATACTTCCAGATTTAGTATTCCCTGATGGGTGAAGCAATTTATCTCCACAGCTTTTTGCGTTTGATTTGGGCGTTGCGATCGCGTATGCTAAATTCAGTTTGATTTGCATTATCTTCTGTGGACAAAAACCGCGAACCGTTGATCAGTCTGGCACTTTACCACGCCTTTAAATGGTCAGTCGTCAGCCCCATGCTTCACGCTTACTTTCGGGGCCAGATTCATGGTGCGGAAAATGTCCCCAAATCAGGGCCGTTATTAGTAGTGAGTAATCACGCTAGTTACTTTGACCCGCCGATTGTCTCTAATTGTGTACGTCGTCCAGTGGCGTATATGGCTAAGGAAGAGTTATTTAATATCCCCGTTTTGGCGCAAGCGATTAAATTGTATGGCGCTTACCCAGTCAGTCGCGGAAATGCCGATCGCAATGCCATCCGTTCCGCCCTAGAATATCTCAATAAAGGTTGGGCTGTTGGTGTTTTCTTGCAAGGTACTCGCACCCCAGATGGTCGAATTACAGACCCCAAAAGAGGCGCACTGCTGCTAGCGGCGAAAGCAAAAGCCCCAATATTACCAGTAAGTGTCTGGGGTACTGAGAAGATTTTACAAAAAGGCTCGTCCCTACCCCGTGCAGTTCCCATCACTGTCAGAATTGGTAACTTGATTGATGCTCCCAGTTCCAGTAATAAAGAAGAGTTGGAAGCGTTGACACAAAAGTGTGCCACAGTAATTAACGAAATGCATGATTTAGGACGATGAATCTAGAGATACAACAGATATATGCTTTAGGGAGGTAGCGATCGCTATTAGATTACTTTAATCTTAAGCTCTATTCCTCTAGCAATAAAGTAAAGGACTTCCAACAAATAACTCTCAATCTTACAGGGCAGCTAACTTTATCACACTAAACAACTAGCGTTTTTGCGGCTTAATTACGACGAATTACGTTAGCGCAGCGGTAGCGAGTCCGTGAGCGTCATTAAAAATTACGAATTATGAATTATTATGAGCGGCTTTGAAGCCAAGAATTTTTGGGAGCGATTAAATAATCTAGCATTAGTTAGATTTTTGCTTTTAGTTGCTTCTGGCTGGGCAATTGTACAGCTTTTAGCTTATTTTGAAGCAGTCATTGTTATTTTCACATTCGCTGCAATTTTGGCCTTTTTACTCAGCTATCCCGTACAAGGGCTGCGGCGTTTTTTACCCCACGGTGTAGCTGTTAGTCTTGTTTTCTTGCTCAGTATTGTGATTATAGGCGGTCTGATAATTACCGTGGGCTTAACGGTTTTATCTCAAGGACAACAATTAATTGATAGTATCACTGCATTTTTGAATTCTTTAGTACCTTTGTTAGAGCGAATAGAAGGAATTTTGCGAAGCCGGAATTTACAGATAGATTTAAGTTTTATTGAAGAACAACTGCGGAACCAAGCTGTCTCAAGTCTTGTGACTAGTTTAGCTATTCTACAAGGGTTTATGACTAACTTTGTGACTTTTGTATTAATTGCAGTTGTGGCTTTCTTCATGTTATTAGATGGAGACAAGCTGTGGAACTTTATTTTAAAAATTGTACCTAAACATCGCCGCAATAGATTTACAATTATAATCAGAAAGTCATTTTTAGGATTTTTTAGAGGTCAGTTATTATTAAGTGCATTTCTCACAAGTACGACTTTCGTCGTTTTCTTAATATTACAAGTACCTTTTGCTTTAATATTGTCAATAATAGTTGGAGTTCTTGATATCATTCCTGGCATAGGAGCAACATTAGGAGTAAGCACAATTACTCTATTTGTGTTGTCTCAAGGTGTTTGGTTAGCATTGAAAGTATTGATAGCTTGTATTATCCTCCAGCAGATACAAGACAACTTGATTGCGCCCCGAATTATGCAAGGTGCGCTGAATCTTAATCCTGTAGTGGTGTTTTTTGCTTTGCTAGTAGGCGCTAAAGTAGCAGGTTTACTAGGAGTTTTTATATCTATTCCCATTGCTGGAGTAATTGTATCTTTATTTGAAATTGATGAGATGAAGTCAGAGGTTTAGTCATTTGTTAGTGGTCATTTGTCAGGAACTAGGAAGTAGTGAATAATGTAAAAATAGATATCTATCAATCAATAGTTGGGAAGTAATGTCGGATTTAAGAGCGGAATTAACAGAAATTTTGGATGAGGCAGAGTGGGAATGGTTAATTCCTCATGTACAACGAGATGCAGTAATTTTGGTGGCACTTGAGCTAGATTTGGTGGATGTTGGAGTAGCGATCGCCAGTGATAACATTCCATCAGTGGAACAGTGGATTGATAAACAATTGATTACCAAACCCACAACGGTACAGGTGGGTGAATGGAATGGCGATCGCAGTAAAAGATTTAATACTCTCATCGTTCAACCTTACGTTCTAGCCCAAGAAATAGTTGCTGCCTAATTCGTTTCTGTGTTTTTTTTTATGGCAGTTGGTTGGGGTATTTTCTCAAAAAAGATAGTTTAATGTGCCAGTTATTACTTGGCTATTGCCACGGACTAGCTGGCTGATTGAATTAAAGCAAAATTTTCTCCTTTAAGATTTATCCATCTAGGAGCTAGAATTGTTACCATAATTTCAGATTAGATGTTGAAACCTTGATCCAATCTGAAACCTTAGAATTATTAGAATGGCATCGCCTTTGCCAGCACCTTGCTACCTTTGCCGCAACTAAGCTGGGGGCGACAGCTGCGCGTCATCTGAAAATACCTGATTCTCAGACCCAAAGCGAACTGTTGTTAGAGCAAACCAAAGAAATCTACCAACTGGAAAGTCGCCTGACCACGGGACTGTCATTTGAGGGAATTCAAGATATTGGCGATTCCTTAGAACGAGCAGAACGCAGTGGAGTTTTGGCAGGGGAAGAACTGTTAGCGATCGCTACTACCCTCTCTGGTGCCAGAAATTTGCGCCGTGTCATCGACAATCAAGAAGATTTGCCGATATTGACTGATTTGGTTGCCGATTTGCGGACTTATCCCGAACTAGAACAGGAAATTCACCGCTGTATTGATGAACGGGCCCAGGTAACTGACCGCGCGAGTCAAAAACTGGGAGAAATTCGCACAGACTTACGGCGATTACGTAGCCAAATTACTCAAAAGCTGCAAAATATCTTACAGGCAAAATCTGGCGCAGTTCAAGAACAGCTGATTACGCAACGGAGTGATCGCTTTGTTATCCCCGTAAAAGCACCCCAAAAAGATGCTATTCCTGGTATAGTCCACGATACCTCTACCAGCGGTGCCACCCTGTATGTGGAACCGAATTCAGTAGTACCTCTAGGCAACCAACTGCGGCAGATCATCAGAAGAGAGCAAGCCGAAGAAGAAACGATTCGCCGTGTTTTGACGGAACAAGTAGCCGCAGTTAAGCCAGATTTAGAGAGATTGTTAGCGATCGCCACCACTTTGGATTTGGCAACCGCTAGATCGAGATATAGTTTCTGGCTAGGAGCGAATCCCCCGCGATTTATCCGGCGTGAAGACAAGGAAATCATTACCTTACGGAACTTACGACATCCTTTGTTAGTGTGGCAACAACAGCATGAACAAGGGCAACCAGTAGTTCCTGTAGATTTGCTGATTAACCCGCTAATTAGGGTTGTAACCATTACCGGGCCAAATACTGGCGGTAAAACTGTAACCTTAAAAACTTTGGGGTTAGCAGCATTAATGGCCAAAGTGGGTTTATTTGTCCCCGCCCGCGAACCAGTAGAAATACCTTGGTTTGATAAGGTGTTGGCAGATATAGGCGATGAACAATCCTTACAGCAGAGTTTATCCACATTCTCTGGACACATCCGCCGCATTAGTCGGATTTTGGAAGCATTGGGGAATGGGGAAGCAGGGGAGCAGGGGAGCAAGGGAGCAGGGGAGCAGGGGAGCAGAGAAGCAGAGGAGAAACTTCCTGCTTCTAACTCAGCACTCGTTTTACTTGATGAAGTCGGCGCAGGAACCGATCCAGTGGAAGGTAGTGCTTTAGCGATCGCCTTGTTGCAATATCTCGCCAACCATTCCCAGCTAACGATCGCGACCACTCACTTCGGCGAACTAAAAGCCCTGAAATACGAAGACGATCGCTTTGAAAATGCCTCTGTAGAATTTGACGAAAGTACTTTGTCGCCTACTTATCGTCTGCTGTGGGGCATCCCCGGACGTTCTAATGCCCTGACAATTGCCCTGCGCTTGGGATTAAAACCAGAAGTGGTGCAACAGGCAAAAACCCAAGTTGGAGAAGCCACAGATGAAGTTAACCAGGTGATTGCTGGCTTAGAAGCGCAACGCCGCCGCCAAGAAACCAAAGCAGCCGAAGCCCAAGTTTTGTTGCAGCAAGCGGAACGTTTATATAAAGAAGTATCCGCAAAAGCCGCAAGTCTGGAGGAAAGGGAAAGCAGTTTGCGGGCTTCACAGGAAGTAGCAGTGCAGCAAGCGATCGCTCAGGCAAAAGGTGAAATTGCCCAAGTAATCCGCCGTTTGCAGAAAGGTACGCCCACAGCCCAAGAAGCGCAGCAAGCCACCAATGCTTTGAATCAAATTGGCCAACAATATCAGCCAGCAACACCAGCCAAACCAAAAGTTGGGTTTATGCCCAAAGTAGGCGATCGCGTCCGCATTCCAAAATTGGGACAGATAGCAGATGTGATCACCGCCCCTGATGAAGATGGCCAGTTAAGCGTTCGCTTTGGCCTAATGAAAATGGCTGTGAAGTTAGAAGATATAGAATCTTTAGATGGTCAAAAAGCTGAACCAGTCGTTAAACCCAAACCAGCCCCAGCAGCAGTAACCCCGCCACCGCAAAATGTCCCAGAAATTCGGACTTCTCAAAATACCATCGATTTGCGTGGTAAACGGGTGGCTGATGCCGAATACATTTTAGATAAAGCCATCTCGGAAGCTACAGGGCCAGTCTGGATTATTCATGGCTATGGCACTGGTAAGCTACGACAAGGAGTTCACGCCTTTTTGCAACAGCATTCCAGAGTGAACAACTACCAACCAGCAGAACAAGCAGATGGCGGCAGTGGTGTTACCGTTGTTCATATAAAATAAAGTTCACTTGCAAATGGTAATCCTGAGAATCTTGAGAGAAAAGACCAACCAAGATTTACTATTTGCAAGTCTCTTTATTAAAGTATTTACTTATTCCCTATCACCTGTTATCTATTTATTTTTTGACCAATACTTGTTTTTTATTCAGGATAAAAACTACACCTACTGCCAGCAAAATTCCACCAGCAGCTTGGTGTTCAGGAACAGAAGTAGAAGGTTCGCTAAATCCATACTTAGCCAAAATTTCTTGCCCTTTTGGTGACAAGATATATTTAGCTAATTTTTCACCATCAGGATCCTTCTTCAAGCAATGTCTGAGGGTTATCAATATCTGCACTGGCAAAAACATCTGCGGATTTTCCGGTTTCGGAGAATTCTTGTTCTAGAAATTATCGTGTTAAACCAGACGGGCCAAATCGCGTTTCTACTGGAATCCCGTATTTATCATTAAAAGATTCAGTTACTTCCATGAGGCTATCGCGCAAACTACCAGCACCGTATAGTTTAACTGCAAATGCCTGAGTTGGCAGAGTCACACCGACAGCACAAGCTATCAGTGAAAAGGCAAAAAAATGCTTTTTAATCGTTGTTATATTATTGCGTTGCTATTCCTACTCAGTAAATTATTTCTAACCCATACTGAAGCATGAGTTTTGGTAAATATCTAAACTATTACCTCTGCCCATCAACTTTATAGATGAGTTTTGATATGTACGTGGTTTGCGGTTAGAGTTGTACTACCAACTAAGTTGGAATAAATCAATCACCCAACATCTTCAAACGCTGACTTTATCAAATTTTTAAGTTTGTCATCAGTTTTATTCATGAAGGCGTCAATCGTCCTGATGTTGCCCAAACTATACTGAAATAACAGGCTGCACACAAGTGAAACTATGTTGAGATAATGTCCAGAAGCAAAAAGTGCCTTTAGCAAACAGGCAAAAGATTTGAATGGTAATTATGTATACATTAAAACCAAGTAATAAATATCAAGAAATTTCAAAATTTAAAACTGTGAACAAATTAGGAGGTATTCTACATAATTACTTAGCGATCATTAGCGGTTAGCATTTTTAACAATAGTTTATTTATACTCTTGTACGGAGCTAGCAGCGAAAATCGGGTCAACCTTAATTAGAATTGATAATTTTTTACTTTGTTGAAAATAAATTTTCATCTAGAGTAGGACAAAGATACCTACTGTTTACCAGATAAAAAAGCTAGCTGAAGCCTCTGGCTCATAGCTATGGGAAACCAAGCTTAATTCTTAAGAGTCTGGTTTCAAAATGGGTAACAGCAACATCCCCTATCAGCTTGATCACCTATGCTAAAAGTTATGCACTCGGCCGCCAACTCAGCCACTCCAAATTCCCAGTGGGAGGATTTAATCAAGCTTCCAGCGCCAAATACAGTTCAATGGGACAATATCAAAACCCAATTAGACTTGGTGCTGTTGGCGCTAGAAACCTTAACTGGGATTGGTTCAGAGGCAATGCTTTCGGCGGCAACCGATCTGAATTTAGAGTCAAGAGTGCCAGACCGCGTAGCTTTATGGCGATTGCGCCAATCAAATCCTCTACGCAAAGGTCAAGGAGGGCGAAAAAAGCTAGATGTCGAAGAAGCGCGATCGCTTGTTTTGATCATCTGCTATCTAGCCAAACAGCACCAGGAATTGATTCGCCGTGCTGTCGGTCTGTTAGAACAAATGGCAGAAAATAACCGGGAACCTCACCAGGCTGCTTTACTTGGAGACTATATTGATGCTTTTTGCAACACCTACCAAGAGCGAATGGAAGAGGACGAGAAAATCTCAACGGATTTACTAACTAACCTGGCCCTAAAACTGCTTGTAGATTTACTTTTTTACAGCGCTCCTGGTGGGCATCGCCGTCTCTGGCTAGCACTTATAGACCGTTCAACAAAATTTTAAATTTTAGATTTGAAATTCTTCAACCAAAATTTGCTCATGAAAGTTTGCTAGGTAAGGATTCCTTTTTGATGGTCATTAGCTCTTGGGCAATGCACTATCAGCAATGCTTCCTCCTTGCACGCCAGTTTGCATAACAGAAGGAACCTGACAAATTGCTAAGTGGAAGAATCCATCGTTCCAACTTTTCTTTGCAAGCAACTGGCTCAATTTTTGCAAAATCCCAATATAGTCTTCTTTGTAGTTCCTGTCATGCCTCTATCAAATTCAGTTATTCGTTGCTACACACCACCGACTTGCACGCTAGAAGTATTCGCGCAAAGCTCACCTCTGTCCCGTTGGATGGGAAAAACTGTCCTTAAACATCTGAGCTTTGAGCTACGTTTTGACGATCCCCGACTACCAGAAGAACAAAGAGTTCCAATTCGGGGCGATCGGGAGCAACTGGAAGCTTTATGTGATGCTGTCACCAACTATGTACAGCAATTTCTCCAACAGTCTCCAGAAAGCTTTTGGGTCAGTTTCTCCAGTACCCAAGAGTCAAGTACAGCACTCGATGAGCCAGAATTAAAGTCTTCAACAAAAACATTAAATGCCTTTAGCACCCAGATTCCAGGGGCAAATATCCACTTAGAACCAAGCAGCTATTTAACTCACAACCTCTTTCTTGGTTCTCTTGCCAACTATTCATCTGGCCCTGTAATTCAACTCAGTTTGCTACAACTATTCGATTTGGCAAGTGCTTTAGATGAATATTCAACTGATGTCATGGCACTCCCAACTCTCAACAGCACAGGTTCGACTCTGAGGTTCCCTGCTTGGGCGCCTATTGCCGCAGTATTAGTATTAGGTATAGGTTTTTTACCAGTTACTTGGCAATATGCCAACAATATTAGAGAAAAGCAACAGCAGACAGCCAAAACATCAAATTCAGAAGCAGTAAAGACTGCTCTAGAACCTTCATCCTCACTAAACTTTCCCACGCCTGAACCTGGGCTAACCCCTCCATCAAATAATTTGCTAGGTTCCACCCCTCCACTTTCCACATCCACTTTACCTCAAGCACCTTTAACAGCTCCTACTTCTAGTTTCTCTCCACCACTACCAAATGCATTGACAATACCTCAAGGGACGACTGCAACCCTTCCTAGTAATCGAACGAACGCACCATCCAGCAAAATCCCAGGACAGGAAATTGCCATACTACCAAATCTGGGACAGAATCCAACCGGGTCAAGTCCCCAAGCTGGTGCTGGTGCTATCCCTCAACTGCGGAATTTGCCACCCAGACTATCTTCTAACGCCAATAGCTTACCAACTAATATTTCACCAGTCTTACCTCCATCTCTTGACACCATACCCAATAAGAATCGTGTCAATACCCCAACCCAACCCTCCTCACTAACTTCACAACAGCTAGACGAAAGAATCAGTTCCTTACAGCAATCTTCTGCTGGAGAGAAACCTACTTCACAAATTCCCTCCTCTAGAACTGCTGCTAATAATCCATTCATCGATCAATTAGGGGACACAGGTAAAAACCCCACATCCAGAGAAGTAGCTACTGGCACATTATTTGACACACCTCAAGTAGCAGAAGCTAGACAATACCTAACAAAGCGTTGGCAACCACCTACTGGACTGGGACAAACATTAGAGTATAGTTTGATAGTTGGTGTTGACGGCACAATTGAACGAATTTTCCCCCTTAATAGGGCAGCAAGAGAATTCGTTGATAACGCTGGGATGCCTGAAGTTGGCAAACCTTTTGTTTCCGCTAATAAAAATGGACAAAATGTCAGAATTCGAGTTGTTCTCAGTCCTGATGGCAAGGTACAGACTTTTCCAGATGAATAACTAAACTCATCCTTTTAATGCCACTTGTAAAACTGGTACAAATCTTGTGCCAGTTTCTACTTATTACAATTGCTCTTGAGCTTATCTGTTGAAGTCCAGTTACGAAACTGGTCTTACTATTAATTACCAGTAAACCTACTAAGAAATATAATTACTGTTAACACCAATTCTCCAAAACTAAACTATAGATACAAGTCTGGAAACCCAGATTAAATCTTACGCTTCTTAATTACGAATTAAGAATTGGTATTAATAACTCATATCAAAGGTAGAAAATATGCAAACAATTGGTACCCAAAAAGATAGTGCAGCTTGGGTTATTCAAACTTGGGCAGCTTTTGTGATTTCTATTTCTATGACCAGCTTCGGTATTGTCAATTTACCTGTAAATGGCTGGGTAAAAGGCTTTATGGGTATGGGTATGGCTTTCTCTGTTGGCTCAACTTTTACTTTGGCAAAAACTACTAGAGACTTGCACGAAACCAGAAGATTAACTGCTAGGTTAGATGAGGCAAAAGTAGAAAAATTACTTTCACAACACGATCCTCTAAATTTCAAATGAAGGAAGTTAGCCCTTACAGGGGATTCAAAATTATCCGTGCAGCGGAAATTAACTACATACTAAAAACAAAAGGACTGGATATACCAGTCCTTTATTATATTGATTTAACGTTTTTATCTTAATAACGGGATTTTTTGGTTTTTAACTTTTGCTTTTTACGCCGACGTTCGCTAGCAGCAACTGCATGTTCTACAGGATAACCCACTATAGGAATTACCTGATATTTGCGCTCGTCTTCTAACTTTCTCAGTTCAGTGTAATCAACCCAATGAATGCAATCAACTGGACAAGTGTCAATTGCTTCTTGGATAATTTCCTCTGCGTCCCCATCTTGCCGAACCACGCGCGATCGCCCGTAATCTGGTTCAATATAAAAGGTGTTACGCGCAACATGAGCGCAATGCTTGCAACCAATACAGGTGATTTCGTCAACATAAACACCATTTTGGCGCAATATACCACCCAATTCCGGTTCTAAACCAGAACGTTCTGAGGCATCTCGTAAAAAACCCCCTAGTTCTGGTTCCAAACCGGAACGGTTATCTTCTTGTTCTTCCGGCGACGGCAGAAAATCAGCCATTACGCACTCCAGCGCTGTACTACCAAGCGAATTGAACCATCTTCATTTTTTTGTTGTTCAGAAACTTGAAAACCAACACGAGCAGTTTCTTTCACAACTGTTTGATAAGCATAGCGCTGTGTTACTTGGCGCAAAAATCCATCTACAGACAAATCTTGCTGCCAATATTGCAAGTCAGCCACCAATTCATATTCTTTGCCATTCCATCTAAAACCGATGTCATAGCCATTTTCCTGCTCAATACTAACTTCTGCAGGATGGGTTTGACCGCGATAGCCACGGACTTCGCGTGGGCCTGGTTTCCAGTCTACGCCCAATTCAGTCAAAGCATCTTTCAAAGAATCAAGGTTACGGATTTGAGTCTTAATTTGGCTAAAGTGTGACATGGTGGTTGTGAATTAATAACACTAAACTACTGTGAAAACTTACCAATCGCTGTAAGTGGTGTGTGTATTCGCCACATTAGATTGCTGCACCTTGGCGGCGAAATATTCTGAGGTTGGCTCATGATTAAGTACTTGCCCCAGCTGTGCCTCTATTGCTGCTGTAACTTCAGCGCAAGAATTACCCACAATGCCAGTGACTTTCTCTTGTACCCGACCGTCTGGATAGATTATGAACTCTAATGTCTCCATTCTTTTGGTCAACCAGGATAAGTACGCTTAAATTGTACTGCCTTAGCAGAAGGCTACAAATATAGCCCTAGGAACATTTTTAGATACAAACTCGCCATTTGTTAACTAATGTTCCATGTTTCAACATATATATCTCAGAATCTTTACAAAGCTTATTAGTATTATAAGCACACGCATCAGTATTTAGTTAGTTTCTCTTAACCTCATTGATTAGTCAAGGTAACTACTGGAGCTAGCAAAGTAAGCTGCAAAAGTCCTAAGAATAAGCATTAGAGGTAGTATAACCAGCAAGACAATTCACAAAAATATAAAATTTATTGAAAAACTTTATTCTTACCATTCAACCTACCTTATTCTTTTCCAGGTAGGTTGGATGCAGTGCAGTATCACTCTAAAGCAAGATAATGGGGTATACGTAGGTATTGTATTAGGTCTTTGATATAGTTACTGTAGCTGGCATCTGCTGTAGAGATATTTTTAAACTGCGTTCGCTGAAAGCGTTGGCGCAGCCATCGCTATTTTCTGCCATCGGTGAGATTTATCAACCTCGACTCTAGACAGTTAAATATGTACAAATTTGCCCCAGCTTGGGAGAAGGAGCAAATAGTTTTTGGTGCTGCGCGACCTGGATACACCGACAAGAATGTTCAGGATTGGATAGAGTTCATGAAGCGCCAAAATATCAAGCGTGTTTGCTGTCTTCTTGATGAACAACAGCTAGCTTCTTACTCTAATCTTCTAAACATATACAAACAGGAATTTGGGAATCAACTAGTGTGTTGGACACCAATTGCAGATTTCCATTTATCTGATTTAGAAACCCTCACACAGAAAATACTTCCTTTCTTAATAGAAGCTGATAAACAAAATGAGAAAGTTGTTGTACACTGTTCTGGTGGAATTGGGCGTACTGGACATGTGTTAGTGGCATGGCTAGTTAGTGTGCGAGGATTATCAAATCAAGCTGCAATTAATGCTGTCAAAAAAACAGGTAGAAATCCTTATGAAGCTGCGATCGCTGCTGTGTTTAGAGGTAGAAATTCCTTAGCAGTTGTAAAAGAACTTGACGTGCTTCTGAATGATTGCCGTCTTGCAGTGAATAAAACATTTTGAGTTTACTATTATCTTGTTTAATCAGTCCTTTGCGAGGAAAATTCTATGGCAATGGTTCTAGATAAAGTAGTTCCTTTTGGGAGGTCAATGGATGAATATATAAAAATATTCAATTTAACAAATGCTGATTTAAATAAAAGAATCATTGGGATTGGGGATGGGCCAGCAAGCTTCAATGCAGAAATGACACGTCAGCGTAAAAGTGTAGTTTCTGTTGATCCACTGTACCAATTCTCCAGTGATGAAATATTGCAAAGATTTAATGAAGTAGTAGATGATATTATTAATCAAGTCAAGGCTAAAACGAATGATTGGGTATGGAGCTATCATAAATCCCCGGATGATTTGCGACATAATAGGGTGAAAGTTATTCAAGAATTTATGTCTGATTATGAAGCTGGCAAAAAAAGCAACAGATACACAATCGGTGAATTGCCAAAACTGGCATTTAATAATCAAGAATTTGACATAGCGCTTTGTTCACATTTACTGTTTTTATATTCAGACCATCTCGATTACGATTTTCACCTAGATTCTGTAGGTGAGATGTTGCGTATTGCTAAAGAAGTCAGAATATTCCCCCTCATAACTTTAATGTGGAAACATTCACAACATTTAGATGAAATTGTCAAATATTACACTTCAAAGGGTTACAAAATAGATATTGAAAAGGTTGAATACGAACTACAGCCTGGTGGAAATAAAATGTTGAAGATAACCAGAGATGTTATATAATTCGTATTCATCGCGCTCAGTTTTTCAATAATTTTTAATGCGATCGCTCTCAAAATTACCAGATGCGATCGCTTTGCTGGTATATGTTTAATATGCTCCAGCGTAGCCCCGTGCGGTTGCTAGTCTTTAGGTCGTCTCAGAGTCATCCGGTGCTTCACCAAGGGTCTGCTGTGCAGCGTGACGGATATGAAGAACACGCACTGTCGATATTTGTTGTCCTACCAAAATTGTGAAAATTATTCGGTATGAGTTGCGCCCTCGACCTTAAAGTATCTGGCGAATTTCTTGGCTAAAATAATCATTTTCTCTAGCTAGAGAACATCGGCTTGGCATTTGCGATAAAGACTCAATGACTTGTAGTAATCCTGCATACCACTGACTTGCCCTTTCAGAAGAAGTAACTTGAGATAACTGCAAAAATGCGCTGTCTGCTTCAGCTTCAGCTACACTATAGTAATAAAGTGAAGTACCTTGACCATTAAAACTACGAACAGCACGAATAATTCTGGGAGTGACGAAATCATCTCCCTCGAAATCTGCAAGAACATCCTTTATTGCCATATAGACCGTATTCAGTACTCAAGTATTATTCTTAGGGTTCCCAAACCAGAACAAAGCGTTACATTATGACATGAACAATATTTATAAAAAGGATACGGTTCGGTTTATTTACCTGATTATCACTTGGCAATGCCCAAGCTGCTTAGAATAGTAGTGATAGAGAGGATTATAATTATGAGCGTCGTCATTCCTAATGAAATATTAACCGCAACTCGAATGACTGAAGGCGAAATGAAGCAGGAAATTGCAGTGATGCTCTTTCAAAAAGAAAAGTTAACCTTAGCTCAAGCCAGTCGGTTTGCAGGTATGAATCGTATAGCATTTCAGCATCTACTTGCAAGTCGTCAAATTTCAGTGCATTATGGTGTCGAGGATTTTGACCAAGATATAGAAAACTTGCGGGCGATGGGTAGACTGTGATCATTGTCAGTGATACTTCACCCATTAACAACCTCGCCGCCATTAACCATCTTCATTTACTACAACAGCTTTACGGAACAGTTCTAATTCCTGAAGCTGTCTACCGAGAACTAACTGATCCCAACTTTCCAGTTGCAGGTGCAATTGAAGTCCAAACTTTTATCTGGATTCAAACTCGTCCAGTTCAAGATCGAACATTGGTTGAAGCACTCAGCAATGAACTGGATATTGGTGAAGCTGAAGCGATCGCTTTAGCATTAGAAATGAAAGCAGATCAAGTTTTGATTGATGAACGTCGTGGTCGCATGATTGCAGCTAGGCTAAATCTTGGTTACACAGGAATTTTAGGGATCTTGGTTGAAGCTAAAAGCCAAAGGCTAATTTCTGCTGTGAAACCTTTGTTAGATGCTCTGATTAACCAAGCAGGATTTTGGGTGGCGGAACCTTTATACAAGAGGGTTTTGCAGTTTGTTGATGAAAATTAAATGCGGCATAGACTTTCTAACTGAGCAGGAATAGGCATTCTGAAAATTTTTACCTATTAACCATCCCTAGCAAGTGTTTGCGGTTAATTTGTCAGTGATGCTTTGCCCATCAAGAATCTCGCCGCCACTCTACTGAATTTATTTTTACTCTGATTCAACTTTATGCCAGAAGTCTATTGACTTCTAGTAAATCTATTGAGAAGCTAATAGTTAGATTTACTAATTAATATAAGTGCATCAAACTTGTGACAATACTGACGGGCAAAATAAATCGATCGCAACCTCCTACCGAACCAAAACCGTTGATTTTGGAAACTCAGGGACTCACACGCCGTTTTGGCAAGTTAACCGCAGTTAATAACCTGAGCATATCTGTGGAACAGGGCGAAGTATTTGGACTGCTTGGCCCCAATGGAGCAGGGAAAAGTACAGTTATTAAAATGTTGACAACCTTGCTGCCTATCAGTGCAGGGAAAGCAACCTTAGCTGGCTATGATGTGGCTCGTCAATCTAATCCTGTGAGACGGGCTATCGGCTATGTACCCCAAGCGCTCTCTGCTGATGGTAGTCTCACGGGTTACGAAAATCTCTTAATCTTCGCCAAGCTGTATGGAATACCTGCCAAAGGACGCGATCGCCGTATCTATGAAATTCTAGAATACATGGGTTTGCAAGATGCGGCGAAACGCTTGGTACGAAATTACTCTGGTGGGATGATCCGCAAGCTGGAAATTGGCATATCAGTTCTACATCAACCCCAAATTTTGTTTCTTGATGAGCCGACTGTCGGACTAGATCCCATCGCTCGAACTCAAGTATGGCAGCTTGTACTACAACTCTGTGCTGATTACGGCACAACTATATTTTTAACAACCCACTTTTTAGAAGAAGCGGATAGCTTATGTAACCGAGTAGCGATTATGCAGCAAGGTGAAGTCGTTACTAAAGGTACACCAAGGGACTTAAAAGCTTCTTTAAATAACCCAAATGCAAGTTTGGATGATGTCTTTATTCACTATACAGGCGACCAGTTAACATCAGGAGTCAACTACCGTGACACAGCAAGAACCAGACGTACTGCTCAACGGTTGGGTTAAAGCACCACCCACTGTCCGAGTAGATTTGATCTCTGCAATTAAAGAGCTAGTTACGAAAACCCTGGCGATCGCAGAATTAGAAATACGGAAACTCCGCCACGATCCCACGGATTTAGTCGTTCGGGCTGTGCAACCAGCTTTATGGCTGCTAATTTTTGGGCAAGTTTTCGCCCGAACTCGCGCAATTCCTACAGGGAACTTACCCTATTTGGACTTCATTTCTGCTGGTATTTTGGCTCAGAGTATTTTGTTTGTGGCAATTTTTAGTGGTGGAATGACCCTAATCTGGGAGCGAGATTTAGGGATTGTCCATAAATTTTTAGCTAGTCCAACACCCCGTGTAGCGATGGTGTTGGGCAAAGGTTTAGCATGTGGGGTACGGTGCTTATCTCAGGTAATATTCATTTACGGATTGTCATTTTTATTAGGTGTCAAACTAAATCTTCATCCCCTAGCTATTCTCCAAGTATTGCTGCTAGTCATACTGGGGGCGGCTTCCTTTTGTATTTTCTCATTAATTATTGGCTGTTTGGTGAAAAGCCGAGAAAGGATGACGGGTATTGGACAATTGTTAACCATGCCGTTATTTTTTGCGAGCAATGCCATCTATCCGATCTCGTTGATGCCCAGTTGGTTAAAGTTCATTTCCCATTTAAATCCGTTGACTTATCTGGTTGACGGGTTACGTAGCACCATGCTGTTGAATGGCACTAGCATCTATGGCTTTGGTCTGGATTGTACAATTCTCTTATTCACATTAATAATTTTGGCCATCCTTGGTGGAAAACTTTATCCACGGGTGGCTATGTAACTAGGAGAACAACAAGCCCATGACCTTGGATAAACCTAATCAAGGTGCAACTTCCGAAGAATGTGCCGCTAGAGTAATGGAAACAGTTCCATTAGTGATGCGGTTTATCCGAGCGGATATGCGTGCCCATAGTGCCGCTTTTTTATCTATACCTCAATTGCGATCGCTAGCATTTATCAACCGTAATCCTGGTGCTTCATTATCTGACTTAGCAGAGCATTTAGGTGTCACCTCTGCCACGGCATCAGCAACCATAGAACGCTTGGTACAACGCGACTTCGTGAAACGGATTGCTCATCCTCAAGAGCGGCGGCGGGTGCTGCTCAATTTAACTGAAGATGGAAAACATCATCTCAAGCAATCCCAAGATCAAACTCGTGCTCATATTACCGACTTGCTGAAAGGTCTTTCAGAAGACCAAATTTCCAATATTGAAGAAGGCTTAACTCTACTAAAAAATGTCTTCGAGAAAACAGAACTCAAAGCCCCATAACTTTGAGGTTGCACAACACGATCCCTTTGCAGCCTTTAAGTTTCGAGACTATCGGCTATTTACCATCGGACGGCTGGTGCTGTTCGTGGGGTCGCAAATGCAAACTGTAGCGATTGGCTGGGAACTCTATGAGCGGACTAACTCAGCGATCGCATTAGGTGGTGTAGGGCTAGCGCAAGTCCTACCGATGATTGTTCTCACCTTAATTGCTGGAGATGTAGCCGATCGCCGCGATCGCAAACTCACCATGCTACTCTCGGTAATATTGCTAGCCCTCTGCTCACTAGCTTTGGGTGTACTTTCCTATACTCAGGGTGCAATTTTTCTAATTTACGCCTGTTTGGTATTAACGGGTGTAGCGAGGGCATTCCTCAAACCTGCCAGTGATGCTCTGATGTGGCAATTAATACCTGTCAGCGCCTTTACCAATGCAGCTACTTGGAATAGTAGTAGCTTTCAGTTGGCTGCTGTTATCGGCCCAGCCTTCGGAGGATTTGGGATTGCGCTACTAGGAAGTGCTACAGGGGTTTATCTATTAGCAGCGCTCGCAGCCTTACTGTGTTTTATTTTAACGCTGGCGATCAAAGAGCAAAAAGTCATCCGTTCAACTGAGCCAATCTCACTCCAAGCGCTTGCTGCTGGCGCTAAATTTGTTTGGCAGAATCAGTTGATTTTAGCAGCGATCACATTAGATATGTTTGCAGTATTGTTGGGTGGTGCGATCGCGCTTCTCCCGATTTTTGCCAAAGATATTTTACATGTGGGGCCAGTAGAGTTGGGATATCTCCAAGCAGCCCACTCTATCGGTGCTTTGACTATGGCTATTACCCTGGCGTATTTACCACCGTTACGTAAAGCAGGCCCGTCCTTATTGTGGTCAGTGGTTGGCTTTGGAGTTGTAACAATTATCTTTGGACTTTCTCGTTCCTTTTGGCTATCTATGTTGATGCTGATTCTTGGTGGCGCACTAGATAGAATTAGCGTTGTAATTCGCCATACATTAGTTCAAATCAGAACACCAGATCATTTGCGTGGTCGGGTTGCTGCTATTAATAGCGTGTTTATTAGTGCCTCGAATGAATTAGGGGGCTTTGAATCAGGCTTGACTGCGGCTTTATTTGGCCCAGTGATTTCCGTTGTGGGTGGTGGAATTGGCACAATTGTAGTGGTGATTGCTACGGCAATGATTTGACCAGGAATTCGCAAGTTAGGGGCTTTACAAGAGTATAAATAGAAGCACTGATCTATTAGATATCAGATAATAAAAATCCCACCTCAGTAAGAGATAACAATTACAATCTTGTAGCTTTTATACGGGTGGGATTTTTGTTTGGCGAAAGTTGCACATTGCGTAATTAGCTGTCTTTGAAAATTTCAAAGAACAGATTGCTCCTATAGCCGAAAAATTACTTAGAGTAGGAGAGTAATAAAGCTGTTCCTTGCCTGCTACATGCAGCCTCTCGCTCAGAAGGATACAAAGAGGCGAACTATGCAGAGTCTCTCATCAAGAATAAAAGGAAGAGATAAGTTAAAAATTATTCGGCGCAAATTTAGAGACAGTTAGTATTATTAGTTACTACAATTGCCTTGCAGGTGTTTGAGATTAGCTCAAAGCAATTTGAGTATAATGGTAGATATAATCCCTGTTTCTAAGCCTCAATTTTGAATAAATACTATAGATTATTTTTATAGGTGAGCATTATGAACAATAACCTTCCAGTAGATCCTAGAAAAGGTTTTAACTTAGCTGGAACTTCAATGAATAAGGAGTCGCCTTTTGTAGAAAATGATGGATTGCTATTGTATAAAGATGGGTGCAAGACTCCAGAGTTTCTAAACTCATCTTTTTGCATACATCTATTTGGTGAACAAGTTATCGTAGATCACTATGTACTGTTGTTTCCTGATTCAGAAACTCTTACAGACTATGGTAAAACTCTCATAAACTATGATGCCAAAATCACCGAGGGGCCAGGAAAATGGCCTGATGATTTTTGTCTTGAGCAAAATCTATTGCCCGAAGATGCAAGTATGTACTTTCTCTCAGCCTTAATGCCGTCAGGCATGATTTTGGTACTCCTTGCACCTAACGCGCCAGATGAACAGATTGCTAGCTTATTCCAGGAGCAAGGTTTTAATACTGTCCATCACGTTGCCATTCTTGTTGATGATATCTATACAGCAGCAGAAGTATGGCAGAAGAAAGGCTTTATTCCTCTGTCTCGAACTCCTCAAGAAGATGATTCCTTGTGCCAATGGTTTTTCCGTAACTGGGCAGGGCAAATCATAGAGCTAATCTGTCGGCGATGTATGGGTAAAGAGACTTTTTCCTGTGAGAATATTGCTGGTTTACGCCTTTCAGAATTGGCAGCCTAAATTTATAATTCGTAATTCGTAATTCGTAATTCGTAATTCGTAATTATTTGGTTAAGTATGCTTTCCGCGACGGTGGTTAGCAGCTTGTAGTAATAGAGACTCTGCAAAAGCGATCGCATCAGTTGCAGATTTACCACCAGCCAACTGCGCTAGTTCTTCCCGACGGGTGTTTAAATTATCCAAGGTAGTAACTCTAACAACGGTACGCTGTTCGGCATTATCATTGTTGGCTTTTTTACCTTTGCCTTGATTGATAGTTTGCTTATCTACACGAAAATGCCGATCGGCCATTGCCGCAACTAAAGGTTGATGCGTAACACATAAGACTTGGTTACGTTGACTTAGCTGGTATAATTTTTCTGCGATCGCTTGGGCTACCCTTCCCGAAACCCCAACATCAATTTCATCAAACACCATTGTTCCAGCTACGTCAACCTGGGAAAAACAAGCTTTTAAAGCCAGTAAAAAGCGGCTCATTTCCCCGCCAGAGGCAACTTCTGTTAACGGTTGTAGTGGTTCTCCAGGGTTGGAGCTAAATGTAAAGGTAATTTTATCTGCTCCCATCGCAGTTGGGAAAGCTGGTAATATTTCAACCATAAACTTCACCTTTTCCATCGCTAGGGGCTTGAGTTCAGCTATCAAACGTGATTCTAAATTAGCCGCCGCCTTACTCCGCAATTGAGTTAACTGATTACTTGCTTGGGTAAGTTTCTCAAAACACGCCTTTTCTTGCTGTTCCAGACTTTCGATAGATTGTTCGCTGTCGTTAAGTTGGGCTAATTCTGCTTGGATACGTTGGTAGTAAGCGATCGCTTCTGTAAGTGTCGGTCCATACTTGCGGCAAATTTGCTTTAACTCCTGAATTCGTTCTTCCACCTCTTCCAACCGCTGCGGATCTGCTTCCAAACCGTCCCCATAAGCATTAATTTGCCTTCCAACTTCCATTACCGCAGCTTGTGCGTCCCGTACCAATTCCAACAGATATTGTAGTTGGGTATCGTATTCCACCATGTTATTTAGTGTCGCCTCACTATCTCCCAATAAATCTGCTGCGGCAGGGGTTTCATGATCGTTTTGATACAAAGCCTGATAAACCTTGTAACTCATTTGTTGTAAATCAACAACATGATTCAGGCGTTCCCGTTCTTGTCCCAACTGTTCCAATTCATTAGGTTCGCCCAGATTCGCTGCTCCCAATTCCTGCACTTGATAAGTAAGCAAGTCGAGTTGTTGCAATCGTTCCCGTTCCGATGTCCGGCGTTTTTCTAGTGCTAAATGCGCCTGTTGATAAGCGCTGAAATTCGTGGCGACTTTATGGCGCTGCTGCATTAGGGAGTCGCCCCCATACAAATCTAACCAGTCGCGGACTTGGGCAGATTGTCCCACTTGCACCGTTTGACCTTGGGCGGTAATTTCCACCAAGCGATCGCGCATTCCTCCCATGATCTGCCGATTTACTAACACACCATTTACCCGCGATCGACTACGGACATTACTTGCAGTGGCTGTAATTTCTCGGCTAATGACTACAGAATTTTCATCAAGTAAATCTATTTCTTGTTCAGTCAACCAAGCCGCTAGGGGTGCGTTTGATGTGAAAGTAGCTTCAACCATCGCCCGACTAGTCCCCGTGCGAATAACTCTACTAGAGACTTTACCGCCCAAAGCGGCATCAATTGCATCCAAGATAATAGATTTTCCAGCGCCGGTTTCACCTGTCAACACATTTAGTCCCGCGCCAAATTCTAATTCCAGTTGGTCAATTAGGGCAAAGTTTTCAATTCGCAGGCAAAGCAACATCAAGCCAAATTCTCCATGAGGGCAGATGCCAGATACTTCTAACTTACAAGACAATAAGTATGATCTTTCAGCAACTAGCAATACCTACTACTATTGAACTAGTATGCCCGTTTAAGTGTAGCAGACCTATTAGTACTAGGGAGTAAGGAAAGCAGAGGGAGATGAGGAAAAAATACCCAATGCCCCATTCCCAATTCCCAATTTCTAAACATATTGTTACAATACTTAATGTGATCGTTCTGACTGGTGGCCTTCTTCATGATTGTTAAGACACTTCCCCCTAGTTCCCGACCGATTCAGGAGGAAAGTCGCAACGGCACAAATCGCCGAAGCGACGAACTCAATGTTATTGATGTAGTACCCGAAGATGGTTTAGTTGTACGCTCGCCAAGACTCTTAGCAGCCCAAAAGGTGAGAATAGCAGCCCAATCTGAGACGCTTTATGATCCTGTGGGCATAGCAGCCCATTACCAAAATAGAAAAGTGCAAGTTTTGCGGCGGATTTTTGCCGTGTTGGGGCCGACTCTATCCTTTGTTTTTGGATTGTGGTCGGATAGTAAACGAGGAATTGTCGTCAAAAATGACCGCCGCCGAGCCACTCAGCTACGAGTATTGCTAACCCAATTAGGGCCTGCTTACATCAAAATTGGCCAAGCTTTGTCCACCAGACCGGATCTAGTTCCTCCCGTATATTTAGAAGAATTAACTAAACTACAAGACCAATTACCGCCTTTCCCCAACGAAATTGCTTACCAGTTTATCAAAGAAGAATTAGGCGCACCTCCAGAAGAGGTTTACGCAGAACTGTCGGCCCAGCCAATTGCTGCGGCTTCATTGGGGCAAGTATATAAAGGTAAGCTAAAAACTGGTGAAGAAGTCGCTGTTAAAGTTCAACGCCCCGACTTAAGAGAGGGAATCACCATTGACTTGTATATCTTGCGTAACCTCGCCGCTTGGGTGCAGAAAAAGGTTAAAAAGGTAAGAAGTGACTTAGTTGGGATTCTCGATGAATTAGGCGATCGCATCTTTGAAGAGATGGACTACATCCATGAGGGTGAAAATGCCGAACGATTTTTTGAGTTATACGGTCACATAAAAGACATATACGTACCGAAAATTTACTGGGAATATACCAATCGTCGCGTCTTGACGATGGAGTGGATTAACGGCACCAAATTAACCCAGACAGAAGAAATTAGCGCCCAAGGAATAGATGCTCGTTATCTAATTGAAGTGGGTGTGCAGTGTTCCCTGCGCCAACTGCTAGAACATGGATTTTTCCATGCAGATCCGCACCCTGGAAATTTGTTAGCGACAACCGATGGCAAATTAGCTTATCTTGACTTTGGGATGATGAGCGAGATTAAACCACCACAGCGTTATGGTTTAATTGAAGCGATCGTCCACGTCGTCAACCGCGACTTTGAAGGATTAGCAAAAGATTACGTTAAATTAGATTTCTTATCACCAGAAACTGATTTAACACCAATTATCCCAGCTTTTGCGAGAGTCTTTGCTGATGCCGAAGGAGCCAGTGTTGCCGATCTTAATATTAAAAGCATCACCGATGAACTATCGGCTTTGATGTATGAGTATCCTTTCCGCGTACCGCCCTACTACGCCTTAATTATTCGCTCCCTGGTGACGCTAGAAGGTATTGCAATATATATAGATCCCAACTTTAAAGTCCTCAGCGAAGCTTATCCCTACGTTTCCAAACGCCTGTTAACAGATCCAGCACCGCAATTAAGAGCATCATTGCAAGATTTGTTATTTAAAGATGGCAGATTTCGCTGGAATCGCTTAGAAAACTTATTAAAAAATGCGCGTAATAGTCAAGACTACGACTTTAATTTAGTGCTAAATCAGGGGATAGAATTTCTGTCATCTGAACGCGGTGCTTTTATTCGTGACAAACTAGTAGATGAATCTGTTAACGGACTTGATGCTTTAGGTAAAAATGTTTTGCATAACTTTACCTCCTTGTTGCGAGAACGCGTAGGATTGACAGCAGTGAATAAAACTCCAGCGGCCACAGTTGAACAACAACAAACCTTAGAGCATATCAAACGTATATTAGGTATTCTCCGAGAAACAAGAGGCTTTGACCCAGTGCAAATTACATCCCAAATTGCCCAGTTATTGGTAAATTCAGATGTACAACGTTTAGGTCAACAAATAGCCAACCGCTTCACGCAGAAAGCTGTGGCGAGGTTAATTCGGCAACTATTGGCATCTTAGTAAAAATTATGAGTTAAATAAAGTTTTTAACTCATAAGCCATTCATTTTAGCAACTATATAACCCAACTCTTCTAGCTTTTCTAAGACCTTAGTTCCACTTTGAGCAACGCTTTCCTGGTTAGTTTTGCATTCGACTTCAGGACAGAGTGGTATTTCATAAGGATCATCAATACCAGTGAAGTACTTAATTTCCCCTGCTCTTGCTTTTTTATATAACCCTTTTACGTCTCGTTGTTCACAAACTTCTAATGATGCGTTGACGTAAACTTCAATGAAAAATCGAATACTTTGGCGCACTTCTTCTCGAATTTCGCGGTATGGTGAAATTGCTGAAACCAATACAATTACATTATTTCTGGCAAGAAGGTTAGCTACAAAGCCAATGCGCCGAATATTCTCCGCTCGCTCCTTTTTGCTGAAACCCAATCCTTTACATAGGTTTTGACGTACTGCATCACCATCCAGAACTTCAACTCTGTATCCCTGTACCCGCAGTTCCTTCTCCACGAATTGACAGATAGTAGTTTTACCTGCACCACTCAGACCAGTGAACCATACTGCCACACCACACTCTTGTTGTCTCATCCTACTTTCGTCGTAAATTTTAAATGGCACACCAAAAAAGCTTTTTTAGGTAATTGTGGGTCAAATAGTAATTTTATTTTTATAATCCTTTTTTATCAGGAATTTCAGCAATTGCAAGGCATCCTATGTCAAGCTTGCTACTTTTACCTCTACTGATTTCAAGTGAAAAATCGCATAATTATACGTATTTAGGCTAAATATTTAATACGAAGCATGGCGATGTAATACGACAGGATACACCTACGCATTTTCTCTACCATAACAACGCAATTTGCGGTTATAGTAACAAAACTTGTCGATCGAGTTTTCAAATTATTAAAGTTTTAACTAATTATTACATTCAGTATATATACAGTTTATTTTTAAATAGAATAGTCTTTATTATAACAATAGATTACCAAACAAGATTTACTGCTAAGACATTATAAAAAACTAAGTTCAAAATATTTGCAAAGTTAGATCCAGTGCAGCTTTATGGCGGCGCGACCTATTTTCTGGGGGCGATTCCTTTAAGTGCTGTTTCTGGTACAGACTTGTTTATTGACAATAATGGCACGCTTAGTGGTCTGTGTGATTAATTCTGAGAGTTTCGTAGTGAGCGATTTATCATTCAACTTCAAGGGTTTTAGCCCTGAATACAAACTTTCACAACTCATCAAAACCAATGACATCAATCACCAATACACTTTGGCATAAATTTGTTCACCTTTAACAAGTTGCTCAGAGCAACTTGTCTACTTAATTGAGGTGATAGCTGGATTTACGCCATGCTGTACTAGCGCTTTGTACCAGTAATTTTCAGGGTTCGTAGTTGGTGATTTACCGCTCTATTTTAAGGGCTAGAGCCACTGAGTATATTTTGTATTTAACTAAGTCTAAAGTTCCTCAACAAAATTTGAAATTTAATTCAACTGATTTATGTTGTCCACTTTTCCCAATACTGCCCCAGAAGAGAATAACTTAATTCAATGTGATGCCGATCAGGGATTTATCTCCTGGCTGAGTCAAGCCGGAGGCTCAGTTGTCATCACCACCTACCAAGCCGGAAAACTAGCACTAGTAGGCTGGAATGGGGAACAGATAACCATGCTGTTACGCCAATTTTCCAAACCAATGGGATTGGCAGTGAATGGTTCACGATTGGCACTGGCTACCCATCATGAAGTCTGTTTATTAGCCAATGCCCCCGACTTAGCTTATGAGTTTTTAGAAGACCAGCCCGGACGCTACGATGCCCTCTACTTGCCACGGATGACATATTTTACAGGCGACCTGAACATTCACGACCTGGAATTTGGCAGAGAAGGGCTGTGGATTGTCAACACCCGCTTTTCGTGTCTTTCTACGTTGAGTCCAGACTTTAGCTTTGTACCGCGCTGGCATCCGAAATTTATTTCTGAAGTAGTGCCAGAAGACCGATGTCACCTGAATGGATTAGCGATGGTGGATGGCAAACCCAAGTATGTGACTGCCCTCGGTGCGACAGATACCGTCGGGGGATGGCGTCCGGGTAAAGCCAACGGTGGAGTTGTAGTGGAAGTAGAGAGCAATGAAATAGTTGTAGATGGATTATCAATGCCCCATTCCCCAATTTGGCATGACGGGTTTTTGTGGTTACTCAACTCTGGTGCCGGGGAAATATGGCGCATTCATCCAGAATCAGGAGACCAACAAGTAGTCTGTGTACTCCCTGGATTTCTGCGGGGGTTGTGCTGTGTAGGGTATTACGCCCTAGTGGGACTATGCCAGATTCGGGAACGGCATATTTTCGGAGGGTTGCCCATAACTCAACGATTTGAGAAGTTGCTCTGTGGTGTGGCAGTTGTGGATTTGCGAAATGGGCAACAGGTGGGGATGCTGAAGTTCACCACAGGCTGTCAAGAACTTTATGATGTACAGTTTCTTGCTGGTGTACAGCGTCCGATGGTTTTGAATCAAGAACGAAAAGAAATCCGCCAAGCATTTACTGCACCAGAGTTGAACTACTGGCTGCGACCGAGTGCAGTTATTCCTAATAACTAAGGAATCTGTCTAATTAGACCGTAATTGTTGAAATAAAAATTTTAGTTTTTTCAGAGGTTTTTTCATGACTGAATTCCAAGTCAATACCACCACCATTGGCAATCAATCTAACTCCACTGTAGCTATAGATGCAGCAGGTAACTTTATTATTTGCTGGCAAAGTGATGGTCAAGACGGAACTAAGATATATGCCCAACGCTATAACACTGACGGGACATCTCAAGGGGACGAATTTCAAGTTAATACTGGCACTACTGGCAATCAATATAATCCCGTAATAGCGATAGATACAGATGGGGATTTTGTTATTTCCTGGCAAAGTGATAGTCAAGACGGGACTGATATGTATGCTCGACGATACGACAGTTCTGGGGTGGCTCAAGGAGGCGAATTTAAGGTTAATACGTACACCACTGGCAATCCATATAGTCCCACAGCAGTAGCGATGGATTCAAGTGGGGACTTTGTTATCTCTTGGATTAGTTTAGAGGAAGGGTTTAGCTATGAGATATATGCTCAACGCTACAACAGTGCTGGGGTGGCTCAAGGGAATGAATTTAAGGTTAATACCTATACCACTAGCGATCAATATAACTCTACAGTCGCAATGGATGCAGATGGGGACTTTGTCATTTCCTGGCAAAGTTTTGGTCAGGACGGGTCTACTAATGGGATATATGCCCAACGCTACAACAATCTTGGGGTGGCTCAAGGGGGTGAATTTAAGGTTAATACCTACACCGGCAACAACCAAGCTAACCCCACGGTCGCAATGGATGCAGATGGGAACTTTGTGATTTCCTGGCAAAGCGATGGTCAAGATGGTTCTATCAATGGGATATATGCCCAACGCTACAATAATCTTGGGGTGGCTCAAGGAAGCGAATTTAAGGTTAATACCTACACCACCAGCGACCAAGCTAATCCCACTGTCGCGATGGATGCAGATGGAAGCTTTGTGATTTCCTGGCAAAGCTTTGGTCAAGATGGTTCTATCAATGGGATATATGCCCAACGCTACAACAATCTTGGGGTGGCTCAAGGGGGCGAATTTAAGGTTAATACCTACACCACCAGCGACCAAACTAACCCCATAGTTGCGATGAATGCAGGGGGTGACTTTGTCGTTTCTTGGCAAAGCGATGGTCAGGACGGGTCTGGTAATGGGATATATGCCCAACTAAACATTAACAATGGCATTCCCCCGATAATCTCTGCTTCTGCCTCTGCACTGGCATACACCGAAAAAACCACTATAGCCATCGACTCAGGCATCACCGTCAGCGACTTAGACTCCCCCAACCTCGCTAGTGCCACCGTCAGCATTACCAGTGGTTTCGCCTCTGCTCAAGACACCCTCGCCTTCACCAACCAAAATGGGATTACGGGCAGCTACGACAGCACCACAGGTGTTTTAACCTTAACTGGCAGTTCCACTGTTGCTAACTATCAAGCCGCACTACGTTCTATTACTTATACCAACAACAGTGATAACCCCAGTCTTACACCTCGTACCATCAGCTTTATAGTTAATGATGGGGCTGCTAATAGTACTGCCATTACCCGCGATATTAATATTACGCCGGTGAATGATGCACCTGTTGCTACTGCCACCAACTCTGCTTTGGCATACACTGAGAACGCCACTACAGTCATTGACTCAGGTATCACCGTTAGCGATGTAGACTCTGCTAACCTAGCTAGTGCCACCGTCAGCATTACCAGTGGTTTCGCCTCTGCTCAAGATACCCTCACCTTCACCAGCCAGAATGGGATTACAGGCAACTACAACAGCAGCACAGGTGTTTTAACCTTAACTGGTAGTGCCACCATTGCTAATTATCAAACTGCACTACGTTCTGTTACTTATACCAACAGTAGTGATAACCCCACTACTACACCTCGTACCGTCAGCTTTGTGGTCAATGATGGGACTGATAATAGTACTGTTGTTACCCGCAATATTAATATTACGGCAGTGAACAATGCGCCCATTGCTACTGCTACCAACTCTGCTCTGGCATACACCGAGAACGCTACTACAGCCATCGATTCAGGCATCACCGTCAGCGATGTAGACTCTGCTAACCTAGCTAGTGCTACTGTCAGAATTAGCAGTGGTTTTATTTCTGCTCAAGATACCCTCGCCTTCACTAATCAAAATGGGATTATGGGCAGCTACAACAGCAGCACAGGTGTCTTAACCTTAACTGGCAGTGCCACCGTTGCTAATTATCAAACCGCACTACGTTCCATTACTTATACCAATAGCAGTGATAACCCCAGTCTTACACCTCGTACCGTCAGCTTTGTAATTAATGATGGGGCTGCTAATAGTACTGCCATTACTCGCGATATTAATATTACGGCGGTGAATGATGCGCCTGTTGCTGTTAACGATAGCATCACCACAAAAAGAAACATACCCGTTATTATTAGTGCTACTACTCTGTTAAGCAATGATAAAGATGTCGATGTTAGTGATGTTTTGAGTATTACTGACTTCACCCAACCTAGCCAAGGAAGCTTAGTTAACAACAATGACGGTACTTACACTTATACCCCTGCCCAAAACTATTATGGCTTCGATAGCTTCACTTACAGTATAAGTGATGGGCACGGAGGCAATAGTACTGCTACCGTCAACTTGACTATTAATCAATACAATGTGATTAATGGTACTTTGGGTGCAGACAACCTGAATGGTACAGTCAATATTGATGTCATCTCAGGATTGCAGGGCAATGACACGCTCCAAGGACTAGCTGATAATGACACCCTTGATGGCGGCGATGGGAATGATTCCTTAGATGGTGGTGCAGGAGTTGACAGTCTCATCGGTGGTAAAGGCAATGATATTTATATCGTAGACAACCTGAACGATATTATTATTGAAGCCTTAAATGCAGGCACAGATTTAGTTAAGTCTTCCGTGAGTTGGGTGTTGGGAAATAACCTGGAGAACTTAACCCTGACTGGAAGTGGGTCAATCAATGGTACTGGTAATAGCTTTAATAACATCTTTATTGGCAATACTGGCGCTAACATTTTGAGTGGAGAAAATGGCAACGATAACCTTTTTGGTGATTCCGACAATGACACCTTGTTAGGTGGTGCAGGCAATGATACCTTAGATGGCGGTTTAGGAGCTGATAGTCTTGATGGTGGAATCGGTAATGACATTTATACTGTAGATAACGCGAACGATATTATTATCGAAGGCTTAAATGCAGGTACAGATTTAGTTAAGTCTTCGGTGAGTTGGGTGTTGGGAAATAACTTGGAGAACTTGACCCTGACTGGAAGTGGGGCAATCAATGGTACTGGTAACAGTCTTAAGAACATCTTGATTGGAAATACTGGCGCTAACATCTTGAGTGGAGAAGATGGCAATGATAGCCTAATTGGTGGTTCCGGTAATGACACCTTGTTAGGCGGTGCAGGTGATGACACCTTGGATGGAGGTTTAGGATCTGATAGTCTTAATGGTGGAGCTGGCAATGACATTTACACTGTAGACAACGTAAACGACTCGATTATTGAAGGCTTAAATTCAGGCACAGATTTAATTAAGTCTTCGGTGAATTGGGTGTTGGCAGATAACCTGGAGAACTTGACCCTGACTGGAAGTGGGGCAATCAATGGTACTGGTAATAGCCTTAATAACATCCTGACAGGAAATAGTGGTGCTAACACGTTGAATGGAGTTGATGGCAACGATAGCCTCTTTGGTAGCTCAGGTAATGACACCTTGTTAGGCGGTGTAGGTGATGACTCCTTGAATGGAGGTGCAGGGACTGACAGTCTTGATGGTGGAGTCGGTAATGATATTTACACTGTAGACAACGTAAACGACTTGATTATTGAAGGCTTAGATGCAGGCACAGATTTAGTCAATTCTTCGGTGAATTGGGTGTTGGGAAATAACCAGGAGAATTTGACTCTGACTGGAACCGGAGCAATCAATGGTACTGGTAATAGCCTTAATAACATCCTGATGGGAAATAATGCTGCTAACACGTTAACAGGAGGAGATGGCAATGATAGCCTCTTTGGTAACTCAGGCAATGACACCTTGTTCGGTAGTGCAGGTGACGATATAATCGCTGGTGGAGTTGGTCGAGATGTATTGACTGGTGGAACTGGACAAGATAGCTTCAACCTAACTGGTACCCGTACTGGAGGGTATGATACGATCGCTGATTTTACTCTTGGAGAGGATACTATCTTGATTTCCAAGGCTGAATTCGGACTGGTTCAATCTCAAAATACTACGCTCGATCCGAGCTTATTTCGACTTGGTACCACCGCGATCGCAGCGAGCGATCGCTTTATGTACGATCAAACTACGGGTAATCTTTTCTTTGACGCGGATGGAACTGGTAAGACTGCACAAGTTCTTCAAATTGCCCAGTTCTCCAATCAGGTGGCGCTTAGTAGTGCAAATATTACTATCATTGCCTAACGCAAGCTAACTATAGCAAGCATTGAGAGATTACCCAGTAAGAGACAGATCAACTCTTTCTGGGTAATCTTTTATAAATACACATTTGAGTGCAATATAACTGCAAACTTTTAACTTTCCTCTTGGGAATAACCATTTTTCTCGCGTTTGAGGGTTTCTTCTAAGGCTTGAATTTGTTCGCGTCTGGCTTCCAATTCTAAGGAACGCCTTGCTAAGTCTTGGTTTTGCAACGTCAGGGATTGTCGCCAATGTTCTGCTCGCTCGGCCTCATGCTGCAAAAACTCTGGGGTAATGCCGATGGTGAGGTAGTTTTGTACTAGATGCAGTACCCAGTTGGTGGCGTCTTCTAGTCTTTCAATATCGCCTGTAGGAGAAAGTTCGACTAAAACAAGCAAGTTCTCACTCATGATCTTTCCCTTTCCCAGCAAAATGAAAGCCTCTTCGGGAATTATCGCCCACAAGTTATCAGCTTCTTGACGCGCCAATAAGCGTAACTGGTGCTGGTCTAAAAAATCGTTTTTACGCACCTGGGCTAGATATAGCATGAGGTAGCTTCGCTCCAATTCAAAATTCAAAATTCAAAAAAAATTTAATAAAAAAATAAGTACCAGAATGGATATTTGGATCTTGTTAATTGGTAATGGGTAATTGGGAATTATAAACACTCCTATTACCCATTACAGTTATCCTAAGCTAAGCAGGCGATCGCTAAGACAAACCCTGAAGGCGATCGCGCAAAATTTCTGCTTGTTTCTGTGCTTCTGCTAAGGCATCCCGCGCTCCCTGTACCACGTCGGCTCTAGCTCTATCTACAAAACTAGGATTGTTTAATCTGGTACTCAGAGATTGAACTTCTGCTTCGGCTTTACTCAAGCTTTTCTCTAGTTTGGCACGGACAGCTTCAATATCTACTACGCCGCTCAAAGGAATTAGCACTTGTATTGTACCAATCACACCTGCGATCGCATTTTCTGGTTCTTGTGGTTGTTTTAATTCACTCTGCGGGAAAAAGCGTCTCCATAACTTAAGTCTCGCTTGAGCAGTTAGTAAATTTTGGCTAACAAACCAGGCTGTGTAACCAAAACCAACTAGTTCAAAGAAAGTTCCGACGAGGGGAGTGTCATCAATGGCATACCCCACAGCTAAACCCAATCTACCAAATACAATGGCCACAATAATTAAGCCAATTGTCTTCAAACCCCTTTGAGGTTTTTTGGCAGCAACAGTTTGGTTTTGTTGTTTGTCAGTAATGATTAAAGTCTCAACCTTTGCCAAATCTTTAATATAAGACTGTCCAGCAGTAAGGATTTCCCGCTCTTTCTCACTTTCAGTTTGTAAATTCGCTGTCACTTTTACGCCTGGTTTAATATCCGCTTCAGCCCGCAAATTCCGAATTGTGCGGATAGTACCAATCAGCAATTCAAACTGTTCTTCTAAAGCTATATCAACTAGGTTGACATCTATCTGGGGATAGGTTTGTAATGGTAAAGTTTGCGGTGAATCTGCTGATTGTTGGGTGAGAGTTTGCCATATTTCCTCAGTAATATGCGGCATGAAGGGATGAAGCAGTTTCAAAATCCCTTCTAGCACGTAGGCAAGAGTTTGCTCTGCTACCCGCCTTGATGCGGAGTCTGCACCTGTTTGCAACCTAGATTTCACCAGTTCAATATATTGATCGCAGAAATCACCCCAGATGAATTCGTACAATCCCTTAGCTGCTTCCCCTAAACCATAATTATCGATGTAATTGGTGGTTTGTTTGACAACTTGATGATACCGCGAGATAATCCAGCGATCGCTCAATTCTGTGGCGACTGGATTTCCCAATTGTTGCGGCGTTTGTCCATCCAAATTCATCATCACAAACCGGGCTGCGTTCCACAACTTATTTGCAAAGTTACGCGATGCCTCAACAGAAGCCGATTCCTGTTTTCCGCGATTATACTCCAAGCGGATATCTTGACCAGCGCCAGCCACTTCCCTAATTAGGGTATAGCGCAAGGCATCAGTACCATATTTGTCAATCAGTAACAATGGGTCAATGCCATTACCTTTGGTCTTTGACATCTTCTGACCTTTTTCATCCAGCACCAAGCCATGAATGTAAACTGTTTGGAAAGGCATTTGCCCCGTAAAATGCCCAGCCATCATAGTCATTCTGGCTACCCAGAAAAAGATAATGTCAAAGCCTGTTACCAAAGTGGTAGTCGGGTAGTAAGTTGCTAAATCTTGAGTTTGTTCTGGCCAGCCCAAAGTAGAAAACGGCCAAAGTCCAGAAGAAAACCAAGTATCCAGAACATCTGGATCTTGTTCTAACTTGACATTTTCGCCAAATTGTAATTTAGCTTTCTCCCAAGCTTCAGTTTCCGATTTTGCGACTACAAACGGCGTGTTATCGGTAATTTGCCCATCTGTTTCACTGACAGCGTACCAAGCAGGAATTTGGTGTCCCCACCATAATTGGCGAGAGATACACCAATCAGTAAGTTTTACTAGCCAATCACGATAAACCTTTGTCCAGCGTTGGGGGACAAACTCTGGAGAAGTTTGCTGGTCGAGGAATTCGAGAGTGTTGTCAGCTAGGGGGCGAATTTTGACGAACCACTGAGTCGAGAGGAGGGGTTCAATAGGTACTTTACCGCGATCGCTGTAGGGAACGGTATGCTTATAATCTTCGATCTTCACCAAAAAGCCATCTGCTTCTAGGCGAGAAACCACATTCTTTCTAGCAACAAAGCGGTCTTGTCCTTGAAACTCCCCAGCATTGGCGTTGAGAGTGCTGTCTTTATTCATGATGTTGATGAACGGCAGATTGTGACGCTTACCCATGTCAAAATCATTTGGGTCATGGGCGGGAGTTATTTTCACGCAACCTGTACCGAAAGTGGGGTCAACATATTCATCGCCAATGATCGGAATTTCTCGTTGTAGAATTGGCAGAGTTAAAGTTTTGCCAATGAGATGTTTGTAGCGATCGTCATTGGGATTAACTGCTACAGCTGTATCACCCAGCATCGTTTCTGGTCGAGTTGTCGCCACCTCTACAAAACCGGAACCATCGGTGAGGGGATAGCGGAAGTGCCAGAGATTTCCATTCACCTCTTGATTTTCTACTTCCACATCAGACACAGCCGACTGAGAAGCGGGACACCAGTTAACTAAATATTCACCACGATAAATTAAGCCTTCTTCGTAGAGGCGAGTAAATGCCTCGACAACAGCTTTGGATAAACCCTCATCCAGAGTAAACCTTTCCCGTGACCAGTCCACCGAGACACCCAAGCGTCGTAGCTGATTCAGAATCGTTCCCTCAGACTCCGCCTTCCATTGCCAAGCGCGTTCTAGAAACTTCTCGCGCCCCAACTCGTAGCGAGTCTTACCCTCTTTTTTGAGTTGCTTTTCTAGCATACTATGCACAGCAATGCTGGCGTGGTCAGTTCCGGGTAACCATAGGGTATTACGTCCCTGCATCCGGTGGTAGCGCACGAGAGTATCAATCAACGCACTTTCAAAAGCGTGACCCATGTGCAAACTGCCGGTGACATTGGGGGGAGGAATGACGATGCAGTAGGGTTCGCCGCCTTTGCTGGGGTCAGCTTTGTAAACTTGATTGTCTTCCCAGAATTTTTGCCACTTGGCTTCGGTGGAAAAGGGGTCGTAGAGACTGGGGAGATTGGGAATGGTTGCGGTCATGCTGGGAAAACTAAGGAAGGACTTTTATAAATTTTGCCATAGGGTTGGAGGGGGATTATGGAAACGAACCGCAGAGGCGCAGAGAACGCGGAGGGAAGAGAGTTAGGAGAGGAGATGAATCAGCTTACGGGTAAGGTGATTGGGGCGGCGATTGAGGTACATAGGGTGTTGGGGCCAGGGTTTTTGGAGGAGGTGTATAAGGAGGCGATAATTATAGAATTTTTCAGGTGCGGGATACTTCATCTAGTTGAGAAGTCGGTAACAGTCAATTACAAAGGACATGAATTTGGTAAGGGTAGATTAGATTTTCTGGTTGCTAATTGTCTAATTGTGGAATTAAAAGCTGTCCAAAATTTAGCCCCAAACCACGAAGCTCAAGTCCTCTCCTACCTTAAAATGACTAATTACCCCCTTGCTCTCCTGATTAACTTTAACGTCCCCCTCCTCAAAGACGGTATCAAACGTATTATCCTCTCTTAATCTCCCTGCGCTCTCTGCGCCTCTGCGGTTCGTTAAACCAAACCCATGAATCAAACACCCTCCCCTTGGAAATTCATCCCCACCCTCTACTTTTCCTCCGGCATACCTTACATCATCATCAACACAGTTTCCGTAATCTTTTACAAAAAACTCGGAATCGATAACGCCCAAATTGCCCTTTGGACAAGCTTCCTCTATCTACCTTGGGTCATCAAAATGTTTTGGGCCCCAATCATTGATATTTACTCTACCAAACGCAAATGGATACTCTATACCCAATTTGCCATGTTTTGCTGCTTAGGCTTAATAGCCTTCTCTTTACAACTGCCAAATTTCTTTTTCATTTCCCTTGCAGCATTAACAATAGGAGCATTTATTTCTGCAACTTATGACATTGCCACAGATGGCTTCTACCTCATCGCTTTATCTCCAGAACAACAAGCGTTTTTTGTAGGCATTCGTTCGCTTTGTTATAGACTTGCCGTAATCTTTGGCTCTGGGATATTAGTAGTGTTAGCAGGACAGCTTGAAGTCTCTCTCAACAACATTCCTTTAAGCTGGACTATTTCTATTGGCTTCTCAGCTTTAATTTTAGCAATTCTGTTTATTTCTCATCGCCTAATTTTACCATTACCTGAATCAGATAACCGACAACAAATACAAGCTAGAGAAAATATACCCTTTTGGTCAATTATTAGCTCATATTTTGCTCAAGATAAAATTATCAGTATTTTAGCCTTTATCTTGCTCTACAGATTTGGCGAAGCAATGCTTGTCAAAATAGCCTCTTTATTTTTATTGGACAAACCAGAAGTAGGAGGCTTAGGACTATCAACATCAGATGTTGGGTTAGTCTACGGGACATTTGGGGTTATATCTCTAATTTGTGGAGGAATTTTAGGAGGCTTGCTAATCTCTAAATATGGATTAAAAAAATGTCTTTTTCCTATGGCTTTAGCATTAAACTTGCCTGATATATTTTATGTATATATGGCTTACACTAAACCTTCGCTAACATTAATATATCCCTTGGTTTCGTTGGAGCAATTTGGTTATGGTTTTGGATTTACAGCTTTTAGTGTTTATTTAATGTATATTTGCCAAGGTGAATATAAAACTTCTCATTTTGCTATCTCCACAGGCATAATGGCTTTAGGAATGATGTTACCAGGTTTAATTAGCGGTTATCTGCAAAAAGCACTTGGTTATCCATTATTTTTTGTCTTGGTTTGTTTGCTGACCATTCCTGGAATGATTGCTATCTTTTTTATACCTTTAAAAGAAGAACCGAAGCGTCAAAATAATTAATATGATTACCAATCATGAGTTATGTTTTGGGAATAGATGGCGGCGGTAGCAAAACTGTTTGTGTCTTGATGGATGATTTATATCAAGTGCTAGGTCGTGGTGAAGCTGGGCCATCTAATTATCAGAGTATAGGAAGAGAAGCAACTTTACAATCTATTCAATCAGCAATTCAAAATGCTTTTGAGGCAGCAATAATTACAAATACTGATAAGATTGACGCAATATGTTTGGGTTTAGCGGGTGTAGGTCGTGCAGCAGATATTGAAGTAGTAAAAGATTTAGTTAAAGAATTACAGAATAGCAAATTGCCTATTTTCTGGGCATTGCAATCAGCGAATATTGTAATTTGTAACGATGCTTTAATTGCTTTAGTTGGTGGAATTGGTCAGTCTGTAGGAATTGTGGTTGCAGCTGGCACTGGTTCGATAGTTTTTGGACGAAATCATCAGGGACATACTAAGCGAGTCGGCGGCTGGGGTTATATTTTAGGAGATGAGGGTAGCGCCTATAAAATTGCGATCGCAGGCATGAATGCAGCATTAAAATATTATGATGGCCGAGATATTTCAACAAGTTTGATAGAGGGTTTCAAACAGCATCTTGATTTGGAAAGTATAGAAGATTTAATAGAAGTAATATATCGCCGAGAATGGGGAGTTAAACAGATAGCTGCTTTAGCACCAGTTGTAGATTTTGCAGCCGCATCAGGTGATATAGTAGCGAATATCATAATTGATGATGCTGTCAAAGAGTTAGTAAAAGCTACATCTATAGTAATTGATGCAATTTTTAGTGTTGACTCAGCTTTAGAAGTCGTCACAACAGGAAGTGTGTGGCGCGGTAGATGCAATATCCATGAAAGATTTGCAGCGTCTCTTATTAAGGAGTTTCCTAATGTAAGCGTGATTTTTCCGAGGCATGAACCTGCTTATGGTGCTGGTTTGTTAGCGTTGCAAACAACTCAAAATTGACACGAAGAAACCAATAATATAAGTTTTTAGTCTGCAAATATGCGCCCCAAGAAAGTTATTATTTCAGACCAAGCTGCGGTGGTAGCACTAGAATCATAACGATAACCGTCGTCGCGCATAAATGTATGTTCTGCTTCATACAAGAAAACTTGGTGAGGTATGTTAGCATCCTCCATTGCTTTTATTATGGTTTGGCGATCGCTCTCTGGTATATGAGGGTCAAGAGTACCGAACACCATTAGCATCTCACCTCGTATTTCACTTACTCTCTGGATTGTATCGGCTACCTCTTTACCCAGTTTACCACTGGGAATACCAGTAGGGTAACAGCAGACACAAGCCCGAATTTTGTTTTGAAATGCTGCACGGAAAGCTAAATGTCCACCTATACAAAAGCCGAGAGTGCCTATTTTATTTGAAGAAACTGCACTCTCTGTTTTCAGAAATTCAATCACAGCAAGGCAATCGGCATCATAATCAGCTACGGAGGTTCGACGCGCATCGTCATTACCGCGCATCCTTCCCAGATCGTCTGGCTCAATTACTGAACCAACTGGCTCAATTCGGTGAAAAATTTCTGGGGCTGCCACCACATAGCCGTATCCTGCTAAGTAATTAGCTAGACGAATCATTGGATCGCCTAACTGATAAATATCACTGTAGAAGACAATACCAGGGTATTTTCCTGCTGCTTTGGGAGCCGCTACATAAACACGCATTAAGCTGCCATCTACTCTTAACTCAACGTTGCGCTTGGTGATTTGCACTTTTTTGTCTCTGTGTTCCGCTTGCTGTCATTAGCTTCTACACTATAGCGCCGCAGCATCCGGTTACTTTCAACCCATAATTTGGCGTTCTTTTTACAGTGAAAGTTTGTTGCGATCGCCTGAATACAACCGTTTTCTTCGCGACGCTAGGCTAGTTATAAATCACACCAATAATTAGTAAAGGGGATGGATGACATTCGCTTGCTGCAAAGCACCCATCCCCGAATAGCTGCCCAGATTATGAACCTGGAATCTATAGTCCGGTATCTAATCATCCCAGTATCGGCCGAGATATGTCGATTGTCACTGGGATAGATACTGATTTAAAAGATATCTACCAAAAGATGCGTTGTTGATTAACCCCTTTTTCTCTCTCCCATCGCCAACAGGGCTGTCCCGTAAGCTGCTTCTGTGTACACTGACGCTACTACAGGAGTCTGCAAATGACGCGCCCTAATCGCAGTCCAAGTATGATTAGCCGCGCCACCGCCAGCAGTATAAACACGACTCAGATTGTCTGCGCCCATCTGCTGTAATAATTCATATCCTTGCGCTTCTATGCGGGCAATGCTTTCTAATAACCCATGCAAAAATTCCACTGGATTATCTGGGCGTGGTGACAAACGTGGAGCTAGATTGGGATCGTTAATCGGAAAGCGATCGCCTACCCTCAACAACGGATAATAATCTAAATCGCTAGGTTTTGATGGATCAATCTCCCGGCTAAGGCTTTCTAACTCAGCGTTTGTGAAAAATTGCTTGAGTACAGCACCCCCAGTATTAGAAGCACCCCCAGTCAGCCACAAATCCCCCAAGCGATGACTGTAAATCCCATATCTGGCATCTTCTACACGGGTACGACTTAACAACTTTAGTACCAACGTTGAACCAAGGGAAGTCACGGCTTCACCAGGTAATTTTGCGCCACTGGCAATAAAAGCCGCAATACTATCAGTTGTACCTGCACACACCAGACAATTACGGCCCAAACCGAACTTATCCGCAATTTCAGGACGCAATTCTGCAACAGGAGTACCGGGAGTTAAAACTTTGGGTAGCTGAATCGGTATTTGCAAATTTTCTAGCCATTCTGGGTATTTCAACTCCTCCACGTCATAACCCAGCTTTAAAGCATTATGGTAATCACTAATTCCCAACTGTCCATGTAGGAGAAACGCCAGCCAATCTGCTTGATGCAGGAAATATCTAGCTTCACTAAATGAGGGTAATTGTCTCATCCACAAAAGTTTGGCTAGGCTGGAGGTGGCACTCAACACGGTATGATTAGAGGGTGCGATATTCCTCAAATCCTCTAGGACAGATGATCCCCGCGCATCGTTGTACAGCAGTGGTGCATCTGTTGGATTGCCAGCAGCATCGACCAGCAAGACGGTGGAAGAAGTCCCATTAATTGCGATCGCTTTAATTTCTCGCCGCAATTTCTCAGGTATTTGTTCCACCAGCGCAAACAAAGCCTCCTGCCAAATTTTTGGCGTAACGGCGGCTGGTGAGTCCTGGAAGGCATATCGTACCTCAACTTGAATAGAACAAGCTTCCTCGTCAATAACTGCACCGCGTGCGCCAGATGTGCCGAAGTCGATACCCAAATATAAATTCATATTTTTATAAATTTTTCTAAGGTCGAATCACTAACGACTACTGACTAATAACTGCTTTTGTTGCATCTTGTAACAAGATATTCCAAAATCTTGGCAAAACAAGGAAAAGTAGTAAACGAACTGTTCAAAATCTATTCAGGTTAGGAGGTTTTCAGCCATGCCTATCTTAGATACTCTGTACATTGCTCAGATATCTTCCATCTCAGATACTCAAGTCTACATCGCTCTTGTTGTAGCCTTGATCCCAGGAGTTCTAGCTTGGCGATTAGCCACAGAACTTTACAAATAACGCTCCGATGTGACACAGTTGAAAAGCTAATAATCCTGGCAGTACGGGGTGCAATTTTTAGAAGCTTGCGGTTTCATGCCATAAGTAGCTCCAAATCTTGCACTTACGTAAGCCAGGTTATTTTTTAACTGGTGCGACACTTGTAGCTATTTCAAAAAAATGAAGTAATATGACAGCTAAATCAAGCAGTAATTAGCGCCAGAGGGCTTTTACAGTGCTTCCCTTCACTAAGCGAGGTTATCTTTTAGCATCATGAACGCGATTCAACCCTCTAGACCACCGTTACAACCTATACAAAAACGCCGGGTCATTTCTCGACCAAAGCGGCATCTTCGTCAACGTTCTTACCAGGTGATGGCACTGGAAAGTACAGCCAAAATAGCGGTCAATCTTGTGATTACTGCCGTTGCAGCATCTGCTTTAACACAACTCTTGCCTTATCATTGGTTACAGCAAGAAAAATTGCGAGAAATGAGTACTGAAGTCAAGCTGATGGAAGGACATGTCAATGGTTTGCAGGCAGAATTTAGCCGTAACTTTGATCCCCAAGAAGCTAAAATTATTAGACAACGCCAAGGATACCGATTCGATCCCAGCCAGCGTCAGATCGTGTTGATGAATCAAGATCGCCGAGAAGATGAGCAAACAGACTCGTCACCCTAAGACAAATGGCGAATTTGGGATTATTTAGGTTAATTGTGATTCAGGCTACGTATAAACCGGGTGTAATTTATATTATTGCTAACAAGTAATGGTTAATAGCTAATTTTTGAATAGCTATGTAGTTATCATCTATTAGTCATTAGCGATACAGCGTCACTAAACTCTAGTTCAAAATTAATCAATTATTTTGAATTTTGAATCCCCCAGAAGAACTAATCTACCAATTAGGACGCTGATTGAGATAGTAACTCGTCTAGCCAATTTTCAAGTTGAAAACGCAAACGACAACCAGTAATATCATTATCGTTGTCGAGAGAGGGCAGTTGAGTGAGGGCGCGACGATAATCAGCGATCGCACAATTCCAGTCACCCCAAAGATGGTAAGTTCTGCCGCGTTCAGCCCAGATATGACCTTCTAGTTGACCGAAAAGCAGTGCTACCTCAAAATTCTCAATTGCCTCCTCGTATTGCCCTAAATCACGCCAGGTAATACCTCGGTTAATCCATGCCCGGATATGGTGAGGTTTCAAATCAATTGCTCGATCGTAGTCGGTAAGTGCTACTGCTAATTCTCCACAAGCCGCGTAGTAATTTGCTCGGTTATTATAAGCACTAGCCAAATAGGGATTAAGTTTCAGGGCGGTGTTGTAGTCGTAAAGCGCTTTTTGCCTTTCGCCACTTTGGAAATAAATTAGCCCTCGGTTGTTGTAATCAACAGCATTGTGGGGATGGCGGCAGATTAGTTGGGTTAAAAGTGCGATCGCTTCAGCATAATCTCCTTGTTGAGCCAACCTCAAAGCACAAGAGCGCAAGTCGCTATCCCCAAAAATAGATTCGCTGCGATCGCTTTTCCTCCGTTCTTGAAGTTTGCTTGTAGTATTTAGAACATATTGATATTGGTTACTTTGCTGGTCATCGTCGGCTAAAAATGAGTAAATATTCATCTTTCCCTGCTTGAAATACCTGCTTTTTTAAATAAAAGTCTAGTTTTTTAACTCTGGTGGTTTTACCACTGTGTCTATTCTCAAGGTATTTATGGTTACTTGAAAGCCATCTTAAGACTGAGATTTAAACTACTCATACCAGTAGAAATCTACCCCTTAAATAAACAATTGCTCCTCAAACCTATTTATAGATACTCGATCCCGAAGATGAATTCCAGAAATAGCAGAGGTTAATCTCAAAGACTAGTCAAGTAGTGAGAGCAGCAAATTGGTAGAATGCCAACAAGCCGTTCGTTAAAGAGGGGATGAGGAAGCAAAGGAGCAGGGAAGCATACTTCTCTACGAGAGGCTGCGCCAACGACTACGCTCAGTAACCGGGGGAGCAGAGGAGCAGGGGGAGAATAACTGTTAACTCCTAACTCAGCACTGTTTTGCCCAATTCTCCATGTCCCATTCCCTAAATTCAATTTTTAAGTTTTGAGAAATTTCCCGATGACAACTGCAATTTCCTATCCCAATGCCCCTGATTTAGCAATTGATGATTACATTGTGATCGGCTTGGCAACCTGCTTCGTCAAAGAAGATGGAGAAGTTTATCAAATCGAAGTTATAGAACCAATACCCTCTGCGGCTTTGGAAGCGCTATTAAAGGGCATTCCTACCTCCTATAAGCTGGCTCATGCCACAACTCTGGGATCTGTGCTGGATGGCGATTCACCACTGCTGCCAGATGGCTTCCCAGAATCGGCTCAGTTTGGAGAGGAATTTGTGCCACGGGCATTTGCAGCAGCTCGTACCTACAAGCGTCGTGAATCTGCAAAATCTCTGATTCCATTGGGTACAAACTACACTGAATTTAAGTATTCCATTGAGCGGAAACGGGTGTTAAACGCCGCCAGAGTTGTAACCAAAGAAGATAACGTTAAACAGCATTCTCACACTCACAAAGTGCTTTAAGTAATTATGCTAAAACTTTACGGTGGCGCTCGTAGTCGAGCATCAATTGTTCACTGGTATTTAGAGGAATTAGGAATTCCTTACGAATTCGTCAAGCTTGATATGCAGGCGGGTGAACACCTTAAGCCTGAGTATTTGGCAATCAACCCATTTGGTAAAGTTCCAGCAATTGTTGATGAGGATTTTCAGGTTTGGGAATCTGGGGCAATTTTGTTGTATCTTGCCGATAAGTACAGTAAAACTCCACTTTCACCAAAGGAAAATGCTGTATTTTCCCAATGGGTGTTGTTTGCCAATGCTACCCTTGGCCCAGGAATTTTTGTAGAAGCAAATCGGGAGCGGGAAATGCCCCGCTTGTTGACTCCCTTAAATGAAATTTTCAGTAAGCAACCTTTTTTAGTTGGCAATGATTTTACTGTTGCTGATGTAGCAGTGGGGTCTATTTTGAATTACATTCCCATGATCCTGAAGCTAGACCTCAGCCCCTATCCAGCGGTGTTGAACTATATGAAGCAGTTATCTGAACGTCCGGCATTTCTAAGAAGTATTGGCGGACGGACTTAAAATAATTCGTAATGACGCTCCTGCGTCGCTAACGTAATTCGTAATTCGTAATTGAATTTTTAACTACGAATTACGAATCTTTTAACGATAATTTGTAAATTGCAAAGCAACTGGGTAGTCTTCTTGTTTTAGCCGCTGCATGACAACTTGCAAGTCATCTTTAGATTTGGCAGAAACCCGTACAGCATCCCCTTGAATTGAAGCTTGTACCTTTTTAAATTCATCCCGAATCAATTTGGAAATTTGTTTGGCGATTTCCTGACTTATGCCTTTTTTGAGTTTGATTTCTTGACGCACGCGATTACCACTGGCTGATTCAACCTTGCCAAAATCAAAGATTTTTTGGGAGAGGTTACGCTTGGCGGCTTTTTCTCGCAGAATGGTGTGTACGGAATCTAAGGTAAACTCGCTGTCAGTGCTAACGTTAATGCTTTCTTCAACTAACTCGACAGTAGTTTCAGTGTCTTTGAGGTCGTAACGACCTTTGATGTCTCGTATAACTTGATCGACGGCGTTAACCAACTCTTGTCGGTCAAAGTCGCTCACAATGTCAAAGGAAAAAGTAGAAGCCATAAAACATTTTGGATTTTAGATTTTGGACTTCGACTTCGCTCAGTCGAACGATTTTGGATTGGGTATTGAGTATTGAGAAAACTCTTTCCCAGTCCCCAGTTCCCATGCCCCAATTAATTAGTAGCTTGGATGATGCTCAAGAAAAAGAGAGTGGCACAGCTAAAGATACCAATGGCAAACATGAGCGATCGCAAAAGGGGTATATTCAAAATATAAAAAATCGAGTATAGGAAACGGGCCACCACAAAAGCGATCGCCGCTACTTGGGCTGTAAAAGAATTTACACCAGTTACATAAGCCATCAATGCGGCTGCGGCAAACACCATAAAGGCTTCAAAGGTGTTCTGATGTGCCCAAGTAGCTCGTTGGGCATAAGGTGGCAATTTATCAAACATGGCGCGAGGAGTAGAAAGCATTTCAGGCCCAATACGCACACGGGCATAAGCTACCACCAAAAATGGCACATAAATTAGAACGACGGCAGCAGCGATCGAGTACAAAAAAATTATCATTACTTATTAGTCGTTGGTTATTAGTCATCAGTCATCAGTCATCAGTCATTAGTCAAATACAAATGACAAAAGACAAATGACAAATGACTAATCAAAGTAGAAAAGCGTTACCACTTTTCTTTGTTCTTCTGCATCCTGACAAGTTTGTAACAGGGTGCGACTGTCGTGAAACGCAAAGCAGATTAGTTGCTGGCAACGGGAGACAATCTCCTTATTGCACAAGTAACTAGCTTCCGCCAGAGATAGATTATCATTACTGGGATTCTCGACTAGATGCATTACCTGTTCTAGTTGCTGGCGCGATTCTAAAGGCTGGCGTTCCAGGCTTTGGGGTAGAATCACCGTCAACAAATTTGCATCAGCCCGCGTTGCTCCCTTGATGGCCGCTGAATTCGTACCTGTAGCACCAGAAGTAATGATTCGATTACCCGATAAAACTAGGGCATAAGTCATCATTTCAATAAGATTCTGATGCGTTATCGGGACGTGACGAGAACCCAGCAAAGCAATTCTTTTAGAACCTGTTTGCTGGATTGTCGCCAATTCTTGGGCTAATGTATCGAGGTTAATAAGGTCTGTTGATTGGCTCAAAGATGGAGATAATCAGACTAAACGACCCAGATATTTTACCAAACAGCGTGTAGATGCGAAGAAAACTTAAGTTAGACATTGCAACTATTTTTCGATGATGTGATATCCAACGACGTGCAAGATCAGCAGTTCTGCCTATGTAGAGAATTTCCCCAGAACCAGAAATCGCGAAATAGATGGCTGGACAGTCAGGGAGATTAGCTTTTTTCTCCAATGGAAGGGAGGGTAGTTTCAGGGGATCAATTGCCGTTAAATCCATTTTCTCCTAGTTCCAGTGACTTCTATAGCCATCACTAATAAGACCCCACCAAATTCTTACTTCAGTAGCTTCAAACTTCAGTAGCTTCAAATCATCCGGGATCGAATCCCGGATGATTTACTCCTTCTGTCTCCTGCCTCCTGCCTCCTTCAATACACTCATGAATCTAAGACAATGCCGCTGCGGGAGTTAAACCTAGTTTGGATAACAAGCGGTCAATGTCAAAATGCTCGGACATCAACTGGCGAATATACTGAACCTTAATAGGCTCGTGGACACGGACTTGACCAAAAGTGCGGTCAACAATTCCGACAGTAGTGAGGGTATCTAAGTCAACAGACAAAATGGGTATTTCTAGTTCTTCAGCGCGACTGAGAATGAACGGTGGGGGTGGTAGTTGCCCAGTGAGAATTAAACATTGGGTAGAAGTTTCCAAAGCCGCTTGCTGAATTTCCACCCGATCGCCTCCTGTCACCACTGCCATATTCCGGCGTTTGCGGAAATATTTCACAGCTGAATTGACATTCATCGCTCCAATTGCCAGACTTTCTACCAACAAATCCATGCGATCGTTACGACAGAGAACATCAGCCTTTAACTGCTTGACTAGTTCGCCAACACTCACACTGCGGAGCAAATCGCTGTTTGGCAACATTGCTAGCACTGGAATACCCTGCTGTTCCAAAAATGGTAGCACGAGAGTTTCAACTGCTTCTAGTTGAGTGACAGGGATATCATTGATCACAACTCCAATCAAGCGATCGCCCACACGCCTTTTAGCAGCCAATAGTGCCTCAACCGAAAGCAAGGATTTATAGCGGCTTACTAACAGCACACCAGCATCCAATACTTCAGCCATTTGCAGCAAAGACAAATCAAACAAATTGCCTTCGGACAAATCACCAGGCCCTTCCAATAACACCAAATCTCCTTGAGACTTATGTAAATATTGCTGTATTAGGGACTGCTGATAATCGGTTTTGTCTTCCCCCCGTAAGCGCTTTTGCACATTTGGTTCATCCAAAGCCAGCATTGTAGGTGCAACGCGGTTTTCCGGCAAATTGAGGCTAAGAGCGATGAACTGGACATCTTCCTCAATTACGGTTCCACTGGACGAATTGAAAGACGTACCGAGCGGTTTACCGTAGGTAATATCCAGACCTTTTTGCTGTAGCTGATGAGACAAACCCAGAACAGTTGCAGATTTACCGCTGTAATTCTCGGTCGATCCAATCAGCAAATATTTAGGGGATTTTGGCACACATGCACTCCTAATTTCAAAAGTCAGAAGAACCCAGCTAGGTGTTTCCTAATTCTAGTTCCTTCTGGCAAAAGCCTCTCGCTCTCACAAATTAAGCTTTCCCAGAATTACCTTTTGAATAAGCAGGGGCAGAAGAAAGGTTTTTTCCTTGTGTCGGCTCTGCTAACCTTTACACCTACTCTTGAAGATTTGTAATTACGGTTTGTGCTATGGCGGTTCTCAGTTGAGTGAGGTAAAAGAACCCCGCAAGCGAGGAGGGTGGTTTCATACAACGAGAGAAAAATTAAAACTGGGTTTCAAAGCCTCTCTCCGCTTGCGTAACGGCAGGCTGACGCCAACGGGGAAGAGGAATGTCAAAATCTATGGTTATACATGAGAAATCAAGACTTATGTATTTTTCTTTTTTCGTATGAAACCACTCTGCTCCCCGCTCTTCGAGAGGGGACTATGATGTACCTCATGTGATTAGTAAACGCTATAATTTGAGTGCTTCTGAATTGTTCACTGCCATTTTGCGGGAAGCCAATCTCAAGAATGTAGGTTTGAATCATACCGATTTGGCTGGCGCTGATTTGAGCGGAGCTTCTCTCAACATGGCCAACCTCACTGATGCTAATTTGGCTGTTGTTAAAAATGCCAACATTCAGTGGAGCTATTATGTACACCACTACCTAGCGCGATGTGCGACTTATTCTTAAAACCCCTCTCCAAACCTCTCCCCGAAGCGGAGAGAGGCTTTAAGTCTTGCTCCCCTTCCCTACAAGGGAAGGGGCTGGGGGTTAGGTTTGAGAGAAAGTTGCACACCGCGTTACCTATGCCGGATGGTAGTGTTGTTCGCAGTCGGGAAGTTTGTGAATGCAGATCGCAATTCAGATGCGATCGCCGCTACTTTTAATAATTTTAAAAAGTATTTAATTCTATCTAAAAAAGCTGGTGATTAAAAGTCAAGATAGCCTAGTTGCAGAAGCAAGCTATGCCCATTGCGGATGAAGTGGCACAATAAAGAAAGTACTGCGATCGCCTACGTTAAATTGGAAGCGATCGCAGGCAAAATCATTCAATACTTTCCTCAAAAGCCCAACACCTGCATTGATTTTTCAAGAACTTCTTTGGGGCGAAATGGTTTAGTTAGATATAAGTCTGCACCAACCTCAAGTCCTTTTTGTTTATCAAATTCCTGTCCCTTAGCTGTCAAGATTATAATGTAGATATCAGTCATTTGTAAGTCGTGTTTTACAACATGGCAGACTTGCAGACCATTCATTTTCGGCATCATCACATCAAGAAAAACCAGGTTTGGTTTTTCAGCTTTAATAGTTTCGAGAGCTTCTTCTCCATTTCTAGCAGTTAGAAGTTCAACACCCTCATCTTCTAATGCTTCTAAAGCTTGTTCCATCAAAATCAAGATATTGGGTTCATCGTCAACAATTAGAATTTTCTGGGTCATGGGGATTGGTGATTGAGGATTGGGAAGTGGGATTGGGCATTGGGCATTGGGAATTAAAGATTAGGGATTAGAATAATTCTTTACCATTTCCCAGTTTCCAATCCCCAATCCCTAGAGATTACTGTTCAGACAACATAATAAAAAATACATTTTCCAACTCTTTCTCAAAGCGTAGGGTTTTCACCAAATCGGCTTCTTGAGAGAAGATAGAATCGATGATAATCATGTCAGGTTTGGCTGACAGGGCTTTATAAATGCATTCTTGCGGATCGGAGGCTTCAATCACGCTGTATCCCTGAGTTTGCAGTACATCTGATAGGGTTTTTAAGGCTGATGCATTTTTATCTACAACCAATACCTTTTTACTAGAAGTGCCTTGGTAAAGCAGCGAGCCAATTTCGTTGAGGAGTTTTTCTGTATCAATGGGCTTGGTAAGATAGCGATCGATGCCAATGTGATAGCCCCGTTCTTTGTTTTCAATAATTGACAGAATGATAATTGGAATGTCTGCGGTCTGAGGATCATTTTTGAGAACTGCTGCCACATCGAAGCCGTTGATTTGGGGCATCATCACGTCCAAGAGAATCAGATCGGGACGGGCTATTTTGATTTGATGAATTGCATCCATGCCGTCCTTTCCTTCGCGAACATTGTAGCCTTCGTTTTCCAGTTGTTGACGCAGCAGTTCGCGAATGTTAGCGTCATCATCTACAACCAAAATGGTTTTACGGTTTTGGTTCAACACAGCGCTTTTGGTGATGACGTGTTCTTTGAGTTGTTTGACAAGCGTATCCAAATTCAGATTAGCAGTGGTTTTTTGATCGCTGGCATAGGTGGGAATGATGAACGAGAATATGCTGCCTTTACCTGGTTCACTTTCAACCCAGATTCTACCGCCGTGATGATCGACGATTTGTTTACAGATGGGCAGTCCTAACCCTGTGCCTTTGGGTTTGTCGGTGAGGGTGTCGCCAACTTGGCGGAATTTCTCGAATACTTTCGGCTGATCTTCGGGTGCAATCCCAATACCCGTATCGATGACGCTGATGCAAACACCGTCATTTCCTTGTTTAACGCGACAGGTGACACAACCAGATTCGGTAAACTTAACGGCATTGGAAATCAGGTTGATTAAAACTTGCAGCAGACGGTTGCGATCGCCTACTATCTGAGGCAGTCCAGGTTCAATCTCGCTGACCAATTGCAAGCCATTGGTTTCAAATAATCCGGCGGTAGAATTGGTTGCCCAATCCATTAATTCGCTGGGATCAATCGGCTGCATGTGCCATTCCACCTTACCTGCTTCCATCTTGGCGATATCCAGGACATCGTTAATCAAAGACGTGAGCCGTTCTGCTTCCGACACAATAATGTTGAGATTGTCAGCTACCCGCTTAATCGTTTTTTGAAGCTTACGGTCTTCGGTAGAAATCATGGGGAACACATCGGTTTCCAGCTTTTCTTGAATGATGGACGCAAAACCGAGGACAGAAGTTAGTGGCGTCCGCAGCTCGTGGGAAACTGTTGAGATGAAATCGGTCTTCATCTGGTCGATTTCCTTTTCTGCCGTTACATCTCGAATCAGTAGTGCAGAACCAAAGCAGGTAGAGGGTTCTGAATCTGTTGTCTTTTTGAAAATGGCGGTTGCTACTGCTTGACCAATACGTTCTTTGGTCAATGCAACTTCGGCAGAGAACACCTCACCGGGATGGGACTGAGTTCGTGCAACCAGGTCTGCTAAACCAGATATCGGCAATTCTCGGTAGTGACCGTTGAGGGCGGTAGCTGTCAATTCATACATGGCTAAAAAAGCAGGATTGAAGTGGGTAATTTGTCCTGTGGTGTCTGCCACTAACAAACCATCAGCTAAGTTATCTAAAATGGCATTTAATCCCTGTGCTTCTGCTAGGGTATTTTGCAGTGCAGCTGTCCGCTCTATAACTCTGGCTTCTAATTCTTGATTCAGTTGCCGCAGAGAGATTTCTGCTTGTTTGCGGGCAGTGATGTCGGTATTGATTTCCAGCACCGCGCAGGGCTGACGGTCGATGTCCCGTTGCAACGTCCATCGGCTCTGGACGATAATCAGTTTGCCTTCATGGGTCAGATGTTCCACTTCTCCTTCCCAATTACCTTGATCTAATAACTCTGCGATAATTTCTTCCTTTGGCTTGAGAAAGGTTTTTTTGATAAAAGCCTGAATGCATTGGCCTTTCACTTCTTCACGCGTCCAACCGTAGAGTCTTTCGGCACCCTGATTCCAGTGAGAGATTTTGTCGCCCATGTCGCGGACGATGATGGCATCGCTGGAATGATTCAACATATCCAATAAACGTTGATTTTCAGCTTCTGCCTGCTTGCGATCGTGAATATCAGTACAGGTGCCAATCCATTCCCGAATACTGCCGTCTTTTTCCAGGACGGGCGCACCACAGACAGAGAAGTAGCGGTATGTGCCATCCTTGCTACGCAGCCGATATTCGGTTTGGTAAATACCTCGGTTTGCCACAGCAGCATTCCAAACTTCTGTAGAGTTGGCACGGTCATCGGGGTGAATTGGATCGATCCAGCCCCAACCTTCTACTTCAGCTTCGCTCTGCCCCGTATAGTCCATCCAGGTGAGCATTTCACTGCTTATCCCCGATCCTTCCGGGGTAGCTCCCCAGATGATCTGTGAAGTAGCAGTTACTAAGGAGCGATATCGTTCTTGAAGACGCTGATTTTCGGCTTCTGCCAGTTTGCGATCGTGAATATCAGTGCAAGTACCTACCCACTCGCGGATACTGCCGTCTTCTTCTAAAATGGGAGTACCACAGGCAAAAAAGTAGCGATAAGTGCCATCTTTGCCACGCACCCGATATTCCACTTCATAGAGGCTGCGGTTAGCCACAGCAGCACTCCAAATTTCGGCGGTGAGGGGACGGTCATCAGGATGAACGGCATCTAACCAGCCCCAGCCATCGGCTTCAGCTATTGTCTGACCCGTGTAGGCTCTCCACTCAGACATGTCTGCCTTTTGCAGTCCGTCAGGAGTGGTAATCCAAACCATTTGGGAGGTAGCTGTCACTAAAGAGCGGTATCGGGCTTCGATACACTCCTTTTCGGCTTCTGCTACCTTGCGATCGTGAATATCAGTGCAAGTGCCTACCCACTCGCGGATGCTACCGTCTTCTTCGAGGACAGGTGCGCCACAAACAAAGAAGTGGCGGTATGAGCCGTCTTGTCCACGAATCCGGTATTCAATTTCATAGAGGCTGCGGTTGGCTACGGCTACACCCCAGGCTTGGGCGGTGAGGGGACGATCATCAGGATGAACGGCATCAATCCAGCCCCCATTTTCAGCTTCAGCTAGACTTTGACCTGTATAAGCTATCCAGCTTGCCAGTTCAAAACATATTCCTTCTGATGTAGATACCCAGACAATTTGCGTGGTAGCTGTCACCAAAGACCGAAACCGTTCTTCACTCTGTTTTAAGATTTTTTTGTATTCATCAAGTTGGTTAAACATAGTTGAGGTTTCTTTAATGGCGTATTTGGGTAGGGTTAGAACAACAGAACCAAGACAATAAAGTGGCGTAAAGCCTTAACGAAATTGGGTGGCGTTGAAACATTTGGTAAATTTGATCGGGTGATGCACCTTCTACATCTGGACTGTGCTGTGAAAGTCGCTGGATCAGTTGAGTATGGCGGATCAGCAAATCCGTCGGTTTGAGCATTGGAGCTGTTGATGGAATGAAGCCGTCGGTATCGGAAGTATGGGATAATTCTGTGGTTTGAGTTGGCGAGGGAGAAGTGTAATTCTGTTCTTCAGTAGCTTCTGCAAATGCACAATTTAACGGAATCTGAATCCAGAATTCTGTCCCTTCACCTGGTTGAGAACGACATTTGAGCATTCCCCCATGTTTGTCTACAACAATTTGGTAGCTGATTGCCATGCCTAACCCGGTTCCCTTACCAATATCTTTCGTGGTGAAAAAGGGATCGTAAATGCGGCGAATTACCTCCTCCTTCATTCCTGGGCCGTTGTCAGCAATGCGAATCACAACCCATTGTTGGTCAAGGACTTTGGTACGAATAGTGATTTGGGAATTGGGGATTGAGGATTGGGAACTACTACTGACTCCCGAATTTTCTATACCTTCTTCCAAAGCATCAATGGCATTTGCGAGGATGTTCATAAATACCTGATTCAACTGTCCGGGGTAGCATTCAATCAGAGGAAGTGTTGCATAGTCTTTAACGATTTCAATTGCCGGACGATGAACATCTGCTTTCAGGCGATGGTGAAGAATCATTAAGGTTCCATCGATGCCATCGTGGATGTTAACGGCTTTCATTTCTGCTTCGTCATGGCGGGAGAAGTTTTTCAAGGATTGGACAATTTCAACAATGCGACTTGTGCCCAGTTTCATTGAATCTAGCAGTTTGGGGAGATCCTGGATAATAAATTCCAGGTCTATGTTGTCTAACTCTGATTCCACTTCTGGAGGAGCAACAGGTAGGAATTTCTGATACTTTTCCAACAGGTACAACAAGTCTTGGGCATATTCGGCAACATACTTTAAATTGCCGTAAATAAAGTTAACCGGGTTGTTGATTTCGTGGGCAACTCCGGCAATAAGTTGCCCTAAACTGGACATTTTTTCGCTTTGGATCAACTTAGTTTGGGCCAATTGCAACTCATGGAGAGCTTGCTGAAGCTTCTGTGTTTGGGCTTTTGCCTGGAGGGCTGCTTGAGTGCTTTGCTCGTAAAGCACAGCTTTGTCAATAGCGATCGCTGTTTGAGAGGCAAAGATACTCACCAGTTTCAGGTGTTCAGCCTTGTATGAGTCAGTTTTAGCCGTTCCAATGGCGATCGCTCCCAGTACCCGCTCTTTGGCTCGTAACGGTACACAAATCATTGCAGCAACGTTTTTTTGCCCCTCTAACCGAGGATCAGCTTGCACATCATTGACAAGTTCGGCTCGGTTGGATTGCACAATGTTGCCGATAATTCCCTTACCCGGTTCCGGCTGATTATGGTCAAAAAACACTCCAAATTCGGCAATGACTTCAAACGCAGTTGCATCTGGACTCAAAAGCAGAATCATTCCCGCAGATGATTCAATTAATTGACTCAATTCTTGCAGCACAAGTTGGGCAATCTGTCGCGTATCTAAACTTGTTGTGAGTTGAGTCGAGATATCGTCAAACAAATCAATTTCCTGGTATCGCTCTAACAATTCTTTAGCGAGTACTTTCTTCTCAGCTTCCTGCTTTGCCAGAAATGAGAGCAAATTTGCAAGTATAATTGCCTGTTCTTGCCCAACAACCCAACCGATGATTTCTCCTGAAACCTCGATTGGATAACGGTTTTCTACAGTTTGCTCCCCAATGCTAATCAGTTTCGTGCCGTCTACCAGTTCAACATCAATCGCGATGTTGAACTGGTAGACTAAGTTATTAATAAGAGATGGCAACTCTTTTTTGTTGAGCATCTTTCTGAGGCTAACTGCGGGCATGAAACACCTCATCTAGAGCAGGTTGCAAATTTTTGACAATCAGTGTTAGCTCGTTTGAGTAGTGTCTCAAACAGAAACCTACACTGTATTGCAACCTCCTACCACCTTCACCGTAGCTATCCGTACTCCTTTGTATAAGCAAGCTATGCCTAGCATCTCCAGAAAAGAGAGGAATTCTCATAAAAATCTAGGGATATAATAATTTACTAATTAAGACTAGTTTTCCCAAAAACCTTAGTGATATAACAGCGAAGTCGAGCGGTAGCAAATACCTTTAAACTCTGTACCAGAGGCATTTTTCCGTCCTTGTAACTTGCTTACTGTTTGATTCAGTTATAACAACTATAAGTAAAAAAAAATTAATTAGATAAAAGCATAGATTTAAATCTATGGTAAATTAATGTCTTTTGTTTCTATTCCTCATAAATTGGGAATTAGCTTTTTGGGTATATGGGTGAGCGTATTTCTGAGAGTATAATAATTACCTTTAATGTAACAAAAGAAGCTGCGATCGCAGCTTCTTTTGGTAATTTTAAAAAGTATTTAGGTAAGCGCTAGTTTTAGTTAGATCCGATAATCGCGAAAACGAAGTCTGAGTAATCGCAGCCAGCACAACCACATTTGTGCAGGTTGTTCAAAGAAGGTGAAAATATCGCCGAAACCTAAATTAGTTTTGTGATGATGCAACCAGTGTCTCTCAGGAGTGGTAATAAATAGAATTTGACATAAGATATTTACAGGCTTAGGAGTTTGCCAACCTAGTACACTTATGTGTCTCCACCATACATGAAACTGACCAAGCAGTAATCCAGAGATAACGCCAATGGGAGAGAAAGACCACAAGACTACTGCTATAAGTACATAAGGTAAAGCTCCCAAGATACCATCTAAAAGAACCTGGGGATTAAAAGTCAAAATAGCATAGTGGCGGAAGTCCTTCTTCCAGGAGTGGTGTGTTTTTAAATGAAGGCTACCAAAAACGTGCTCGGGTACGTGATAAAAGAATGTAGATAGAAAATCGCCAAAAAACAGTAATAACCAAGCAACAGCGATAGCCTCAAGCATTTGTACTCCTCAAGAATAGTTAATAAAACTCCACAGAAAATATGCAAATGTCATTCTGTGGGCGTAAACACCTAGTTTTCCGCCACTAAAGCAGCATCTGTGCATCTTATGTGTCTACACTCCAGCTAATTTTGCTCAGAGTATATGTAATTGGTTTAGTTGCAGTTTCTATGAATCTCCAATCCTTAATGCAGTAATCAGCAACTCCTAAGAACCTCCAATTTGACTTTTAACTCTGGGTTAATGGCATTAATACATCTAAAACCCGATAGCAATACAGTATTTTGCCATAGTTACTACACAATCTTCTTACTAAGGCATACAGCGTAAGCAAAGGTTGAGTTAAACTTAGTACAAATTTAGGTTAAGGCTTTCTACAATATTGTTAATTCTAAATTAATTGCAATTAATCTTCAATTATGACTCTATTCAGAATGATATAAATAGATATTATGCCAATATTAATTAAGTTATTGAGGTGAATAAAGTAGGTTTATAGTTTAATTGAAACACCGTAAAATTTTGATCGTCTAGAATTAACTAGATACCATATATATTTTCTTTAAATCGAGTAAAAATATTGCTCTCAACCTACACTTTCAATGATGAATTAAGATTGAAAAGACAGAAATACTTTTAGAATTTATCTTTATTTGCCAAGTCCGTTTGGATTCCCTTACTCTTAACCATTTGCTCGCTCTTATTGTAGATTGTAGATACTGGCGACTTTATGGTCAGCTTTGTCGTAGTTGCTGCTTTGCATAGTTTGCTACGCGCAGCGAATGGGTAGGCATTAGACTACAGCCTAAGCAGCGATAAAAAATTAAATGAATGGTAGAGTACCAAATATTGATTATTCCTTTATCATTTATAAACAAGTTAGTAAATCAGTAAAGCACACCTGCAATATTTATTTACAACATGTCCTATTAAAAGGGTATCTCAGTATATCCAAAATTTAGGTTACTTTCCAGTTGGAAGGTAAAATCAGGATTTTAAGTTATGATTACACGATTTATCTATTTCAGTATGAACAAAAAATGGGCGGTCAAGCGAATCACTATAAACCTGGCATCAAATGAAGCCAAAAACCTTGAAAAATATTGTGAACAGACAGGTAGACCGGCAACGGATGTAATTAGAGAACTTATTCGAGCCTTGCCACTGACGAAATAAAAGTATATTTGCGAACTATTTTACCTTGGTTTATTTTCAAGATATAAGTATTAAAATTTGGTTTAATTGGAGGTCTTAAATTCAGAGTTAGTAATTTTTTGTGATGATTGAGAGGAACGTAAAAATTTAGTTTCTGGCGTGCTGCGCTCATTTACGGCGGGCACAGCGCGCCAAAAAGAAGATGACACAATCGCTATTATTCAGTTGCACAATCAGGAGTGAGAGAATATTTTTTTGGTTCGGTCACTATCCTTATTCTCTATTGAGTTAGCAAATATACAGTTGTTAGGATCTAATCTATGATTACTGCTCTTGCAATTACTCACGTCAGAGTCAAATTGAAAACCTTTGTCCAAATTTGTAATACCTTCTACTTCAGCCATAACTCTTCTGGACTGGCGCTTTTCAGACTTAGCGTCAACGTCCAGCAGCTCAAGGCAAAGCTTGAATGAGTTCTCGAATCACGTCTATTGCTAATTTGCCTGCCTGTTCACAATACTTTTCAAGGTTTTGGGCTTCATCTGATGTCAAATTGATAGTAATTCGCTTAATCGCTCTTTTTTGACTGGAGGTTGTCAAACGGGGAAATTTAAGTGCAGCAGTTTTATTCATTGATTGATAAGCTAGATATATACAAACTTTCCTTATCAAGATTGCCAATTCTGAGCTGTCTTTACCAGTGAAAATCGAGATTTTGAGATTGAACTTAAGCTTTACGCCCCAAAAATATTACGGTGAATACGCAGTATTAAATAACTATTACATACGTAATAATTCTCCCGTTAGCAAGTGCAATAAAGAAACTTTCGGCTGAAGAGATGATGTTAGCAATGCCCTAGAGTCCAGATAGTCTGTTGAGCAAGCGGCGTTGAATTACCGAGATGAGTGGATGCCAAAGGTGGTAAGAGGCAGGAGGAAAAGACATTTTCATTGTTCCTTGTGAGCCCAGCTGATGAAGTCTCTTGCAAAAGTGCTTTTGCAAGAGAGGGGTAAAGGGTAAAGGTTAAAGGGGAAGGGGACAATACAGAACCTTTTCTTTTCCCCTTCCTCCCGCCCCTTATCCCCAGAGGAAACCCCACCTTCCCCTTTTCGCAACTTATGTAAGAAGTCTACTGAATATTTTGGTAATATAACTGTTTTAAATCCTCTACAACATGACATTATTCGTTTGTTATGGCTATTACTCCATATCTATAGCAACCTAGTAGATAATTCCTTTTAATAAAAAGTGATTAAACAAACAGTGAGTTAATACATGACTTTACAGAATTGGAGACGTAAGCGTGGCGTTGCACTTACTACTAAGGGTTTACAAAAAATTAAAGAAGCAAAGCATCAGTCAGAAGCAAAAGAAAATTTTGGAAATCGGTATACTCTTGAAGAAATGAGTGTACGTTCTGGTTTATATTCCGCCACCATCTCGAAAGTATTGAATCGGGAAGGAGGAGTTGACAAACAGACTATTGAGAAGCTTTTTTCAGTTTTTAACTTAAAAATAGATAAAAGTGACTATTCAAGCTCAAATACTCGTCTAGATTGGGGAGAAGCTATCTTTAACTCAACTTTTTACGGGCGTATAGAAGAACTGATTACACTAGAGCAATGGATTCTCAATGAACACTGCCAATTGGTTGCACTATTGGGAATAGGAGGTATTGGAAAAACAGCACTGTCTGTAAAGTTTGCGCAAAAAATTCAGGACAACTTTGAGTATGTGATCTGGCGATCGCTGCGAGAAGCACCGCCTGTTAAAATTATCGTGGGTAACTTAATCCAATTTCTATCTGACGAACAGGAAACAGAAAGTAACTTACCAGAAAGTTTTAGCGATCGCGTATCGCGACTACTCTATTATTTACAAAATAATCGCTGTTTAGTGATCCTTGATAATGCAGAATCAATTCTCCGCAGTGGTAGCCGCGCCGGACTTTATCGAGAAGGATATGAAGAATATGGTGAGCTTTTAAGACGGGTAGGAGAAGCTACTCACCAAAGCTGCTTAGTGCTGACTAGTCGTGAAAAACCGAAAGAAGTGGCATTACTCGAAGGACAAGCACTACCTGTTCGCTCATTGCCAATGAGTGGCTTGAAGATGGTGGAAGGGCAAGAAATCTTGAAACTCAAGGGGCTATCGGCGGCAGAGGATGAATGGAAAGTAATGATTGAACGTTATGCAGGCAATCCATTAGCCTTGAAGATAGTTGCCACGACTGTTCAAGATATCTTTGATGGTAATGTGACTGAGTTTTTGCAACAAGACACTGCTGTTTTTGGAGACATTCGCGATATTTTAGAGCAGCAGTTTGAGCGCTTGTCAGATTTAGAAAAAAACATAATGTACTGGCTAGCGATTAATCGTGAGTCAATTACCCTGTCAGAATTACGAGATGATATTATATCACCAGTACCACCAGCAAAATTACTAGAGGCTGTAGAATCTTTAGGAAGGCGATCGCTAATCGAGAAGGCTACGCCTACGCTTATTGAAAAAACTGGATCATTCTTTACGCTCCAGCCTGTAGTTATGGAATATGTGACTAGTAGCTTGATAGAAAATGTCTGTGAGGAGATTGTCACTCAGAATATTGATTTATTCAGATGTCATGCTCTGATGAAGGCGACGGGTAAAGACTATGTTAAAGATACCCAAGTTCGTCTCATCATCAAACCAGTTATAGATGGCTTGCTTGATGTTTTAAGAAGTAAAAGAAATATTGAAAATCAATTAACTCAAATTATCACAAAACTCCGAGAGACATCGCCGTTAGAACCAGGATATACAACTGGCAATATTCTCAATTTGCTTTCTCATTTAGAAACAGATTTAAATGGCTATGATTTTTCTTATCTGACTGTTTGGCAAGCAGACTTGCGAAGTGTGAATTTACACAATGTAAATTTTGTTCATGCCAATTTGACCAAGTCTGTTTTTGCCGAAACCCTCGGCGGTATTCATTCTGTGGCATTCAGCCCTGATGGAAAACTTTTAGCTACGGGGGATACTAATAATGAGATTTGCTTGTATCAAGTTGCGGATGGGAAACAACTGCTTACCTGCAAAGGGCACACAGGTTTTATCTGGCCGGTTAGCTTTAGCCCTGATGGTCATATTCTTGCTAGTGGAAGTGATGATCAAACAGTTAAGCTGTGGGATACTCGCACTGGGCAATGCTTAACCACCTTAAATCAGCATAATGGTGGAATATGGTCAGTTACCTTCAGTCCCCAAGGCACTATACTTGCCAGTAGTAGTGAAGACCAAACAGTAAAACTGTGGCATACCAGCACCGGGCAATGCTTCAAAACTTTGCAGGGACATAGTAATCGCGTTACATCAGTCGCTTTCAGTCCTCAAGGTCTCACGCTTGCCAGTGGCAGTGATGACAAAACTGTGAAGTTATGGGATATAAGTACTGGGCAATGCCTCAGTACCGTACAGGTTGATAATAGTGGGAGTCGGTCAGTCGCCTTCAGCCCTGATGGTAAAACTCTGGCTATTGGTTGTCATGATAAGATGGTCAGGCTATGGGATCTAAGTACAGGAAAATTTGTTCAGATTTTGCAAGGTCATACTGACTGCGTAAATTCAGTGGTTTTCAGTTCTGATGGTAAGACGCTAGCAAGTAGCAGTGATGACCAAACGGTGAAATTGTGGGATATTAATACGGGTCGTTGTTGTACAAGCTTACAAGGACATAGTAGCAGAATACCGTCAATTGCTTTTAGTCCAGAAGGAACGAAAATAGCAAGTGGCAGTGAAGATCAAACAGTAATGTTTTGGGATATCAAGACTGGTAAATGCCTCAAGATATTGCAAGGTTATTGTAATGGGATTTGGTCGGTTACCTTCAGTTCAAACGGTCTTGTTATTGCCAGTGGCAGTAACGACCAAAAGGTTAAGCTCTGGGATGCTATTACTGGTAAATGCCTCAAAACTTTTCAGGGGCATAGTAATCGAGTCACATCAGTCGCTTTTAGTTCGGATAGTCAAATACTTGCTAGTGGTAGTGAGGATCAAACAGTGAAACTGTGGGATGCTAGTACTGGTAGATGCCTCAAAACTTTTCAGGGACATAGTAATCGAGTCACATCAGTCGCCTTCAGTCCAGACGGTCATCTGCTAGCCAGTGGTTGTCAAGACCAGACAGTAAGGCTATGGAGTATTAAAACGGGTCAATGCCTCGATATTTTGAAAGGGCATATGCATTGGGTATGGGTAGTCGCCTTCAGCCCGGATGGTCATCTGCTAGCCAGTGGCTGTCATGACAAAATAATAAGGCTATGGGATGTCAGCAGTGGTCGTTGTCTTCAGACTCTGCATGGTCATAATGATTGGATATGGTCACTTGCCTTTAGTCCTGATGGTCGAACGCTGGCAAGTGGTAGCACTGATAAAACAATCAAGCTGTGGAATGTCAGTACAGGTCAGAATATTGAAACTTTAGAGGGGCATACCAGTTCAATCTACTCAGTCACCTTTCTAGATGCTTGTACATTGGCAAGTGGTAGCGGCGATCAAAATGTGAAACTATGGGATATTAGTACAAGCAGCTGCGTAAAAACTTTCTTTGGACATTCCAAGTTAGTTTGGTCAGTAGCCTTTAGTCCCGATGCTCAAACCCTAATTAGTGGTAGTCAAGATGATACGATTAAGGTTTGGAATGTAAACACAGGTGAGTGCCTGAAAACTATTAATAACTCTAACCTTTATGATGGAATGAATCTTACTGGGGTGACGGGTTTAACTGAGGCTCAAAAAATTACTCTGAAAGATTTAGGGGCGTTTGAGAATAAAGAAGACTAACACAGATAGCTATTTGTGTTTCAGAAGCAAAGCCGCACCAAAAGCACTCAAAGCTAACACTTCTAACCCATTAGAAGGTTCAGGGACAGAAACTGGCTTCAGTACTGAAAACGCAGATTCTCCAATAAGCCGATGAGCTGCGGTTGTAGGATGAACAGGGTCCCAAAATAAAAATTCGTCTGGATTACAGGCGACTGGCTGGGTGGGCAAATTTAAGGGCACTACTGATAAATCTTGTATGCAATAGTTGGTAGCATTTGTCAGACCGAATTCTTGTGGTTCGGCGATTATCCGACTAAATAAGTTATTGACATTGAGAGGAATGATGTTGATATCAGGGTCTAGTTGCTGGTTAAAAAAGTTGATGGTCGCGTTTAAGCCAGAATTATGTGCATTGGTCAATGTACTGAATAAGCTGGGTATTTGAGTATTGAAGTTCGCAACTGGAAACTTTCCCAAATCTGGCTGGTTAACGACCATGATATCTTGAGCGCCTATGGCAGCAAGCGATGTGACTGCTGCTAATATATTTGCAACTGCCTGATTGGGGTTCGGAACACCCCCGGCAAAATAACTGAAGTAATCATTAGCACCAGCCCATACAATATAGAGGGCGTTGGGATTAGCAGACGGATTTTCTGCTGTAAAGCTAGCGATTTGCCGTTGCAATCCGGGGAACTCAGGAACGCTAATGTTATCGACTCCGGTGGTGGCTCCCCCAAAGGCAAAGTTGGTGCGAGGATTGAAAGATAATCCGAAGTCTTGTGCCAGATATTCTACCCAAACTGGACCATTGGAAAAACGTCCATCAAAGTATTTTGGACTTGGGGGAAAGGTTCTATTTGTGGCATTGAATGCATTTCCCGTATCAGAAAAGCTGTCACCAAAGACATAAATATCTTCATAATTCTGTGCAGCTAAGATTTTAAGCGGAAACATGAAAGACAACAAGAAAAATCCTGTCGTCAGACTTATTTTTTTCATTTAACCACTGAAACTATGCTTTAAATAATGGTGCATATCTTAGCAAAGAATGATACTTCTAGTTTCGGAATTTTTCACTGTCGAATCAGTTGCATTGACCGGAACAGGACCTAGCACCACATCCCCCCAGCGGATCACGCTTGCAGAGGCAGAACTAGCTGCACCAAAGCCATAGATCAAAACCAAGTCATTTTCGCGAATTTTGCCTAGTTGAGCAGCATGGTACAAATTGGCTACAGTTAGTGCTGGCCCAATGTTTGCATAAAGTGGGTAGACATTAATTGTGCGCTCTGGACGAATGCCCAGTACACGTATACAGAAGCTTGCAAACCAAGCAGAGGCTGTGTTGAAAATAAAAAAATCAATTTCCTCCAAGGTTATACCAGCAGCAGAAATAGCCCCTTCGCAACAAGTATGGAGAAGACTTGCGGCTGTTTCGCTGATCACCTTGTTTGTACCCTTGGCCACCTGCATACGGAGCTGATGCTTGCCCTGTTCATCCTCCATAAGTTTAAAAAAGAATTGGTCGCACAAAATGCTGGTGTTAACAGTTTTTGTGCCCAGGATACCCTGATTCGGTTTGAGCGAACTAACTACAAAAGCTCCAGCACCATCGCTAAAAAACCATGAGAGAGTATCATTTTCATCAAAAAAGCGAGAGTACGTGCATGATATTACCACTAGCGCATTGCGGTACCCTCCAGCTTGTACCAAGGCACAGGCAGTTTGAAGGGAAACTGGGGTACTGGCACACGTTGCATCGAGATTCCATGCACCACACTGTAGTCCCAGTTCACGAGCAAGGAAGGCAGCATTGCCAAATCCAATTTGTTCAGGTAAGAAGGAGGCGACGAGTAAGAGATCTACGTCGTCGATAGAAAGCTTTGCGGTATCGAGAGCATCTTTTGCTGCACGATACTCCAACGTCAGCGATGACTCACCTGGACCTAGCACCCGCCTCTCAACGGTGCCACGAAAAGGATCTGACAGATAGGGCATCATTTCTAATTCAAACTCGTTGCTGGGTATGCCTCCTGCGAGCGAGAACATCTTTGCTAAACTTTTTTGTTCAGCCTGAGTTACTAGCTCAGGGTATTTTTCTATGTAATAATCATTTCTACGTATAACGTTTGGAAAGCTCACGGCGAGTGAACTAATACCTACTGGGGGATGCACCATATCCAATTACCTAGTTAATTAAGTCTTAGCGCCTTGCGAAATTAGACTCTGATTGCGACTCTCGGAGGGTGGTATCTGAGTGGAGTCGATGAGTACGTCAATTACGAATGGACTGCTCACTGCCATTGCTTTCTCTAGTGCAACTTGGATGTCGGATTCCTTTTCAACACGTATACCATCAGATCCCATACCTTGGGCAATCTCAATAAAATTCGCCGGCGTCATCTTCGTATGTACTCCTTTGAAATTCAGCAGCGTTAATCCCTGATCGCACATGTTGTAGCGCGAGTCATTGAGTACAATCCAAACAGCAGGAATCTGGTGTTGCACAGCTGTACTTATCTCGTTATTCATGAGCATGGCACCATCCCCAACAATTGCAACAGCTTTGCCATTTCTTGCTAGTGCCGCACCTACAACACCCGTAACAAAATGCCCCATAGACCCGAAGCCAGTGCTAACCCGAAAACGGCCTGGTTTAGTAAATCGTAGATGATGAATTGCCCAGGCAAAGGAGTTACCAGATTCAGCCATTACTACTGCATCGCTTCCTTCAACAATCACCTGTTGAATCGCATCCATAAGCACTTTGGGACGCACTAAACTGCCTGTACATGGCTTGATTAAATCAAGTTCAGGTCGAGGCAGCGTTAGCGCCGTTGAGCGACTATCACTTACAGAAAAATGCTTCAACAGCTCCTTGATGAACACTTTTATGTCAGACTGGATAGCAAATGTCTTAGCATCTGGATATGCTGCTCCTGGCACATCTCGGTCAATGTCAATATGCAAAAATCCCCGCTGGGGGATCATTGTAGGGTTCCAGAACGATGTAAACTCACCAAGGCGCGTTCCCAGAACCAAAGTGTGCAAAGGATAGTACTCCTGCATATATGTCAAAACAGATTTGTGTCCAGCAAAGCCTGTAACTCCTACAAATTGTGGATGATCTTCGGGAAAAATCCCTTTACCACGCGGTGAACACATTACTGCTGCGCCTGTTATCTCAGCAAGTTGCCGAATCTCTTCGGCAGCATCGCGCGCACCGAAGCCAACCCAGATGGCAAAGGGCCCTTCAGTCAGTAACCGGACACATTCTGCAATTGTTTCTTCACTTGCTATTGCCACAGCATGAGACAGAGTTACTCGTGGCAACGAAGTTGTTAGTGAACTTGTCTGGATATTTGTAGGGATACTTAGATAGGCGACGAATCCTTCTGGTTGTGCTAGCCCGATGGCAAGCCTTCGAGATATCTCTGTGAGTTCATCGCTAGATTTGAGATTAGTCGCGTAATGGAATATTTGCCCCGAATTAAAAATACTTGTGCTGGGCATAGTGTATGCGCTGGTTTCCTGGAAAGCCCAACGTCCCCGCTGTGGTGCTGAGGTTGAAGCTGACACAAGAATTACCTTAGCGCCCTCCCAACGAGCAGCTAATAGCCCTGTCAAAGCGTTGGTGATCCCTGGACCAGTTGTAGTGAATATCACAACTGGGCGATCGCTAGCAAAATACGCCTCAATGGCTGCAAAAGCGGCTCCAGCTTCATGGCGAAAGTGCAACACCTGGATGGAACTTTGATGTAATGCAGCCCACACTGGGGCGATCGCACCTCCCGATACACCAAAGGCATACTGTACTCCCATATCTTCCAGGATTTTTACCACTGCTTCCGCTACCGAAAAAGTTTCGGATGGCTTGCTATTAGATGGCTGTTTACTTGAGTTTAATTGTTTAGTGGTATTCGCTTGTGTATCCTGAAATTTCACATCCATACAAACTATACTTAGGAATAATTTCCTTTCTGGAATAACTATTATCCCACACCTAAACTTAGTAATCTTGTAATATCAATGTAATATGAATTTATTTGGATAACGCCCATACAACTTCGGTGAGTACTGCTCTCTAACGCAGGTATAACTGTAAAACTACCTTGGTGGTTAACTTTGCCAATCTTTGAGCAACCTATAAGTTCCGTATTGCCCTGATATAGAAAAAATTGTTTAGAGACTTCAATAACAGTGGATGTGGCGATGCCTGCGGTGGTCACTGAACGGCTGGTGAGCGGAGTCGAACCATGTCGTTCGCGTAGCATCTCGTAGAGAAATGCGGGCTGCGCCAACGCAGATGGGTTCACCCGTCTTTTTAGTTTGTGAAAACTGAACACTATTAATCAAGCTTTGGAGTATAAAAAGGTGATTGAATTAAATCAGTATAAGGCTTTAACTTTCGATTGTTACGGAACCCTAATTGATTGGGAAAATGGCATCTTAGGGGTGCTAAAGCCACTTTTGCTGGCACACAATACTAATTTAGATAACGATCAAATTCTTGATATTTTTGCTGAATTTGAAGCAGAACTGGAAAAAGGAGAATATATCAAATATCGAGAAGTTTTGAAAAAAGTAGTTCAGAAATTTGGTGGAAGATTTGGTTTTGAGCCAACTGCTGACGACCTAAATTCACTTGCCAATTCGATTCAGTATTGGCTGCCTTTCCCCGATACAGTTGAGGCACTTAGAACTTTAAAGCAAAAGTTTAAGCTGATAATTATCTCAAATGTAGATGACGATCTCTTTGCTTTCTCGGCAAAGCACTTGGAGGTGGAATTTGACGAGATAATCACAGCAGAACAGGCAAAAAGCTACAAACCCTCCTTCAACAACTTCAGACTGGCTATTGAGAGAATTGATTTGCCGTTAGAGCAGATATTACACGTTGCCGCTAGTGTATATCATGATATCGTGACAGCCAAATCTCTGGGATTATCAACAGTCTGGGTAAATCGTCGAGCAGAGCAAGGGGTTAGTGCGAACTTGCCAGCAGTCACTCAACCTGATTTAGAAATGCCTGATTTGAAGACTCTCGCGGCTTTAAGTTCACAGTAATTTGCTGATTTGAATTTAACCACGAGAGCAACAAAAAGGAGATCGTATTTAGATAGAGAGATGCCAAAGAAAGAATTTGTTGTTAAAAAACTAAACAGGGATTGCAACATAGATTGATTCTGTCTTACTCTAGAAAAAATACTACGTCAGTTTAATTTTCTTAAACTTTGAAAACCACAGCATATAACTGGTTTTCCTTTCCTGTGCGCCCTGCCGATAACCTTGTTCAATAAAACACTTTGATAGCCTAAAACGATGAAAGCATCTGCTAATTTTGACTTTGAAGACGAGAAATTCAATGCACCGCCTTCTCAAGTCCTTCCCTGGTGTCAGATGATTAATCCTCGGTATGGCACAGATGGTATACAATCTCACGGTTTGGCGATTAAGCTGGATAATGCCAATGCTGTCGGCTTTGTGCCAGATGATAATTGGCAGCAAGTTGAGCATGAATTTAGCTCTGGAGTAGAAACAGTCTTTATTAGCGCTACTCCACGCTTGGTTATAGTGCGTCGGGGGCCATTGTCTGTTAAAGACCGGGAAAGTGGTCTAAAACTGGGTACGCTCAAAGATAATTATGATGCTTTTTTAGCCGACAAACTTAAATTTAAAACCTTTACTCGCTATCTAATTTTTATAGTGGGTGAGAATAAAAAGTTTTTACATGAATCACCACTACAACTAACTCTCAATGGTGCAGCCGGAGCCAGTTTCAGCAAAACCTACTGCGAATATCAACAAGGCAGAGTAGTAAGTGGATTCGTTGCTGAACTAGAAAAAGCTTACGCTATCTACCGCAAGCAACCTTTGACATCGAAAGGGCCTTTGTTCCACGCTCATGGGATTTTTTGTCCCATCATTGAGTGTGAAGAAAGAGGAATTGAACCAAATACAGTTTTGGTAGCTTCAACTGTGGACTATAAACATCCCACTGTAGGGACTTTAACGCAATATTTAATTGCTTCCGATGCTCTTGAGTCTGCAATGATTTGTAAGACTTTTGAAGAACATAAAGATTTTGGCAAGGAACCTGTCAAATCAGAAACGCCCAAATTGGCAATGGCAGGAGTTTCCAACTCTTACGTTTATGCTGATGAAGATGATTTTGCTTATCCGCCGTATTAAGGAGAGTGAGGAGTGAGGAGTGATGAGTTTTGAATTAATAACTCCTAACTCCTAACTCCTAACTCCTAACTTCTAACTTCTAACTTTATTCTTTGAGCAGCAAATAATATAATGAACCATTACCGCCTGTGACACCAGCGCGATCGCCCGCTAGTTTACCAGACCCCATAAAATAATCCACCCGGCCCGGCCCTTTGATAGCACTTCCTGTATCCTGGTCAAGCACAAAGCGGCTGACAGTACGCCTCTCTAGTTTGCCACCACTGGCAGGATAGGGAAATGAGTTGTAAATCAGGGCTAACGCTCCCGGTGGCATGAGAGATTTATCTGTAGCAATGGAACGTTCCGCTGTTACTGGCACATGAATACTACCAGTAGCAGGTCTACCGCTTGTTTCTTGGAAGAAAATAAATCGTTCCCAGCGGGGCAGATAATTGTTCAACTCCTGGGGCTTTTGTCGGAAATAACTAATTAGACGTGGCATTGTTAATCCTTCCAGGGGAAGTTTGCCATCTTTGGCTAGTTCTTTGCCGATACTAGTCCAAGGGTAATCAGTTCCACCGGCATAGCCAATTGATGTTTTCTTGCCATTAGTTAATTTAATTTGGGCAGAACCTTGGATATGTACCATGTATGCGTCTAAGCGATCGCGAAACCAAAGCAGTTCTAAACCGCGTAACTTGCTCTTATTCCCTTGTAAACCATCCTTTCCTTCCAAATCAATTCGTTTTGGATGGGGTTTCGGCCATTGGCTGAAATCAGGTGGTAGCCGATAAAGGGGATACTTATATGTTGCAGTCCTGACACGGCTAGCGGTGTAAACAGGTTCGTAGTAAGCAGTGAACTTAACAGTACCCTTGCCATCATTGCCCACGGACTGGTAAAAGACAAACTCACGGCGGACAGCGGCTTGTAATTGCGCTGGTGACTTAGAACTGACAACCAGTTGGCGGAAACGTAGTAAACTCCGGCGGACGCGATCAAGAGTGATTTCCTTGATAGGATAATTTTGATATGCTGCGATCGCTTCTTTCTTTGCTAAGTAAACCAAACTGTTATCAATGGAAGCCAACAGCGCTTTGCGATCGCCTATTTTACCTCTTTGACTCCAAATTTGCTCATCCCAACCCAAGCAAGTCGGCCGGACTGTACAATCGCTTCCGATGGTGATTGGTTTTAGCGGTGGCGTGATCTCAGGAGTGATCGGTATTGGTATAGGTGGAAGATCGGGAGTAGTCGGTAGTGGCAGCGGCAGTAAGTTAGGAACCTGAGCAACAGCCGACCAGAGAGGGTTTACGAGGGCAATTCCTAGACTCAAGGAAAGCAAAGTAAGGGTTTTTCTCATCATTTAGTTGAATCTTTCAACACTGGAACTAAAAATCGGTTCTACCCGGATTGCCACAATCCGAGAAGGGCGTACTACCATATATTCCCCTTGAATATTTTTGATCGGCACGCTAATAAAGTCATTAGAAGCAGATTTTGGCACAAGTTCGCCGCTATACCATTTCTGAAACTCTTGAATAGTAGGAAAACGTACTTCTTCTCGGTGGCCGCTTTCCAGTAGGATGTATACGGCATATTCATTTGCAGTTCTAGCCATAAAGTTGAATCATTTAAAAAACATTCAACCCATTGTTAACCACGTAACCCCCGAATGAAAAGGGTAAGCATACGGGAGCAGAGGATTTGGAGGGCATCCTTGATGGGTTAAGGTCATAAACAATTTGTCAATAAGTAATAGTGCTTAAAATTTGGCCAAGGTATATTCAAGAAGCAGATGCAGCTAAACGCCGAATTGTGTAGATAAAGCTGAGATGGATTTAATTTTTCAAGCTGAAAATCTGACAGTGAACTTTTCAGCCTCCAAAAAGTACAATCTAGATGCACGAAAGCTTCTTGCTATTGTTAGGTGTTATGGTAATGAACTCAAAGAAACATAGTCTTAGACAAAAGTTCCCCTGGCAGTTTTAGCTTGCTACCTGACGTTGATGTTCTCGATCCAAAAATGCACTCGGCTGAAATTTGGCGATCTTCTCGTCAAGAATAAAAGATTTGATATATTCAATAATCATCGTTTTGAGAGAGAACAGACCTGATTTGGCATCAATCCACGATCGCGCTTGCAGTAGTTCCAAGTTTTCCAAGAGTTCTTGGGATGAAACAGAGGATGGCATCTTTGTTCGTAGCTGTGAAAAAGAAATGGGTTGACGATTGATTGCCATGCATTGAATCGTTGCTTTAGCTGCATCCGAGAGGCGTTCAAATTCTTGATCTAAACTGTTAAGAATTGTACCAAAAACTGTAACTTTTTGTTTTAAAAATTCAGTGATGCTGCCATCAAATAACTGTTGAATCGTTGTCGCAATGCAGTTTAGCACATAGGGATTCCCTGCATAGGATTCGATTAATCGATTCCAGTTCTCTGGTGTTCCTCTAAAGATTCCTTTTGTTTTGAAAAGTTCTTGTATGTCTGTAACCTGTAATCCTTGGAGACAGAACACTCGCACAGGTCGTGTCTTTCCTTCAAGCGAGGCAATCTCATGGAATTGGACACGACTTGTCAAGATTAAACAACTTTGATGGGTAACTTCTCCCACTTTCCTAAACAACTCGCAGTACTCCCCGATGGTTGTGTTCTGAAGCCAGATATAGTCTCGACAGGCGATCTTTGGGGCGGCATATTCTTGGATAACTCTGTCAGCACCGTCTAAAACCAGTAAACAACGATGACGTTGCAAATAATGAATCAACTGTGAAATTTTGTGATTGAATGGTTTTGGCAGATCGGTTTCTTTTCCATTGGATAGGACTGCAATCAGGTCTGTTAGGAGATCGTTAACTGGAAGATTAGGGAGGAGCGATCGCCAAATCACGAACTCAAAACGATCCTGAAGTTGTTGAGCTAGTTTCACGGATACCCAGGTTTTGCCGATCCCACTCATGCCCAATATCGTAATCAGACGACAGGGTATTGGCTCATTTGTAGGAGATTCAGCTACAATCCAGTGTTTCAGGGTTGCCACTTCTTCCGTGCGTCCGCAAAAAAGGGATACATCTGGTGCTTCTCCCCAATCAATTTGATTTTGAATTTTTGTGTAGTTTTGCTGTAGGTTGATATCCTGATTGGAAAACTGATAGTCATGAGGTTCTAGTTGTAGGTTGAATGCTTGAAAACAGTACTTTAGAGTTTGCCGATCTACCCCTATTTCACAGGCAAATACCTTTGTCACTGTATCGGAGTCTAACCCCATGCGAAAGCCTAAGACTTCACGACTATAATGTTTATCGAAATTGTCATAATGTTCTGATTTAGATTTTGCATCTTGGAGTTTCTGCAATCCTTGGGGCGTTAGGATTACACCACGTCTACGGCTCCTGTGTTGTGATTTCATTGGGAACCTCAGAGGTTATAAATGTTTTTTTATGGTTTGGCATGACCGTCTGTAGCACATCTTTAAGATGTAGCAGCAAACAGAAGATAACTGGCACAATTCAGCAGTAAATAACTTAAGCTGCGAAAGCTACAAAGCTATCTACAGCTCAATCAAACCTTGATTGTAAAAGCTGAACTCATTTAAAAGATTTGTTAAATAATTATCCTAGGGAACACAGATGCGATGCACTATTGCAAATCTAAATCAGGTAAAAGTTAAAAGAAAAGATTGAATGAAGCCAATTTATCCAGCTAAATTTATGTTACTTGCTTTCTTCTTGCACCGACATTAAGTAATTTTACGGTTGGTTATTAAAACCGCGATCGCGAATTGCTGAGTTTTATAGTAGTTGCAAGGTTCTGGCTGCTTGAAACCAGAGTGAAATATTGTCAAATTCCCAGACGCGATCGCCTTTCTCTTCAGTTCTATAGAGCGATTGCTGATATCGAAACTTAACTGCTGCGATTGATATTGAAGCGTTTCGACAGAACACAGAAAATATTTTAGCTGTTGTGAAGGCGATCAAAATTTGGGCAGGGGCGGTTAAAAAATTCTTATATCTGCAACCCCTATCCACAAATTCCCTGGAAAGTGATCGCTATTCTTATGTTCGCTATAACTTCAATTATATTTTTTTGACAAACTAATATTAAGTTTTGTAACTATCGATGCTGAAATTAAGATAGTTTTGCCGAACTTAAGGAAGAAGAGAGAGTGGGGAATTAAGTTTGGCAGTGGCTGAAATAATTCTTGTGTCTAGCTTAGGAAAATCAAATTTAAGAAGTCTTTAAGTTTGTTCTTAAGTTCGTCAACTTCGGTTGAGTTAAATGGGGAAAAAGGACAGACTCAATCTATAAACGTTTTTTGGGTATCAACGAATAATTCAATCAACAGGATAGCAAGTTGTCTTGAAGTTATATCACTCAATTGAGATCGGGTTACGTCCAAGGGTTCTAGTTTTAAGATGAGTGAACTCGAATGAGCGGCATAGCTAGAGAAACTTTAATTTTTCCGCAGGATGAAATACTTGTTGTCCAATAAATTGGAAAGATATCCAACGTTTTAGGGCAGAGGAAATTGGCTGTTATGCATAAGCAATAACCGCTGACTGAACACTAGTTTACTAAATAACCAATCAAAAACACAAATTCTCAGGAGAAACTCAAATGTCTTATATCTATGGTACTGCTGGAAACGATGTATTGTATGGTGGCTATGAGGCTGACAACCTTTATGGTTCTAGTGGCGATGATGTCCTCTATGGTGGAGACGGCAACGACCGCCTTGACGGCTATGGAATCAGTGGCGTAGAATACGACACTCTGGTTGGCGGTTCTGGTTCTGATACTTTCGTTCTTGGCGGTTCTTGGGGTGTTTCTTACCAAGATTTTGGTTACGCTACCATTACTGACTGGAACCCCTATGCTGATTACATTGCAACTATTGGGAACTCTAGTCAATACTCTCTCGGTTATTCAAATTGGAGTGGCAGTTCGTTGCTTCTAGACACAGAAATTTACTATGGCAGTGAGTTGATTGCTATCGTTCAAGACACCACCAATGTCAGTCTATCCAGAGACTTCACCTTTACCTAGTCAGCACTTTGTTCGTCAAGATTGCATTCGCGCTTAAAAGTTTGCGATTGCGCGCAGCACCCGTAAGTAATACGATGATCGCATTCCTGGAGATGAGCAAAGTTGTTAGCAACACAAGCTAGTTTGCCACAGCGCTTAAAAGGGTCTCTTGACATCTGGGCTGAGGCTTTAACTTGACACCAATGACATCTTGTCCGCCCCACAAGATATTGAGAAAATTTTCATCTGCAAATTAGATGTGTTTTAGCTTACACCTTGGCGTAAATCCCACTACCACGTTTAACGGCAAGCAAGCTTCTGCCACAAGGTACGCAAAATTAGTACTGTGTGACAGAAGCGACTAAGCATCATAGATGCCAGACGCAGTTACATTAATGTTACAAGGATGTTTAGCAACCCCAACTATACGGGGTTTACTCACATCCGTGGGTTTCAAACTCTCAATTATTCTTAGATTTTGTTTGTGTATTCAAGCCAGTTTGTCTTCTCCCTACATCCCTTTGAGTACGTCCCTTTGAATGAAGGGGAGACGCTAGGTGCTATGTAGCAATCTGTGGTACTGACACCTTCACAAGCACTTTTTTGCTAAAAGACAGACCGTTTTCATTTTTGTCAATGATAATCGTGTCTCCAGAGATAAAAGTATTTTCCAATAATTTGGTGGCGAGGGGGTTTTCTACTTCTCGCTGAATTGCCCGTTTGAGTGGACGCGCACCGTAAACTGGGTCATAGCCTGATTCGACAAGGTGATCGCAGGCAGATTGGGATATCTCAAAGAAGATTTTTTGCTCGCGGAGGAGATTTTCTACCCGTTTGAGTTGGATGCGGATGATCTGCCGCATTTCCGTGCGGCTGAGGGTATGGAAGAGAATAATATCATCAACGCGGTTGAGAAATTCGGGGCGGAAATGCGATCGCAAACCTTCCATTACCCGCTTCCGCATCGTTTCATACTGGGAATCATCACCAGATATATCCAAAATATGTTCGCTACCAATGTTACTGGTCATCACAATAACGCTGTTACGAAAATCTACCGTTCTTCCCTGAGAATCAGTAATTCTCCCATCATCCAACACCTGCAATAAAATATTGAACACATCGGGGTGCGCTTTTTCCACTTCATCCAACAGCACCACTGAGTAAGGACGGCGACGAATTGCCTCGGAAAGTTGACCGCCTTCTTCATAGCCTACATATCCTGGAGGCGCTCCCACTAACCGAGAAACTGAGTGTTTTTCCATATACTCAGACATATCTAAGCGCACCAATGCATCATCAGAATCAAAGAGAAACTGAGCTAAAGCACGGGCGAGTTCGGTTTTGCCCACACCTGTAGGGCCCATGAACAAAAATGAGCCAATGGGACGAGAAGGGTCTTTCATTCCCGCACGGGCGCGGCGAATTGCGGCAGCTACTGCTTCGACAGCCTCTTCTTGCCCAATGACTCGTTGATGCAAATGACTTTCTAGTTGCAGCAATTTTTGCCGTTCCGATTCCAACAGGCGATTTACGGGAATTCCTGTCCACTTGGCGACGATTTCGGCAATATCGGCTTCGGTGACTTGTTCTCGAAGTAAAGTGGAACCTTGGTTTTGAATTTCTAAAAGGCTGGCTTCTTTGGCTTCGCGATCGTGCTGTACTCCTTCTAATTTGCCATACTTCAGTTGGGCAGCTTTATTTAGGTCATAAGCACGTTCCGCCTGTTCAATTTGCACTCGCAGGGCATCTTCTTCTTTCTTTAAGGCGCTTATAGCCTCCAATAGCTGCTTTTCGCCTTGCCATTGCTCATTAAATATTTGCTGTTTTTCCGTTAAATTGGCGATTTCTTGTTCAATGCGCTCTAAACGTTCTTTCGTTTGAGGAGTACCCTTTTCTTCGCCAGCTAATGACAGCTTTTCCATTTCTAACTGCATGAGGCGGCGATCAATGGTTTCCAATTCGGCTGGTTTGGAGGTAATCTCCATTTTCAATTGTGCTGCTGCTTCATCCACCAAATCAATAGCTTTATCTGGTAGGAAGCGATCGCTAATATAACGTGCTGATAAAGTGGCTGCTGCTACCAAAGCCGAATCAGAAATTTTGACGTTGTGATGGACTTCATAGCGTTCTTTCAATCCCCGCAGAATGGAAATAGTATTTTCCACACTTGGCTGATCCACAAATACTTGCTGGAAGCGGCGTTCTAGGGCAGCGTCTTTCTCAATATGTTTGCGGAACTCGTCTAGGGTAGTAGCGCCAATGCAACGCAGTTCTCCTCGCGCCAGCATTGGTTTGAGTAAATTTCCCGCATCCATTGCTCCTTGTTGAGTAGAACCTGCGCCGACTACGGTGTGCAGTTCGTCAATAAACAGAACAATGTCACCGTTAGATTCAGTAACTTCCTTGAGAACTGCTTTTAGGCGTTCTTCAAATTCACCTCGTAATTTTGCTCCAGCAATTAAACTGCCGATATCCAACGAAATCAATTTGCGGTTTTTCAGAGATTCAGGAACATCACCGTTTACCATCCGTTGTGCTAATGCTTCGGCGATCGCAGTCTTACCTACCCCCGGTTCACCAATTAGTACGGGGTTATTTTTGCTACGACGAGACAAGACTTGAATTACCCGCCGAATTTCATCATCCCGCCCAATCACCGGGTCGAGTTTTCCAGCTTTTGCCTGTTCTGTCAAATCTCTACCAAATTTTTGTAAGGCTTCGTAGCGGGATTCTGGGGTTTGATCTGTCACCTTTTGGCTACCGCGAACCGTTTTGATAGTAGCTTCAAGTTTAGGTGCATCCGCACTAAAGCCTTTGAGGATCTTTCGTCCAATGCGATCGTCTTCAGCAAAGGCCAAAAGTATGTGTTCCACGGAAATGTAGGAATCTTTCATCCTGACTCTAGCTTCCTCGGCTCGGTCTAGTAAAATATCTAAATTGCGGCTAAGGTAAAGTTGATCGCTTTTACCAACTTTGGGCTGTCGTTGGGTAAAAGCTTCTAGCTGTTGCTGCAAGCGGATTGGATCTACCTCAGATCGAGCCAGGATACGTATAGCTAGACTAGTTGGTTCTTCTAACAGAGCAATAATTAAATGTTCAACATCTAGTTGCTGTTGTTGATAAGCACGGACTATATCCTGAGATTTAACAATCGCTTCCCAGGCTTTATCAGTAAATTTATTTGGATCTGTAGGTTGCATCTTTAGAATTTTGGAATTTTGATTTTTAGTTGTTTATGGAGTGGAATTGGGTATTAAGTAGTCGGACACAATTAAATTCATTGGTGGAGATAGGGAACAGGTTACAGGTTACAGGAAAAAACTTGTGTAATTAATTCTGTCTGATTACTTAAGGATTGGTAAGAAAATTAAGTCTCCAGTCCCTAGTCCCTAATTATCCAAACATTGTCAGCGGATATCCGCGTGTATCTCCGGTGGCAATTTTGCATTGCTAATTGGCGATAGCTTAATTCATTACCTATTTCCTAATTTAAAACGAAAACACTGTTCTGAACGGACTTTGCCAGATGGTGTTATTGGAGCGATCGCTACGACGGGCTATTCGGCGTCGCTATTAGTGTTGCTCATCAACAAGAGTATGGAGGTAATACTAATAAGATTTACGCAGAGGAGATCACTTAACCCGCCGAAAAAGGGGAGGCAAAAATCGAAAAGTCTCGCGCGTTCGGGTTTACCGGCATGAAATGTCAATGTGTGGCAAAAGTCAATCTCCCGCGTCTAGTTCAACTTTTCAAGATATATCTTAAGCAAAACTTGCTGCCCATATCCCCGATTTATTCAAGAAGTCGGGGATCTAAATCCGAATTACTGACTCACTAGTTGCTCTTGCGATTCCTGTTTGACTGCTGACCCTTGAGTTCCTAGTTGAATCAGTTCTAGTTTATACCCGTCAGGATCTTCTACAAATGCAATTACTGTCGAACCATGTTTCATTGGCCCTGGTTCGCGTACAACCTTACCACCTTGATTGCGAATTTCTTCACACGTAGTGTAAATATCATCAACACCAAGGGCAATGTGACCGTAAGCATTACCCAATTCGTACTTTTCCACGCCCCAGTTATAGGTTAGTTCGATCACCGAGTTGTCGCTTTCGTCGCCGTAGCCAACAAAAGCCAGGGTAAATTCTCCTCCCGGATAATCTTTTCGGCGCAGTAATTTCATTCCTAGAATTTCACAGTAGAACTTTAAGGACTCTTCAAGGTTGCCCACCCGCAGCATTGTGTGTAGTAATCGCATATTGACCTTTTCTCTGTAATTGATTTAGTGTTATTCTCTGCCAACATTTTACCTAGCTCAAAGTCTTAAGGTAAAAATGCCATCAGAGAAAGAATTCAAAGGACAGGATAAACATTCCTTAGACATTTTTGGTATTTTGGCATTGATCCCTGTTCCATTAATGGAAATCTTCTTTAATCTCAGCCAATAAAGTCTCTTAAACGCCTATGCTAGCGATTGGGTTAGGCAACTGGACTGGATGCGTAACACACTCGAATAAAGGATAAAGTACAGATGAGTAAATTTCTAGATACTGCCATTGAGGCGATCGCAGCCCGTGAAATTCTTGATTCACGCGGTAGACCGACAATTGAAGCCGAAGTGCATTTAGCCAATGGTGTTGTCGGACTAGCACAAGTTCCCAGTGGTGCTTCGACTGGCACTTTTGAAGCCCACGAACTGCGTGATGGCGATAAAAGCCGTTATGGAGGAAAAGGCGTACTCAAGGCAGTACAAAATGTCAAGGAAGCACTTGCACCAAAATTACTAGGCTTGGATGTCCTCAACCAAGAACTCCTAGACCGCACGATGATCGCCATAGATGGTTCTCCTAACAAATCCAATTTGGGCGCGAATGCGATTTTGGGGGTTTCCTTAGCAGCAGCCAAAGCTGGTGCTGAATCTCTAGATATTCCTCTATATCGCTATTTGGGTGGCCCTTTAGCGAATTTGCTACCAGTGCCATTGATGAATGTGATTAACGGTGGCGCACACGCTTCAAATAACGTAGATTTTCAAGAGTTTATGATTGTCCCAATTGGTGCAACTTCCTTTCGAGAAGCATTGCGCTGGGGTGCAGAGGTGTTTGCTACCCTCAGTCAAGTATTAGATGAGAAGGGTTTGCTTACTGGTGTGGGCGATGAAGGCGGCTTTGCCCCTAACCTAGAATCTAACCAGGTGGCTTTAGAATTGCTGGTTGCTGCCATTAAGAAAGCTGGTTATAAACCAGGGGAACAAGTAGCTTTGGCGTTGGATGTGGCGGCTAGTGAATTTTACAAGAATGGTCAGTATGTTTACGATGGTAAACCTCATGCTCCGGCTGAGTTTATTGATTATTTAGGACAACTGGTTGATCAATACCCAATTGTGTCAATTGAGGATGGCTTGCACGAAGAAGATTGGCAAAGTTGGCAATTACTTACCCAGAAGTTAGGTTCGCGGGTGCAATTGGTAGGGGATGATTTGTTTGTTACCAACGCTACTCGCTTGCAAAGAGGTATCCAAGAAAAAGCCGCTAATGCCATTTTGATTAAACTCAATCAAATTGGTTCTCTTACCGAAACTTTGGAAACGATTGATTTGGCAACTCGCAATAGTATCCGTTCAGTAATTAGCCATCGTTCTGGTGAAACAGAAGATACAACGATCGCTGATTTAGCTGTAGCAACCCGTGCCGGTCAAATCAAAACAGGTTCCCTCTGTCGCAGCGAACGCGTAGCAAAATATAATCGCTTGCTGCGAATTGAAGATGAACTAGGCGATCGCGCCGTTTATGCTGGTGCTGTGGGGTTAGGACCAAAGTAGAGTTAAAAGTTAGGAGTTAGGAGTTAGGAGTTAAGAGTTTTTAATTCATAATTCATCACTTTTGACTCCTAACTGATTTACGGATAAAAACCAAGTTTGGGCAACCCCAAGGTTTCATCCCAGCCCATCATCAGGTTTAGACACTGAATAGCTTGGCCCGCCTGTCCTTTAATTAGATTGTCAATTGCTGACATGACAATTACGCGACTTGTGCGCGGGTCAACTTCTACACCGATATAACAAAGATTACTGCCATTAGCCCACTTGGTTTGCGGGTAAATGCCGCTACCGCAGATTTTCACCCAAGGAGAGTTGCGGTAGAAGGCTGAGAAAATTGTGATTAAGTCATCTCGCACTAGACCAGGATCGCTCATTTTGGCATATACCGTTGCCAAAATCCCGCGTACCATTGGGATAAGATGCGGTGTAAATTGAATCATGAGTTCGTGACCAGCTAAGTCACTACAAATTTGCTCAATTTCTGGGGTATGACGGTGACGACCGACGTTGAAAGCTGCTATCGAGTTGTCTGCTTCAGCTAGTAATAAGTTGGTTTGAGGCTGTCGTCCACTGCTAGATGTGCCTGACTTGGCATCGATAATAGCTGTTTCTGGTACAATTAAACCTTGCTTTAAGAGTGGCGAAAGTGCAAGGAGACTAGCAGTGGGATAGGAACCAGGACAGCCAATGAGTTGAGCTTCGGCAATGCGATCGCGATAAAGTTCTGGTAATCCATAAACTGCTGTCGCTGCAATTGTGCGATCGCTTCTCTCTGTACCATACCAATTTGTATAAGTTGTCAAATCACTGAACCGATAGTCTGCACTCAAATCTAGTACTTTACATCCTTTTTCCAACAGTTTGGGTGCTATTTGACAAGCCAGACCATTTGGTAAAGAAAGGAAAACTACTTCACAGCGGTGAGCAATTATTTCTGGTTCTACCGCTTCTATTAGCAGGTTAGTTGCATGAGCCAGATGCGGGTAGAGATCCCCGAAGGATTTTCCGATACTGCTTTCACCTCCTAAATAAACCAGTTCAACTTCTGGATGATCCATCAGTAATCGCACTAACTGCACTCCGCCATAGCCCGACGCGCCAACAATCCCAACGGGTACGCGTCTAAATTTGCCCATGATCTGAAATCCTTATCCCATGAATGGTTAATTCGTTCTCAGCTATCAACAATATCAGCGACCAGACGCACAGCGCACAAAACGTCTTAAACCCCTCTACTTTGTTCTGAGGAGGTAGGGGAGCAAAGAAACGATTATTATTCTTCCTCATCCCCTTCATGCTTAATTTCATGTCGCTGCACTTTATCGCCGCTTTTAATAGCAAAAATTTTTGCCCCGTTATCAAATCATTGCTAGTCTACTTCTCTGCCTTATAAAGGAGCTACAATCTAAAAGAAGAAATTGTTAAAAAAATTTACGTTTATAGCTGGAAATCTTTCTGTGTCACAGCCTAATCCTACCCAAGCTTTTAAATTTGATTCGATTGATGCCGCTTTAGCAGACCTAAAAGCTGGTCGCGTCATTGTAGTGGTAGATGATGAAAATAGAGAAAATGAAGGCGACTTAATTTGTGCTGCCCAATTTGCCACACCCGACATGATTAATTTCATGGCGGTGGAAGCGAGAGGACTAATTTGTTTGGCAATGACAGGCGATCGCCTAGACGAGCTAGACTTACCCTTGATGGTAAGCAACATTACAGATACTAACCAAACTGCTTTCACTGTCAGTATTGATGCCGGGCCAGAATTAGGTGTCACCACAGGCATTTCAGCAGAAGACCGCGCCCGAACTATCCAGGTTACTCTTAACCCAGCCACAAAACCTACCGATTTACGTCGTCCTGGTCATATTTTTCCCATTCGCGCTAAGGCTGGAGGCGTACTCAAACGCGCAGGACATACGGAAGCGGCTGTGGACTTAGCTAGACTAGCAGGGCTATACCCGGCGGGGGTAATTTGTGAAATTCAAAACTCCGATGGTTCAATGGCGCGGTTGCAGCAGTTAGTTGAATACGCTAAACGTCACAATTTAAAAATTATTAGTATTGCGGATTTAATAAGTTATCGCCTACAGCACGATCGCTTAGTGTATCGTGAGGTGATTACTAAACTGCCTAGTCAATTCGGTCAGTTTGAAATTTACGCCTATCGCCATACTCTGGATAATACAGAACACGTTGCAATTGTCAAGGGCGATCCAGCTAACTTCAAAGATGAGCCTGTGATGGTGCGGATGCACTCAGAATGCTTAACTGGTGACGCTTTGGGGTCTTTGCGCTGCGATTGTCGGATGCAGCTTGAAGCTGCACTGAAAATGATTGAGGCTGCTGGTCAAGGTGTAGTTGTATACCTGCGTCAAGAAGGGCGGGGAATCGGCTTGATTAATAAGCTGAAAGCCTACTCGTTGCAGGATATGGGACTGGATACAGTGGAAGCTAATGAGCGTTTGGGATTTCCTGCTGACTTGCGAGACTACGGTATGGGGGCACAAATGCTCATGGACTTGGGCATCAAAAAGATTCGCTTGATTACCAATAATCCTCGCAAAATTGCTGGAGTCAAGGGTTATGGGTTGGAAGTAGTTGATCGCGTGCCATTGTTAATTGAGGCAACCGATTACAATTCCTATTATCTGGCGACAAAGGCGAAAAAGCTGGGTCACATGCTATTACAGACTTATCTGGTGACAGTAGCAATCCACTGGCAAGATGACCCGGAAGTTGTGACGGAACGTTATGAACGCTTAGAGAAACTGCGACACTTAGCGAAAAGTAACGATCTATTGTTGCAGGAAGAAGCGCGTCCCTTAGCGATCGCTATATTTGACGAGCCATCTCTAACAGTACACTTGGGTTTCGATCAGGCAAAAGTTGCTAGCTGTGACTGGTATCAGCAGAGTGGTCATCCTTATATACAAGCTATCTTCCAAATTCTGGACAACCTCGCAACTTTGCCATACATCCAAAAACTAGAATTTCTGATTTCTTCTGGTTGCGATCCTTTGAGTAATTTACAAGTCCAACTAGATCGGCAGATATTCACCGATGGTACACTGCCTTCATCGATTAGCGATCGCTTGGAGACGCAGCAAATTTACAGCTTTAGCAAATAGCCACGCATCAGGTCATGTTTTTTGTTGCTTATGGCATTGACTCAATCAATGCCCTTAACACTTTGTTGACCAAACCAATTCTGGTGTGGTGAAAGCCTGAGCCACATCTTCATCTAAGACCACAAATTTTAATTGTTGGGACTACAAAGAAAATCAATGAGAGCAATCAAAATTATTGTTGAAAAACATAATGACGGTTACGTAGCATATCCCTTGGGTATCAAGGGGGTTGTAGTTGGTGAAGGTGACAGCTATGAAGAAGCACTAGCTGATGTTAAATCTGCTATCCACTGCCATATAGAGATATTTGGTCAAGAGGTTTTAGAAGAGGAATCACCAGTCCTAGAAGCTTTTGTGGCAGAAGCTGAGGTTCCTATTTAATGATTAAATTTCCAGTAGATGCATCTAAAACTAAAGTAATTAAGACATTAGAATTTCTGGGATTTACTGTTATTAGAGAGCGGGAACATATTGTTATGGAGCGAGAAAACGAAGATGGAACAAAAACTCCACTGACTATGCCTAACCATTCTCAAATTAAAGGTTCGACGTTGAGATCCATCTGTACTCAAGCAGGTATATCAAGAGAAGATTTTTTATCTGCTTATGAGCAAATCTGAAAGCAATATTGCTCGGTTAAGACTAAAAAATAGAAATGTGTAGCGAATTAGGCGATCGCTTTGGGACTGAAGTTCAATTATAAAACTCCCATTACAGATACTTTTGCTTTTGCACCAACCGCTCATCTAGCATGGCTTTCACTTCTTCATCTGTAGGTGGCAGCGTGTCAGTCTTTGCAATGCCAATTAAACTCGCAGCTAAACCCTTTGGCTTTGGTGTTGGCTGGAGTTTTGGTTGGAGCGATGGCATCAATGTATTGATTAACTGCCAACGATCCTCGGCAGATAATCTCAGTGCTTGATCTTCAAGTTCACGTAAAGTCATGGTAATAATTTCTAACAGAAAGCGTTGGATTATCAGAAGAAGACGGCTTGCGATGCAACAAGATTATTATGCTGTCTCGCCGTTTGTTGCTTGTGGCATTGACTCAATCATAGAATTTTTCCGCACAACAACTTTATTTAGGGTATTGAACGGAAATTTTCTGGATAATATTCGATGGAAGAATGCCCTAAAATTAATAATGAGTTGCCGACTTGCGATGATGCACAGCTGTAACGCCATCAGTATCTAACAATTTGCCACTCTCGACAGTTGCATAAACCAGCCAGTGGTCGCCAGATTCCATCCGATTTTGTACGGAACATTCGAGATATGCTAGAGCATCCGTAAGTATGGGAGAACCGCTTTCTGTTTCTTGGGCGGCGACATCAGCAAATCGGTCTTGTCCTGGCCCAAAAGGTTTGAGGAAGTGCTTCATCAATCCCAAATGATTCCCTTCTTTAAGGATGTTGAGGACAAATTTGTTTCCTGTATGCGTCAGTGTTTCTACTGCCCGGTCTTTGGCAACAGCGATGGTTAAACCAGGTGGGCTAAAGCTGGCTTGAGATACCCAAGAAGCTAACATAGCACTAGAGCGATCGCCTTCTTTGGCTGTAAGAACACAAAGAGAACCCACAATCCGACCAACTGCTTGTTCTACAGTTGTTGCAGGAAGACTCTGCGATCGCACTTTTCTCGCTTTCTTCAGTGCTTGGGCAAAGTCGGTTCCAGCTTCTTCACACAATTGTAAGGTGGCATCGTCGGGTTTGAATTTGACGCGGATGGTATCAAAACCAAATCGATAGCCAGCATCTTTTAATTTACTCTCAATTAAATCAACCGCTTCCCCACTCCAGCCAAAGGAACCAAAAGCACCAGCAAGTTTATTATTAGTAGCGGTGGATAACACAATTCCTAGAGCTGTTTGTACAGGTGTCGGTGCATGACCACCAAGGGTAGGAGAACCAATGATGAAACCACCTGCTTTTTCCACAGCCGCCCGGATTTCTTCTGGTTCAGTAAATTCGCAGTTAATGGATTCTACAGCGACGCCAGCTTTTGTAATCCCACGAGCGATCGCTTGGGCTAAGGTTGCCGTATTCCCATAAGCTGATGCATAAATTAACGCTACTGTCAAGTCAGCAGAAGTTTGTTGTTGACTCCACTCCCGATAAGCTTTGGTCAGTTCGATTAAGCCATAGCGCACCAAAGGCCCGTGTCCATTGGCATACATTCGTACAGGAAAATCGACAAGTTTATCCAGCGCTGTTTCAACTTGACGGGCGTGAGGAGCCATGAGGCAATCAAAATAATAGCGCCGATCCTCGTTATATACTTCCCAGCCTTCATCAAATACCTGATCTCCGCAAACGTGCGCCCCAAATAACTTATCTGTGTACAGAATTTCTGTTTGTGGATCGTAGGTGCTGAGTTGATCTGCATAGCGGGGATTGGGGATGGGAATAAATTGTAAATTATGCCCATTACCCAAATCTAGAGTTTCTTCGCCCCGCATCACGAGAATTTGCAAGTCTGGATTTTCCAGCGCCGCACGTAAATTTATCGCCCCTGGATTAGAACACACAAAGGTGATTTGCGGGGCAATTTCTAACAAAGCTTTTAAAGTTGCAGCCCGGTTAGGATTTACGTGTCCCAAAATTACATAATCTAAATCTTCAAAATGGAAACGCTGCTGTAAAGCTTCTAAATAAATTTGCGTAAACGTTTCCCCTGGAGGATCGATGATGGCGGTTTTCTCACTTTCGATTAAATAAGAATTAGCAGTTGTACCCTTAGCAAGAGCATATTCAATTTCAAATCTCAGCCTTGACCAACTGCGCGATCGCAGTATTCTTGTATCTGTAGCAATGGGAAAAACTTGAACGTCACGGGGTTTATTTTTTGACATAGGTAAAACAAGAGTTAGGAGTTAAGAGTTAGGAGTTCTGAATTCTGAGTTAGGAGTTCTGAGTTCTGAGTTCTAAGTTAGGAGTTCTGAGTTCTGAGTTCTGAGTTGAAGAAAGTCGTTAATCTAAATCTTTTAACTTCCGTTGTACAGACGATATTTTTTGTTAAACTCGCCTCTACAACTCCTAACTCCTAACTCCTAACTCCTAACTTTTTAGTAATGGTTGCCAACTTTACGGTGATGCACAGCAGTCAAACTTTCTGGTTTAGAAACCCGTCCCGCGTAGACTGTGCTGTATACTGCCCAATGGTCGCCGCAATCCATTCTGCTGATGACTTCGCACTCCATGTAGGCGAGGGCGTCGTTGAGTATGGGCGCACCGTTTTCGGCTGGCTGAGTTCTCACACCTTCAAAACGATCAGCACCAGGGGCGAACCGTTTCAAAAAGTGTTTCATTAATGGTTGGAAATTGCCTTCTTCTAAGACATTGAGAACAAAGCGATCGCCTACTTGCATGAGTGATTCAATTGCCCGATCTTTGGCGACTGCAATGGAGAATCCCAATGGTTTGAAGCTAGCTTGAGCAACCCAAGAGGCTAGCATCGCACTTGATACATCGCCTTTTTTGGCAGTAATAATATATAATCCGCCGCTAATTCTACCTAATGCTTTATCTAAGTCAGCACCAAGGGATTTCATGGCTTTGATAGTGCGATCGCGTGTTACCCATTGAGCTAAGTCTGTACCCGCTTCTTCACACAACTTGTAGGTATTTTCTGTGGGCGTTTGTTTAATCCGAATCGCTGGAAAAACTGTTGTCAAACCCAAATTGCGAAATTTACTCAGCAAAGGATCTATTGGCTCATCATCGCCACCACCGGTTTCAAAGACGCCGATAGCTTGCTTTTCTTTGGCAGCTCCTAAAACTGTGCTGAGTGCAGCTTGGATACTAGAAGCACCAGAAGCCGGAGGTAATCCAACGATTAGTCCAGCACAGCGGCCAACTAGTTCCCGCAGTTCTTGTAAATCTACTTCAGATCCCAAATCGACAATTTCCACTGCGACACCGGTTTTACCGATACCGTTGGCAATTGCTTGCGCAAGGCGATCGCTATATCCGTATTCGGAAACGTAAAATATTCCAACTGCCGTTTCTGCCTTGGTTTGGCTTTGGCTCCAAGTGCGATAACGTCCAACTAGTTCTTCAACATTGTGAGATAATAATGGCCCGTGTCCTGTGGCAATCATGTCGATGGTTTTCAGTTCTGCCATCCGCTTCATGGCAGACAGAACTGATCGGGCATTCGGCCCCATCAAGCAATCGTAGTAGTAATGAAAGTCTTCTTCGATCGCTGCTAAGTTTTCATCAAAGGTGCTATCTGAGCAATAGTGCAGCCCAAAGGCATCGCAGGTGTAGAGAACTTTGGTTTTGTGGTCGAAACTGAAAATGGTATCCGGCCAATGTAAATTTGGAGCAATCACGAATTCAAATTCATGGCCATTGCCCAAATCTAAGCGATCGCCATTTTTCACAATCCGCCGTTTAAATGGCTGATGTACTAAATCTTCAAGAAACTGAATCGCCACTTTAGAACCGACAACGGTTATTTCTGGAGCCATTTGCAGCAAATCTTTAACTAAACCGCTATGGTCTGGTTCAGTGTGGCTGATAATTAAATAATCAATCTCTGTTGGGTTGATTAATCCGGTGAGCGTATCAAAGTATAGTTGACGAAACTTTTCGTGGGAGGTATCAACTAAAGCAGTCTGCTCTCCACGGATGAGAAACGAGTTATAAGTAGTACCGTTTTGCAGACCAAACTCAATATCGAAGCGATCGCGATCCCAATCCAAAGAGCGAATAGCCGTCGTCTCTTGAGCAATCTCTACAGTCTGTATGGTGAGCCGTTTTTCAGTTTTTTCGGTGAGTGCTACCATAACTCCCTCCTTGACACAATGAGTATTTGTTCCTCTTCTTTTATTGTGACACGGCTTGAATGTTAATTTTTATTAAAAAATCTATAGTTTACTTAAAAAAATCAAAAGTGTGAAACCACAGAGGCACAGAGAGGAAATTTGGCTAGCCTTAGAAATTGGGAATTCTCGGCTGCATTGGGCATTGTTTATTGGCGAGACACTTTACTCAGCTTGGGATACCGACTATTTCCCTGAGTCTGTCATACAACATCTAGCTGAATGTCAAACCCTAGATGATTTATTACTAGCAATTTCTCCACCCCATCAACAAGGTAATTTTCTCACAAATACTCCACCCCTTTGCGCTTTTGTCTCTCTGCCACCCTGTCCTGTCCTCCTCGCCTCGGTAGTTCCCAGCCAAACTGCTATTTGGCAAACTTACCCAAATGTTCGCATTATTACCTTAGAGCAAATACCACTAAAAGGCGTGTATCCCACACTGGGAATTGACCGCGCTTTAGCTTTGTGGGGTGCAGGGAATACTTGGGGTTTTCCTATGATGGTAATTGATACTGGAACAGCGCTAACTTTCACGGCTGCGGATGCTAATGAGTGTCTAGTTGGAGGTGCAATTTTGCCAGGCTTAGGTTTGCAATTTACAACTCTAGGTCAACAAACAGGACAATTACCATTTGTGGAAATGCAAACTTTTCCGTCTCTACCAGCACGTTTTGCTCTCAATACTAAAGAAGCAATTCAAAGCGGAGTAATTTACACAGTATTAGCTGGAATTAAAGATTTTATTGAGGCGTGGGAGGATTTATTTCCTGATGGAAAAGTTGCGATTAAAGGGGGCGATCGCACTTTCTTGATTAACTATTTGCAAGCCTTATATCCTGCGATTGCAGCACATTTAATTGTGGAACCAAATTTGATTTTTTTGGGAATGCGGGAACTAGTAATGGAGAATAAGGAATAGGAATCATCTTTTTCACGGCAAAGAGACAATCCAAAGTCCAGATAGCATAGAATTAAAGGAATATGTGTAGTGGATTGGCAACAAACTCTGAATGAGCTAGTTTAACTCGTTGAAATTATGGTTTTTTAAAATACCTTGAATAAACTCCCGAATATCTATCGCCACAACCTCAGCACAAGATTCTGGTAAGTCATTTCCGGCATGGCCAATCATTTTCAACTCCACTTTCGGCATCAGTTGAGCATAAACACGGCTTCTGGCTAAAGCATCTGGGGTATCTTGGCCACCTTGTAAAATAAAAACTGGGACATCTATCATGTAAAGCTGCTTGTGCAGTAATTCCGCCTCAATTTCTACTTGTCGCCGTTTGAAAAGTAACTGGCAACCTATGGGATACGGCAGTAGCGCTTGACGCAACTGCAAGTCTTGCGCAATTTTTTCATGCCAACCCAGGATTTTAGTCAAGGGGGTTAGCGATCGCAACAATTTAACTACTAGTGGTGGATAATTCAATAATCGCCGCATCTTCTGGCAATATTCTTCTTGTCCTGCTATCTCCACGCCCTCTGGTGCTAGCAGTACTACACCATCAACTTTCTCTGGATACTTTAAAGCATAGCTAGCAGCAATCCAACCCCCAAGAGAATGCCCCACTAAATATACTTTTTCTAGCTTCACAGCTTGCAAAAATTCAGCTAAACATTCAACTTGTAAATCTATCGAATGGTGGATATTGGGATTTTCTGATTCGCCAAATCCTAACAAATCAGGTGCAAAACAATGAAAATCTTGTGCAAGGGATTCCATCACAGATAACCATTGACTGCTCTCATTCCAAGCACCATGTAAAAAAATTATAGGAGTTTTTTCACCGACTTCACGCCAGAAAAGTAGCCCTTGCGAGAGCTTTCTCCGGGAGTTACGGAATAGTGTATCCATTTTATTTAGTAGTTAACTTGAAGCACCATAATAAATAGTCATTAGTCATTAGCATCTGACAAATAACTAATGACTAATGAAAAAAATATTGTTATGCCAGTGTTGTCAAGCCATTCAAGTAGTCTTGCAACTGCCGAGTATGGTCGTGAGACATCTTTTCTGAAGGTAGTAAACTGGGAGAGAAAGCTTGGATTTCCATAACTTCTAAAGTGTCTTGAATCTCCATTGTCCCATACACTTCGGCTTCAACCACAATACAAATTGAATGGATTCTGGGATCGCGGTCTGGTGCAGAGTAAACTCCTACCAAACGGTTAATTTTCACCAATTCTAGCCCGGTTTCCTCCATCAATTCCCGACGAACTGTATTGGGAATATCTTCTCCCCAATCCACAATCCCTCCAGGCAATGACCAAAGACCATTGTCGCGCCGCCGGATTAGTACAATCCGACCATCGGGTAAAATTGGGATGATACTAGTGCCAGTAATGGGATGACGAAATATTATACCCAATACTGTTTGTCCAATACGCCATAAGCTACGTGTGGACTCTACAGCTGCCGGAAAAAAAGCAATAACGTTCAATCTTCAAAATTTATGTGTTGTATTCTATAGTTCCCTACCACTTAACATAGACTCAACTAATAAAATTTTTGCTGAGTTTTGTTTTATACAAAAATGTTTGTGGCTTGAGATTTTATTCTCACGATTTACGTAGAATACTATCAATTCTAACATCAAGTTTCAAGAGAAGCACTGTGTTTATATATACATAATATTTCTTGAATCAGGTAAATTTTCAGTTGATAGCTAGCATTAGTGCTGTTGAAACTAGCTGTTACTAATAGATTTTTAGAACACATTAAAAGAAATAATATGAATAATAAGTCGAAATCCAAAATTATGAATTCTGAATTTATAAGAGGCAATTAAGTCGGGTTTAAAACCTACAATTAATTAAAGATAGCTAAATCAAATATTTAGACTCTATACTGAAACCCACCTATGCCTTCTGAATTATTTCTTAATAATATCGGTTTGTTTCAAGAACAACAACTAATGAGCTAATTTCCAATCTATTTAATAGATTAGAATCTCAGAAAAGAAATTTTTCATCTTGCTAGCAGGGAAAATTCATAATTTTTATTGACAAAGTTAGGTATAATGCGATAGACTAGTACACTGTTTAAAGCGTATTTATTGCTGCACTAGGTTAAAAGTATATCAATAACATTGGTAGCTAATATTGCCTACGTGATGCCTAGTTGCTACTTTTTTGTTGTTTATTAATAGAGGTGAACATGGCCAAGCGCCGTAACCCGAAAAAAGAAAAGGCGCTACGTAACCAGGCGTATGCCAGAAAGTTTCGTAAACGAACTACGACAGGAAGAATGCAGAGAAGGTTCCAACAAAGACCACCGAAGAGTGAAGAAGAAGAAGGCGCAGCAACAGCAGCTGACACTGACTAAGCTCTCTGCTTAAAGCCTTTTTATTTAGATTATTTATCTTTTAGGGCGCACATTTATTTGTACGCCCTTATTTATTTTGGGGATTGGGGCATTGGGCATAGAGAAAAGATAAGGGAAACAAGGGAGAGATTTATTCCAAAACTCCCCTTGTCTCCTTTTCCCCAGTCCCTCTATTGAGCAATTTCAGCGCGGGCGGCTATGAGTGCTTTGTTTACCTGTACAAAGCCAGTACCTCCGTGACTGTTGCGGGCTGCCACTACTTGACGAGGGGATATTGCCTCATAAATATCTGCTGCAAATGCCGGATGTAGTTGTTGCCACTCTTCCAATTTCAAATCTTTTAAGAGTTTACCTGCGGCAATACTAGTTTTTACCACCTTACCCACAAGGTTGTAAGCTTCCCGAAAAGGAACGCCACGTGCGGCTAGATAATCTGCGACATCGGTAGCATTAGAAAAATCTTCCGCCACAGCTGATGCTAACCGCTGGGTACGAAATTCTAAGCCTTCCCTGAGCAAAATCGTCATCGCTTCTAGAGACGCTTTGACTGTATTAACGCTATCAAATAGACCTTCTTTATCTTCTTGTAAGTCTTTGTTATATGCCAGGGGTAGCCCCTTCATAATGACTAACATCGCTTGGAGATGACCGAATACACGTCCCGTTTTCCCCCGCACCAATTCTGGGACATCGGGATTTTTCTTTTGGGGCATGATACTGGAACCTGTAGCACAACTATCTTTCAGGGTGACAAAGCGAAATTCTTCAGATGACCAAAGAATGACTTCTTCTGCAAGGCGGCTGAGGTGAACCATAATCAAGCTAGCAGCACACAAAAATTCGATCGCAAAATCGCGATCGCTCACTCCATCGAGGCTGTTAGCATAAATATCGTCAAAATTCAATAGTTTGGCTGTGTAGTGGCGATCGATAGGGAAAGTAGTTCCTGCTAAAGCACCACATCCCAAAGGTGAAATATTCACACGGCGAGAAACATCTCCCAAGCGTTCCCAGTCACGTTGCGCCATTTGAAAGTATGCCAAGAGGTGATGAGCTAAACTCACGGGTTGGGCGCGTTGGAGGTGGGTATAACCAGGAATTAGAGTTTCAACGTGCTTTTCGGCTATATCTAGTAAAACACCTTGAAATTCTCGCAATTCGCTTTTGATTTGTTGGATTTGGTCGCGCAGGTAGAGTCTGGTATCAGTACCAACTTGGTCATTACGCGATCGCGCTGTATGCACCTTTTTACCTACATCGCCAACAATTTCTGTCAGTCGGCGTTCAACTGCAAAATGCACATCTTCAGCATCGACACCAGGCTGAAATTTACCTTGGCGATACTCTTGGCGAATTTGTTCTAAACCGGCAACCAGTTGCTCTCCTTCTTCTGGGGAGATGATGCCAGTGTGAGCAAGCATTTTGGCATGAGCTTGAGAACCAGTGAGATCGTATTCGATTAATTCAATATCAAAACTTATACTGGCATTAAAACGAGCGATCGCTGGGTGCAACGCTGATTCAAATCGCTGGCTCCAAGTTTCTTTTTTGGTCATAAATTATGAAAAGGTGGGCGATAGTTAAGAGTTAAGAGTGAGGAATTATGAGTTTTTGACTCCTAACTTCTCACTCCTCACTTTCAACTCCTAACTTTTAAATTTAACCGTAGCTAGTTAGATTCCGAATCATATAGCCAATGACTAAACCAATCAACAATGCCCATACTTGACCTGTTTGTATAAAGTGGCTCCAAGCTTTTTGCATCTGACCCATAACGTTTGGATCGGTGATTGTTTGTGCTAGGGCTGTCCAATTTACAGGCAAATGCCAAAGAAACTGAGATGTCAAATCGCTGTAATTGCTCATCTTTTGTGATTAAGAAGTTAAGGGTGGCAAATTTCAGCATCAGTTTATTATTTACATTAATTACTGATATTTACTGAAATATTGGATGTAACTTCAATGTCTTAACTCAAGATGTAGCCGATGCCAACCGCAATTTCTCGGCAGTCCGCAAAATCTGTCCCGCCAAAACTGCTGCACCAAAACCATTATCGATATTTACTACACCTACTCCCGCAGCACAAGAGTTAAGCATTGTCAATAAAGGTGCTAAACCACCAAAACTTGCGCCATAGCCGATGCTGGTGGGTACGGCAATCACGGGACAACTCGCTAAACCTGCAACAACGCTGGGTAAAGCGCCTTCCATCCCCGCCACGACAATCAACACTGATGCTGACTCAATCAGGTGGCGGTTACTTAATAAGCGGTGAATCCCAGCAACGCCAACATCCCAGAGACGCTGTACCTGAAAACCAGAAAGTTCAGCAGTGACAGCAGCTTCTTCAGCAACGGGTAAATCGGCAGTACCAGCAGAAAGAATGCCAATTTTACCCTGGAATTGTGGTTCGATGCTAGGGGGAGCGATCGCACAAATTCGCGCCGATTCGTAATATCGCAAACCACTAACTTTTGATTGCAGTGCGGCATAAACTGCTGCTTCAATGCGGGTTGCCATGACTACAGGATTACGGAGGCGCATCACTTCCATAATTTGAGCAATTTGGTCTGGAGTCTTACCAGGGCCCCAAATCACCTCTGGGAAACCAGTTCTTAGCTGGCGATGGTGGTCAATTTTGGCAAATTCACCTACAGATTCATAAGTTAAGTCTTTGAGTGAGTCTAATGCCGTATCTGGGGTAACTTTACCATTAGCAACCGCAACGAGTAGCGATCGCAAAGTTTTTTCATCAGTCATTGGTAATTAGCCCTTTGTTCTTTGTCATTTCTTCAGTAGTGCAATAACTAATTCCCAATACTCTATAATGCTCCATGATTAATCCGTGATTTTAATTTCATGAATGTTCCAGAATGCGCCACCAAGTGCAGAGTATTGGATGCCTTCAAAGCGATTACGCACTGCTGACATTGATAAAGCATTAACTAGATAAATAAACGGTAAATTTTCTTGGGTAATCTTTTGGGTTTGGGCATAAATTTCTTTCCGCTTCACTGGATCTAATTCCCTTGCTCCTTGAATGTATAACTTAGCAATTTCTGCTTCCCAAGGAGCCACTTCCCAACCTTGCAATGGCTTTTGTCCAGCTTGGGGTTTCTGATTAAACATGTGTAATCCACCTTCGGGAGACCAGACATTAGCCCCATCATTTGGTTCTAAACCACCAGTCAGACCCAGCATAGAAACTTCCCAGTCTAATGAATTTGACAGCTTATCTGTGTAAGTATTCCACGCTAGAGGAGTGAAATCGACTTGAATACCAATTTTACTCAGGTCTTGTTTAATTTGCGATCCAATTGCTTCACGGATTTTGTTACCAGCATTGGTGAGTAACGAGAAGCGAACGCGGTTTCCTCGATCATCAATTAGTTGGTTGTTGTTATATTTGAATCCTGCTTTTAGTAGCAGTTCCTTCGCCTTTTCTATATTGTAGTTATAAACTTTAAGGCCTTCTTCTGGCGACAAATAATAAGGGCTTTGCACAGAAATTGGAGAATTTTGTGGTTTACCTAAGCCACGAAAAGTGTTGTTAATCATTGTTTGTCGGTCAATTGCATAGGCTACTGCCTGTCGAAACTCTACAGTATTGAACCAACGCGATTTAACTGGATCAACCAGCGGTTTTCCATCCCTTTTACCTTTATTTAAATTGAATAAAATAAACGTTGTACCAGTTGCTGGGCCACCATTGAAAATTTTGAAATTTCCCTGATCTTCTTGCACCTTTAGCAAAGAAAAATAATCTGGTGAGACTCCCACAGTATCTAATCCGCCCGAACGAAATTGCAGCAAGGATGTATCTGTCGATTCCACAATTTGCCACACAATCCGTTCAATATAAGGTTGGGGTTCTCCTTTCGGCCCTTTGCGCCAGTAGTAAGGGTTGCGCCTGAAGACTACACGCTGACTTGTGTCGTAGCGCTCTAGCTTGTAAGGGCCGTTGACGATAATTTGATCTGGAGGAGTATCAACACCCCACTTTGACAAAAAGATGGGCTTACCTTCTTGGTCTTTTGTCTTGACAAATGGTTCTAGAGTATGGGCAGGCAAAATTGGCAGTCCTAGAGTTCCTAAGAACGGTGCAAATGGTTCTGGAGTTGTGAATTCAATTCGTAGAGCATCAATTTTTCGTACCTTTGGCAAAGCCCGACTTTCACCAATCCGTAGCACATCTCTAGCATCTGCGGGAATCGCTTCGTTCAGGTAAATTTGGTTGAAGGTAAATATTACATCATCTGCTGTTAAAGGTTCTCCATCAGACCATTTCAATTCCTTACGTAAGGTAAAAACAAATCGTAATTTGTCATCAGAAATTTCCCAAGATTCTGCTAAAGAAGGCTCTATTTTGCCAGTTATGGGGTTTTCAGTAGTTAACCCTTCATAAATCAGAGGAAAAACATTCGGAGATTCCTGACTCAAAGGGTAGTTGAAAGTTTTGGGATCGCTGAGAATGGCACTTACCAATTGCGGCATTTGAGCAGCGGCACTTTTAAAGTTAGTGGGGTTGCAAGCGGTAAGTGTAAATGCTGTTGCTGAAGTCAAAATTATTGGCAACCAAAAATATTTAATTGCCAGAAAAATTTGTCTAAAAAATTTCATAATTCCAAATTTATTTCCATCTTAATCAGTCTTCAATATCTCGATCAGAGACTAAAACAAAAGTTACTCTGAAACAACTAGTAAGACAACAGCATAAGCACATATACCTTCTTCACGTCCAACTGGGCCTAATTTTTCGTTAGTGGTAGCTTTGATGCCAATTTGGTTTGGTTCTAATTCTAAAACAGCCGCTAGTTTGTCGCGCATGTTGTGAATATGTGGTTTTAATTTTGGGCGTTCTGCTACTATCACCGAGTCAATATTTCCCACCTGCCAGCCTCGATCCCGAATCAGTTGATGTACTTGATTTAATAGTACTAAACTATCTGCTCCCGCCCATTTAGGATCGCTAGGCGGAAAATAATGACCAATATCCCCCAAAGATAATGCCCCAAGCATGGCATCCATAATCGCGTGCGTTAACACATCAGCGTCACTGTGCCCCAATAAACCGAGTTCATGGGGAATTTTAATTCCACCTAAAATCAAAGCGCGATCGCTCACCAGTTGGTGAATATCGTAGCCGTTACCAATACGAATTTTAGTCATTTGTCATTAGTTATTAGTCATTGGTCAAGAGTTAGAAATTATTATTCTCTCCCTGCTCCCCTGCTCCCCTGCTTCCCCTGCTCCCCCTGCTCCCCCTGCTGCAATTTCTCCAAGAGATCGGGGCGGCGATCGCGGGTTTTTTGAATTTGTTGTTCATAACGCCACTTTGCGATCGCGGCGTGATTCCCACTGAGCAAGACATCAGGCACTTTTAAACCGCGAAAATCGGCAGGACGAGTATATTGGGGATAGTCCAATAACCCTTCTTCAAAACTTTCTGCTATGAGGGACTCAGTTTTGGCCACGGTTCCTGGGAGCAGCCGCACGACGCCATTAATCAAAGCCATTGCTGGAATTTCCCCACCAGTCAGAATAAAATCGCCCAAGGATACTTCACGAGTTACCAAATGTAGCACCCTCTCATCCACTCCTTCGTAATGTCCACAAATAACTACTAACTGGTCATAATTTGTCACCAATTCTTTCAAAAGAGGTTGATTGATTGTTTGACCCTGTGGACTCATCAAAATTACTTCTCTTCGGGGTAGAATCGGCAGCGACTCTACAGCGGTAAAAATAGGTTCTGGCTTCATTAGCATCCCAACACCGCCGCCGTAGGGTTCATCATCTACTTTTCGGTGCTTGTCAGTGGTAAAGTCCCGTGGATTAATCAGATGCACTTCGGCAATCTGTTTGGCTAAGGCTTTACCCAGCAGCCCAGAATTGAGAACAGAGTTAAAACAGTCAGGAAAAAGCGTAACTATATCAAAGCGCACAGTTATTCGTATTCGAGGACACTAATCTTAAATTTGAATGTCTAGCAAACACCAGCAAGCCAAGGTCGGGTTAAACTCCAGTTAAACTTTATCAATAGTATCTAAAACTACCAGACCTCCTGGATTTTAGATGGGATCAAAAGTTTTTCTAATTACTTAATTTATGTTTAAATGTTGTCACAACTACATTTAAATTAATAATCATATCAAGTTAACAACTTCCAGGATGCATCGAGCCAGCCTCAGAAAAAAGCGTAGTCTTAATTGCTCTTCCCCAATCCTAAAGGGGGAATATAGCCACTTAAAGACTATTTTGCCCTGCTACAAGTGGACAGGTGAAAAACAAGGCGCTGGCTTTGAGGAATGTGAACAAACACGTTTAGACTGAGGCAACGCGAGCGTTAAGCGAGAATTTGGAGAGTGGCTTTCCCCAGTTCCAAACTTCCAAAAAGTGTCCTCTCGAAGAAGCAAAGCGCAAAAATCATCAGGCAACTGAACCTTGTTAAATTCACCTGAAGTTGTTGACAGGAGAACCAAAATGCCGCAATTACAAGCTAAATCGCTAGAAATGAGGACACCCCAAGCAACTAAAACCGCCGTTCTGGTTATCGGAGGTGCAGAAGATAAAGTTCATGGGCGCGAAATCCTACGAACTTTTTTTGGACGTGCCGGCGCTAGTAAGGCTTATATTACAATTATTCCATCTGCCTCTCGCGAACCCGCTATCATTGGTGGTCGGTATATTCGCATTTTTGAAGAAATGGGTGCCCAGAAGGTAGAGATTTTAGACATCCGCGAACGAGAACAGTGTGAAGCCTCCCAGATCAAAGCATCCTTAGAAGCCTGTAGCGGGGTATTTTTGACAGGAGGAGACCAGCTGCGTCTTTGTGGCGTATTGGCAGATACGCCAGCAATGGAAATTATTCGCCAGCGGGTGAGAGCAGGGCAATTGACGTTAGCAGGCACCAGTGCAGGAGCGGCGGTGATGGGGCATCACATGATTGCTGGCGGCGGTAGTGGAGAGACGCCCAATCGTTCCCTAGTGGATATGGCAACGGGTTTGGGATTTATTCCGGAAGTAATCGTTGACCAACACTTTCATAACCGTAATCGGATGGGGCGACTGATTAGTGCGATCTCAGCTCATCCCGATCGCTTAGGTATTGGCATTGACGAAGATACTTGTGCAGTGTTTGAACGTGATGGTTGGCTACAAGTTATGGGCAAAGGCAGTGTCACCATTGTTGATCCCACTGAGCTGACCCATACCAACGAACCTCATGTCGGTGCTAATGAACCCTTAACAGTACATAATTTACGTCTCCATATCCTCAGCTACGGCGATCGCTTCCACTTGTACCAGCGGACTGTATTGCCTGCTGTACACCGAATCTCCAGCTGACGGGATAGAGTATCTGAGGTTACACTGAGTTGACCGCACATTTATTATTTCTTACCGTAGAAAAATGATAAGAATACCATGTAAAAAGAAAAAACTGTTTATAACGAACAGTTTAGCGGTCAATTCCAGTAAGAAACTAGAATTTTGGTTCCGAATCTCCATCTACCTATTCCCATGAGAATCCTCAAGATCCAGACCTTACGCGGCCCAAACTATTGGAGCATTCGACGCCACAAACTGATCGTCATGCGCCTCGATTTAGAAACCCTTGGCGAGACGCCCTCGAATGAAATCCCTGGCTTTTATGAAGGATTAGTTGAGGCGCTGCCAAGTCTGGAGGGCCACTATTGTTCGCCTGGCTGTCGTGGTGGTTTTCTAATGCGAGTCAAAGAAGGCACTATGATTGGCCACATAGTGGAACACGTAGCCTTAGAACTCCAAGAATTAGCTGGTATGCATGTCGGCTTTGGTCGCACCCGCGAAACTGCCACACCCGGAATTTATCAAGTAGTAATCGAATATCTGAATGAGGAAGCGGGACGCTACGCTGGACGAGCCGCAGTACGGCTGTGCCAGAGTATCGTCGATCGAGGCCGTTATCCCAAAGCAGAATTAGAGCAAGATATCCAAGACCTGAAAGACTTCACCCGTGATGCTTCTTTAGGCCCTTCCACCGAAGCGATCGTCAAAGAAGCAGAAAAAAGAGGCATTCCCTGGATGTCCCTGGAAGCCCGCTTTTTAATTCAGCTAGGCTACGGCGTGAACCAGAAGCGGATGCAGGCGACAATGACTGATAACACCAGCATTCTGGGTGTAGAACTAGCTTGCGACAAAGAAGCCACTAAACGCATCCTCGCTGCTGCTGGTGCGCCAGTACCCAGAGGTACAGTAATCAACTTCTTAGACGATTTAGAACAAGCAATTGAATTCGTTGGCGGCTATCCCATCGTTATCAAGCCACTAGATGGCAATCATGGACGTGGGATCACCATTGATATCAGAACTTGGGAAGAAGCTGAAGCCGGATATGAAGCTGCCAGACAAGTTTCCCGGTCAATTATTGTCGAAAGATATTACGTTGGACGCGACCACAGGGTACTAGTGGTAAATGGCAAAGTAGTAGCAGTAGCCGAACGTGTTCCGGCTCATGTCATTGGCAACGGCAGATCCACCATTGCCGAACTGATTGAAGAAACAAACCTTGATCCAAATCGCGGTGAAGGACATGATAACGTCCTGACCAAGATTGAACTAGACCGCACCAGCTATCAACTGCTAGAAAGGCAAGGTTACACCCTAAATAGCGTGCCACCCAAGGGCACTATTTGTTATCTCAGAGCAACAGCCAACTTGAGTACAGGTGGTAGTGCCGTTGACCGTACCGATGAAATTCACCCAGAAAATCTTTGGTTGGCACAACGAGTAGTCAAGATTATCGGTTTAGATATTGCCGGACTCGATATCGTCACCACAGATATTAGCCGTCCTCTGCGGGAAGTAGATGGCGTGATTGTTGAAGTTAACGCCGCTCCCGGTTTTCGGATGCACGTTGCCCCAAGTGTGGGCATTCCCCGCAACGTCGCTGGCGCAGTGATGGATATGCTGTTTCCTAACGAGCAATCTAGCCAAATTCCCATCCTCAGTATCACGGGTACTAATGGCAAAACCACCACTACTCGACTACTAGCACATATTTATAAACAGACGGGGAAAGTAGTAGGTTATACTACAACTGATGGGACATATATCGGTGATTACTTAGTAGAATCTGGCGATAATACAGGCCCCCAAAGTGCCCACGTCATCCTCCAAGATCCCACAGTAGAAGTAGCAGTACTAGAAACGGCTCGCGGTGGCATTCTTCGCTCTGGATTGGGCTTTGAAGCCGCAAATGTAGGGGTGGTATTGAATGTAGCATCCGACCACTTAGGAATCGGCGATATAGATACCATTGAGCAGTTAGCTAATCTCAAGAGCGTAGTAGCCGAAGCTGTATTCCCTGATGGCTATGCGGTACTTAACGCCGACGATCGCCGCGTCGCTGCTATGTCAGAAAAAACTAAAGCTAATATTGCTTACTTCACCATGAACCCCGATTCGGAATTAGTGCGGAAGCACATCCAAAAGGGTGGAGTAGCGGCAGTATATGAAAATGGCTATTTGTCAATTGTTAAAGGTGATTGGACACACCGCATAGAAAGAGCTGAAAATATACCTTTAACAATGGGCGGACGTGCGCCGTTTATGATTGCCAACGCTTTAGCAGCAAGTTTGGCAGCGTTTGTGCAAAACGTCACAATTGAGCAGATTCGTGCTGGTTTGAAGACCTTCCGGGCTTCAGTTAGTCAAACGCCGGGACGAATGAATTTATTTAATTTAGGCAACTACCACGCTTTGGTGGACTATGCCCACAACGCAGCCAGTTACGAAGCTGTAGGCTCCTTTGTGCGGAACTGGACTACAGGACAACGGATTGGCGTAATTGGTGGCCCAGGCGATCGCCGCGACGAAGATTTTGTTACTTTGGGCAAATTAGCAGCGCAAATTTTTGATTACATCATCATTAAAGAAGACGATGATACACGGGGACGACTACGGGGATCAGCTGCCCAGTTAATTATTCAAGGCATCACAGAAGTTAAGCCTGATAGCCGCTATGAATCAATTCTGGATGAAACCCAAGCGATCAATAAAGGCTTAGACATGGCTCCTGATAACAGCCTGGTGGTAATTTTGCCAGAAAGCGTTACTCGCGCGATTAAGTTAATTAAGCTGCGTGGTTTAGCCAAGGAAGAGACACACCAACAAAATCCCGGCACAACTGTCATCGATTCCCAAAATGGGATCGCACCTTCTTCTGTTGTTAATACCTTGTTGTAGTCAGGAGGAGTCAGTGCGCTGACTTCTCCTGACTATTTTAATTACTGTTTTGGTTGAGTCGATGGGGGATATTATTCCCCGCACCTCTCAGTTAAATCTGGGCG
>NZ_JAVRCS010000007.1:0-229057 GCF_034530635.1 Nostoc sp. EspVER01
GCTGCTGGCGATTCTGCTCCTGTTGCTCTTACTGCTCCTGCTATCAACGGTTAATCATAATCTGAGATACGCTCTTCACGATTTTCTATAAATAAAAGACGCTCTCCCAAAAGGGGGGGCGTTTTTGCATTGGGTTAATTGCTACGTTAATTTAAAGTGCAAAAATGATCGTTATAGTTGAGAACTTAGGAAATAATATCAAAAAGTAAATTTTACAATTAATAACGGGTCATAACGAGTAATAATTGCTAGCAGCGTAGATAATAGCCTCAAAGCTCAAGTATAAGGAGAAGCCAAAAATGATTTTACACCGTGGGCGTAGGGTAGTAGCCGCTTTGTTGCTGTCAGTGGTACTACTGACAACAGCCTGTAGTCCAAAAACACCTGGACGTTTTGACCAGGCACAAAAAGAAAGCACTCAACAAAAAAGCGGTCAATCGGTAGCTAAAACCGCAACTCAGGGTAGCGAATTTAATAAACTTTTCCCAAAAGCTGGTGATGGCTACCAACGCGTCTATACCCAAGAGAAAAAAGGCTTTGCGGAAGCAAAGTTGAAAAAAGGCGGTAAAGATATAGCGGTGCTGTCTATTTCTGATACCACTAGCACACCCAGTGCAGCGGCAAAGTTCTCGAAAAGCACTAAAAAAATTGGCGGTTATCCCGCAGTAGAAGTTGGTAAAACGCAAACTGCAATTTTGGTAGGTAAGTACCAAGTAAAAGCACTTTCTCGTGATTCATCATTTACAGCTAGCGATCGCGAAGATTGGTTAGAGAAGTTTAATCTTAATGGTTTGGCTAACCTGAAATGATTTCCACTACTAACATTCAGATCATAAAACCTAAATAAGGAGATTTTTGTGAGCAAATCGATTGTTGAGTTGGTTGATCAATTGCCAACTGGCGGCTTGACTGTTTCTATGTTGAAGTCTCTCGATTTTGTTGCTCCTGGAGAGTGGCAAAATACCGTCGGCTTTGTCAACACTATCAAGAAAGTCACTGGCGAAGACGACGAAGATTTAATTCAGCAAATTGGCGAAAGAGCGATTTATCTATTTAACGATAAATCCCAAGGATACCAAAGAGCCTTGTGGTTATATCAAACTGTTGATAATACCGATAAAGCGCTTGGTGCAGCAGCTTTAGCTAACAAAGTCGGCGAAAAAATTCCTCTGTTGGGTTTTTTAAACTCTGTCACTCCCAAACCAGATAAAGCCCAAACCATTGATTTGACATTAAAATTAGTGGCTGAGTTGGTAGCCTTCTGTCAAATTAACGGCATTCCGGGAGACAGTATTGGGGATTTTGTCGCCTCTTTAGGAGAGTATAGTGGTGAGTCACTGATCCGCATGGTGGCGTTAGTTTGCGTTGATGGTTTGATACCTTTGGGCCCAGATTTTATCAGCAAAGCGATATCTGGGCTGAATCAAACAAATCCACAGGAGTTAGAACAAAACTCGACTTTCCAAAACATCAAAGATGTGATTCCAGGGAACAATGCTGGCAGTAAACTTAACTTTATCGGCGAAAGCTTTGACTCTGTTAAAGGTTGGATGAGTGGGTTGGTTAGCGCCAATAATTTAACGCCGCAAAAGGTTGTCCACAACTTGCAAAGTTTTACCGATATTGCTGATGACAAGTTGGACTACCTCGCAGCATTCCTGGATGTAGCAACAAATTATTATGAACACACTGGGACGCAAACTTTAGCACATCGCTTGATTGAACGCGCGGTGGCTGAGATTTAGGTTGATGAGTGATTGAAGAAGGTTACAAGGTTACAGGGGACAAATTATTCCCTATTACCTGTAACCTCCTAACCCAAGGCCTATTGGGGTAAATGCAAATCTGCTGCCATCGCATACAAGTAAGGTTGAAAAATAGCCAAGTTTTCCAGTTTATCAAAAGTACCTGTTTGCGTACCTGTGTCAAATGCAGTAGTAATTACGTAAAGTTTACTGCCATCAAAGGCAACATGACCGATATGTTGCTCTTGTACTCCACCTTGTTGCTTAAATCCGGCAAACCCATAGCGGATTCCTTGAAGCTTACCAATGGGTACTGATTGCGGTGGGTAAGCTGAGAATGTAATCTGTTTTCCATATTTACCCTGACGATCTTTCGCAAACGCAGCGTAGTGATCTACAACCCAAGTCTTAAGTACTGGTAAAACCTGGGTTTGGTACTTGGAATTTTGGTAGTTTACTTGGGAAGTAGTTGGAATACCAGCTGCTAAGAGTTTTTTTCGGAAATCTTCATTGTTTGCTAGTGGGTAAATGTTAATCTCAACTGTACCCAAACGTTTTCCTTGGGAGGAGACACACAACAGAGGTGCATTTCCTTCACAGGGAGTAACTTGCCAGTTAGTTGGAGCAGCAGCACTTCCCAGGATTTTCTGCCAGATATTTCCCTGATTAGAGTTGGGAAGTTTGGCAACGGTAGGAGCTTTTACTACTTTGGGTGGAGAAAATTGGGGTAGAACAAATTTGGCTCCTATCGGTATTGACACCAGCAAAATAGAGCCTAGTAATAAATGATAAAGTCGTAACATTTTTTCAAAATCCAGAGCCAGGGATTGCAGGCTAATAATATCTACAATACTTTAACTTTATAGGTATGGAGATAGAGGAAGAATACATGTGGATGAATACTTCAAGGTTAGATACCAAATAAAATATTCCAGCAGAATAAAGCCAAAGGCTTTATTCTGCTGGAGACTCTAGATGTGAAACTTTAACGAATTGACTTAGTAGCGATTATTGTTGCGGCGGGCATTACCGCCACCCCAGCTACCACGAGGAGAACCGCTTCTTTCCTCACGAGGTTTAGCTTTGTTCACTTTCAAATCACGTCCCATCCACTCAGCACCGTCAAGTGCATCTATGGCAGCTTGTTCTTGTGTGTCTGATTCCATTTCCACAAAAGCGAACCCACGCGGCCGGCCTGTTTCCCGATCTGTGGGTAGTTGAACACGATTTACTGTTCCGTATTCTGCAAAAGCCTGCTTTAGGTCCTCTTCTGTAACCTGATAGGACAGGTTTCCGACGTAAATTGACATAGAAATCTCCGAATTCAGGGAGTGTAGAGAGTTAAATTCGGAGAGACGGTTTTTAGAAATCAAAACGAGTTACTCAACCGAAAATAATCTTTATGTCCATGAGTGTAGCACAGCCTTCAGCCTTTGAATATTGCCTGATAGTGAATTTTATTCACAAATCAAACCTTTAAAGACGGTTTGCAGACTTTCTAAAGACTGGCTTTTTTTGCTTGTACTATATTAAAGTTACACTTTTAATCGGAAATCGTAATTAACTTGCGATCGCCTAGGTATTTAGTGTTTTGAAAATTAAGCTGTGGACTAAAGAGTAAAGATTTCGGTGATTGTGCTAATCATACCATGATTAACTATCTTAAAAGAAATTTAAAAAATATTCATTCTCAAATGCACTATTAGCTATGGTCAAATTGCGCTAAGATACATTCTGCTTTCTTACACAGTACTTCGTGATATTCACCATTACTAGCTAGCAAACCTCCCCATTGATTGATATCACCAGTGTTATACTGCAACGGCGTGCCATCGAAGTGAGTAAACTGACCACCGGCTTCTGTTAAAATCAATTCTGGAGCGGCTATATCCCAATCTTTGGGCGCAGACTTGCCGGAAAGGGAAATGTAGATATCTGCCTGTTGCTCAACAATAGTGGCGATTTTGCAGCCTACACTACCCACAGATTTCTGATTTTGACAGGGTAAATTTTGTAGCAGATGATCTAACCGTTGGTTGCGGTGAGAGCGACTAACGACTAAGGTTAAATCCTCAATTCGTTTACCTGAAGACACTTGTAAAGAAACAGAACCATCACGGGTTTCTACAAATGTACCCCCGCCTTTGGTAGCGTAATATAACTTTTGAGCCTCTGGTACTGCCACCACTGCCAACACTGGGCGTGTTTCCTTGACTAAAGCAATGTGAACTGCATAGTCTCCAGTTTTTTCGATAAAATCTCGTGTGCCATCCAAAGGGTCAATTATCCATACCCAAGGGGCAGAAGCCTTTCTACCACTACTTGACGATTGATAAGTTTCTTCGCTGATGTAAGCAAAATCTTCGTTACCCAAAGTTGCTTGTAGCCTCTGCAAAATGTATTGACTCACAGCTACATCGGCAACGGTGACAGGCTCATTTTGTTTATATTGAATTTCTAAGTTAGGGTCTTTTGCTGTGCCGTCGTAATACGATCGCAGTATCTCTGCTGCGCCCCAACCTACCTCACGAGCGATCGCTAATATTTCTTGTAAATCTTTCATTAATTTGGCCTATCTAAAAATATGCATAACGTGATTAGGGACGCACAGCGATACTTAGTTTAACTAATTACGAACTTGTACTGAGCGTCTTGCCCTGAGTTTCGACTACGCTCAACTACCGCGAAGCCGTTGGCGCAGCCTCTCGTAGAGAAGGGAGCCGAAGTATTACGAATTATCTTAAATCCATCCAGCGCCGAGTACCAAAAAATTTACAGGAATCAGCAGCAATATTAGCTGCCAGTGCCAGTGCATCAGTAAAGCTTTCCCTTAAAATGTAATGACAAAAAGCACCGTGGAAAATATCTCCAGCCCCTAACGTATCAACTGCTTGAATCTGCGGCACATCTACGATACCAGTTTTAGTGCCACTCAAGTATTCAATTGGTTCTTGTCCGTGGGTAATGGCGATGTGAGGAATGTCAAATCCACTGAGATAGCTAAAAACGTCTTCTCCACTTTGGCAGTTGGGGGGATAAAAATTAGCTGAACAGATTGCATAATCTACAAATGGTAGAATTTGCTCAAATCCCGGCTTCCAACTACCACCATCGATTACCACTGGGATATTCTTGGCTTTAGCCATTTGAACGATGGAATCACCAACCGCCATCTGATGTCCATCAATCAGTACTATATCGATATTCTGCAAAATATCTGGCGGGATAGATGCGCTGCCAGCTTGAGTTTTGACAGCATTGATCGAAACCACAGCGCGTTCACCTGTGGCTTGAGTGACAATAATCGAAGATACAGGCGGTACTAAATCAGTGTTAGGCTCAAGGTCTGCGATCGCAACTTTATAATTTGCCAAGTCATCTCGAATGAGCTGCGTCATTGGGTGAGAACCTACTACACCTAAGACAATAGCCTGATTTGCCAAATAATTGAAAGTTACAGCCGCGTTTGTTGCTGGCCCCCCTGCCGCTACAGTATAGTCAGTAGCGACAATCTTTTGATTATTCTTAGGGGCAGAGTCAGCAAGGTAAATCAAATCTAAAGTTACTAAACCTACAAATAATCCACGATTCATCTGCTCTTTCGTTCAAAATTCAATTCTGAATTCTGGCTCGCTTCGACTCCTTTCGACTTCGCTCAAGGCAAGTCGCTCAGTGACTTCCTGACTCCTGAATTCTTTCTTGGGAAATGGATATGGCTCTTGGCGACTGACAACTTCGATTGCTGTCTTCAACCAATCAATATAAGTCTCTTCTCTTTGGATTACCAACTCCAGCACCAGCCTTTGCATCACCTGCTTTCGGTTGGCAGATTCATCACTCAGTGATGGTAAATCGATGGTTTCACATTCAGCCAGCTTTTTGCTTCGAGCCGCCAATTGTTGCTCTAGTAGGTGAATGATGGTTTCATTCGATAACTGATCTGCAAAATGCAACTGCACGAGTAAAGGTTCTCTGATAGTCGGTAAGGGCTGATGAATCCCTAGCCATCGGCTAAATTCGGCTTTCCCTGGCTCCGTCACACTGTAGACTTTGCGGTTGGGGCGATCGTGTTGAATCTCAATGTTACAGGTAATCCAGCCTTGCTCAACTAGCTTATCGAGAGTTCTGTAAATTTGTGCCTGATCTGCTGGCCATAAATGGGCAATGCATTGATCGAAGCAGCTCGTTTTGAGGTCGTAGCCCGTCATTTCTTGCTGCTGAAGAAGACCTAAAATTACATTTGCTAGCGACATGAAGATGGTTTTCCCATAATTGATACTTTCTCGCTCGGTTCTACACTATGTAGCTCTTATAATTTTATGTTAATATATGATTAATCAAATATAAGACATGACGTTTATAAAAGACATGCTCATTATAATGCTTCTTAGCAAGGAAACCAAATACATAAAAAACTCCATTCACAAGGGTATGGAGGAGAAGAAGGGAATAGGTTAAAGGTTACAGGGTACAGATCCCTATCACCTGTTACCTGTCACCTCTTCCCTAATCCCAATGCCCAATTCTCAATGCTTAGAAATTATTTAAGCCATTGAAGACTATTGTAACGAGAGGATAAGTAACATTGACTTCTAACACACTTACACAAAGAATACGTCAGCATCAATATCTGCGTGATTTACGAAACAAATTACTCGACCTTCACAAGATGTTGCTGGAGACAGAACGCATTGCCTACGAACAGATTAGTGGACGAGTATCAAGTGGAGAACTTCTTCAGCTAGTCATCGCTCACGAACAATTTGCTTGGCTACATCGCATTTCTGAGATGGTTGTGCAAGTTGATGAAATGCTCCAAGCAGACGAACCGATATTACTGGACGATTTCCAAAAATTGATTGCTGATGTCCGTACACTTATTGTACCGTTAGAGACGGGTAATACCTTCGAGAGAAAGTATTACAACGCTCTCCAGCGCGAACCTGGTGCTGTGTTGGCACACGCGGAGATATCCAGATTCCTCACGTCTAAGGTTTGATTGCTAATTTACTAATTCAGCACTCAGCACTTTTCATCCAAACAGTGCTGAGTACAAAAGTAAGAATCGTACTCAGCACTTGGGCACTCATCAACTAACTGCCACCAAAGGCTGAGGTATTTCAGCTTTATGCCATACCGATTTCCCTGTTAGCAGTTCTACAACATCCATCCCATTCCCAATCACACCTGGTACACTCGGATATCCGGCACTTGCTCCGACGAAAAATAGGTTAGATAACTCTGTCGTATATCCCAAACGATTTAAACCAACCTGTTTGGGAATTAATTTCGCACCGTAAATATTACCCTGCGGCTGTCCTAGATAAAATTCGCTGGTGGTAGGTGTGCCGTAAACTTTCATCCGGGCGTAGTTGTCCACATCTGGAATCAAATCTCGCACACTTGTCATCATCTGCTGATAAACTTCTCGCTTTTTGGCTTTATAGGCTTTTAGATTAGTTTTGTGCAGATTTTCAAATGGTTTATAAGAACAGACAGTCGCAATCTCTAAAACGTGATGTCCTTTTGGCCCCATCCCTGGTTCGCTAGATTTCATCGTTGGACAAGAGAGGAAAATCCACGGATGACTGAAGTTACCTGCCAATTGTTGTTGATATTCTCTATTCAGGTCGCCTGTGGGATAATACCAAATATTCCAATTACCGATGCCATAACGTTGAGGATCGAAACGGCTATCTAAACCCAAGTAGATATTGAAAGCACTGGCTGAGTATTCGTAACTGGTTAGACGTTGATGCTCTTTGTGACTCAAAGCTTCAGAATCATGCATCAACTCCACTGTTAATTTGGGGTCGAGGTCGCTGATATAAGCTTTGTTGGCACAATAGCTTATACCATCGGCAATGACACTATGGACATTATGGTTGCTAACTTGAATATGGCTTACCGGAGTTGAGTATTTGATTACACCTCCACCTGCGGTAATGACGTTTGCAATGGTGTTAACAAAGTGTTTGAAGTGATGTTTAGGATAATAAGCACCTTCTGAGTAGTCCCAAGTTAGGGAAGTGTGCGTGAGTAGCGCAATTTCTTCTGGTGGTAGTGCATAGTCGCCACTTTGTCCTGCCAACAATGCTTGTAGTTTAGGCGATAACCCGACGTGGTTATACAAATCTTGTAGAGTCCAATTGCGCTTTAAAAATAAATTCAAATATTTTGGTAATTTTAACCAGTCAGACAACTTCCGATCGAACCAGTGTACTTCCTGCACTAGGCTGCGAATTTCTTGGTGGAGTTGCTGAATTTCATTGCAGTAACGGTTAATAGCATTAGCTTCTTCTGGAAATGTGGAGAGTAAACGTGATCGCAAATTTTCCCATCCCAAAGGAATTTTGAAATCTGCCTCTGGTGTAATAACTCGATCGATACAGTCAGGATCGAGGCTATTAAGGGGTACATCTTGATTAAGATAGTCGAGAAATTTACCTATAGTCTGACCAGAACCACATTGAGAAATGTAATGTACGTCAGCACAAAAACTATATTCCCCGTAATCAAAGGTGTGACAACATCCACCAGGTAAATAATGTTGTTCTAGAACTGCTACCCGATAACCTTGTCGAGTTAAACAGGCTGCGGCCGAAAGTCCGCCCAATCCGGCTCCCAGTATCACATAATCGAAGATTTCCATCTCAGTCTCCTTTGGCAATCTTGATTTCGGTGTTATGGTCTTTTATCGCTGTTTTTACCAGTAGAAATGCCAAAATACTCAGCGCTTCTTCAGCTAGCAGTTTTCATTCAATGAAAATTGCTAGAGAAACCCTTCGAGAGAAGGTGCAAATATTTTTATCGCTGATAGTAATAATTGCACCTTCACAAAATATTCTGATATTTAGCTGCGGCAATTTTGCCAACAACTTCACTAACATTTAGATGCCCTGAAGGATGTTAAGTGTTCACTGATTTAATTTAAAGTAACCGCAAAAAAAACTAGCTTAAAATCCCTGTTGAAGCTTGCAGATAGTTAGCAGGCGATAATTTAAGACTTTAAGCCCTTGCTTTTTATCCTTTATGTATTAATTTTATTTAAACTATCAAAACTTGTTTGAAAATGGTTGCTTTTCTTCATAAAAACTTACTAAAGTATTAATTAGCTAAAACTATATAGAGAAGCAAATAAAAAATAATAACTCCTAATTCCTAACTCCTAACTCCTAACTAATAATTAATGACTAACGATCCATTTGCACCAGTTATCGGACAACAGCAAGCTGTAGAATTACTCACTCAGGCTGTCAGACAAAACCGGGTTCCTCCAGCCTACTTATTTGTGGGGCCAGATGGTGTAGGCAGGAGTTTAGCAGCCAGATGCTTTGTGGAATTGCTATTTTCTAGTGGCATGGAAGTCACTGCATCTTTGCAAAACCGTTTGTGTCAAGGGAACCATCCAGCTTTATTGTGGGTGCAACCAACATACCAATACCAGGGACAACGATTAACAGCAGCAGAAGCAGCCGAAAAAGGACTCAAGCGTAAAGCACCACCTGTAATTAGACTAGAGCAAATTCGGGAAATTACCGAGTTTTTAGGTCGTCCGCCTTTGGAAGCGCCGAGGAATGTGGTAGTGCTGGAAGAAGCGCAAACAATGGCAGAAGCCGCAGCGAATGCTTTACTTAAAACCTTGGAAGAACCGGGACAGGCGACATTAATTTTAATTGCACCGACACCTGAATCTGTGTTGCCGACTTTGGTATCACGCTGTCAACGTATTCCTTTTTATCGGTTAGATGCAGAGTCTTTGGCTGTTGTACTCACACAAACAGGCCATCAGGAAATTTTACAAAATCAGGCAGTATTGAGCATAGCAGCTGGTAGTGCTGGAAGTGCGATCGCATCTTATGAACAATTACAAGCAATTCCCCGTGAGTTACTCGAAGACTTGAAAAAAGCGCCTAAATCTTACCGTAACGCCTTAGAGTTAGCCAAAAAAATTGATAAGGATTTAGATACAGAAGCGCAACTGTGGTTAGTTGATTATCTTCAGCAATTTTACTGGCAGCAATGGCATCAACCTAGTATCATTAACCAGCTAGAACAATCTCGAAAATACTTGCTTGCTTACGCTCAACCACGTCTAGTTTGGGAATGTCTGCTTTTATCCGTGTATCAAAAATCAAATTCTATTTCTCCTACTCATCGCTGAGTGATATCATGTCCGCTTGATTGCTTATTAAACCCGAAGAACCCCACCCCGCCAAAGCTACGCTTTGTCTCCCCTCCCCGCTTGCGGGGAGGGGATTAAGGGGAGCCAGCGCGGTCTTGGGGGTTTCCCCCATGAGCGACTGGCGTGTGGGGTGTAATGACTGCGGTTAGCATAACTAATTACGCGGACATGATATGAGATTGTATTTCTATAATTCCTTATCAAAACAATATTTAATTAATTCGTAGCGAAAGAAATTAGGCAAAACTCTGCGTTCCTACCCTGTGGGAAAGCGTACCACTTCGTGGAAGCAAGCTATGCGTAGCGTCTCGTAGAGAAGCGCCTATGCGTTTACTTTGCGTCCCTCTGCGTTTCAAAATATTACAATGTCTTCTTCATCGTCTATCGTCAAGTTCATAGCGAGTGAAGGTATTGTAATAAAAGCGATTCCTGGATAAAACAAAAAGTTTATATGACCTCAGTTTCTCCTCACAAAAAAGCCAGAGCCTTAAAACCTACCAGCCGCCGCCCTGCAAAGGAACTCTGTAGCGAGTGCGGACTATGCGATACATACTATATTCACTATGTCAAGGAAGCTTGCGCTTTTATTAATCAGCAAATAGGCGAACTAGAAGTTGAAACACACACGCGATCGCGCCATCTCGAAAACCCCGATGAACTCTACTTTGGTGTTCATCAAGACATGATAGCTGCGAAGAAACAGCAGCCCATCGAAGGCGCACAATGGACAGGTATTGTGAGCAGCATTGCCATTGAAATGCTTAATAGCGGCTTAGTTGAAGGTGTAGTCTGCGTGCAAAACACCAAAGAAGACCGCTTTCAACCCATGCCCGTCATTGCCCGTACCCCAGAAGAAATACTAGCAGCGCGGGTAAATAAACCAACCCTTTCTCCAAACCTTTCCATATTAGAACAGGTGGAAAAATCGGGAATGAAGCGGCTGTTGGTAATTGGTGTTGGTTGCCAAATCCAGGCATTACGAGCCGTAGAAAAACAACTTGGTTTAGAAAAGCTGTATGTTTTAGGTACGCCCTGCGTAGATAACGTTAACCGCGCCGGATTGCAAAAATTCTTAGAAACCACCAGCCGATCGCCTGACACAGTTGTGCATTACGAATTTATGCAAGACTTTCGGGTTCACTTCAAACATGAAGATGGATCATCAGAAACAGTGCCTTTCTTTGGCTTGAAGACCAACAAACTCAAAGATGTCTTTGCCCCATCCTGTATGAGTTGCTTTGATTACGTCAACTCCCTAGCCGACTTAGTTGTTGGTTACATGGGCGCACCCTTCGGTTGGCAATGGATTGTAGTTAGAAATGATACTGGTAAGGAAATGCTGGATTTAGTGAAAGACCAGTTAGATACCCAACCAGTAACGTCTAAAGGCAACCGGAAAGAAGCCGTACAACAAAGTATTCCCGCTTACGATAAAGGCGTAACTCTGCCGATGTGGGCAGCAAAACTGATGGGTGTGGTAATCGAAAAAATCGGCCCCAAGGGTCTAGAATATGCGCGATTTTCCATTGATTCTCACTTTACTCGGAATTATTTATATGTGAAGCGCAATCATCCAGAGAAATTAGAAGCGCACGTTCCAGAGTTTGCCAAGCGTATTGTTGGACAATATAAATTACCAGAATAGGGGAAAGGGGAAAGGTGATAGAAAATAATTTGTACCCTGTAACCTGTACCCTATTCCCTTCTTCACTCCTCACTAGACTTCTTGGCATTTGTCGGGATAAGGGGCAGGGGAAAGGTTTGTTATTTTCCCTTTCCCCTTTAACCTTTACCCTTTTCCCCTCTCTTGCAAAAAGCACTTTTGCAAAAGGTCTACTGCTGACTCAACTCGATAACATTCCCATCTGGGTCTTGAGTGAACAGGGCAGCGCGACCAGAGGCGCTAGCTTGAATGGGATAATTATGATTGAGAAATTCCTGTTTGGCGGCGTCTAAGTCGGCTACTGTGAAGGCGACGTGGGGATTACGTCCCCATTTTTCGTTTGGGTTTTCCGTGGGGACATTGGTTGCAACTATCAGGTGAATTTGATAGTCACCGACTTGATACCATGCACCAGGGTAGTTTAGGGAACGATCTATTTTGGATAATCCCAATACTTTGCCATAAAAATATTCAGAGCGTTCTAAGTCAGTCACAAGAATCGCTGTATGGAGACTTTGGGTAATCTGCATTGTCGGTAAGATGCGATCGCGTTTATTTAGATTTTGGCGTAGTTTGAACTTTTTCGGAAGGTGAGGGTGGCAGGAAGCATTAATAACCAACGTCTAATGACAAATGACAAATACCATTACAAACTTAAAGGCAGTTGAACTGTAAACGTTGTCCAGCCCTGAGAACTGGTAACTTCAATCGTGCCTTGGAGATATTCTATTAACTTCTTAACCAATGTTAAACCTAATCCTGTGCCGCTCTGTTGCCAGCGTTCCCGTTTCGGGTTGCCGTAGGCATCGTTTTCAGGAATCCGGTAAAACGGCTCAAAAATTCGAGATTGTTCTTTTTTCGGAATTATCACCCCAGAATTGCTAATTGTGATTTGAAAATAAGGAACTTGAAAATTATGTAATACACCTGATTTAGCATCCTCATAGCTCGGACTTTTTGTGATATAAATTAGCTGAACTTTTAACACAATCTGTCCATCAGGCGGAGTGTATTTACAAGCATTGTTGAGTAATTCTGAGACAATTTCAGTCAGGCTAGCCAAGTCTGAAACTAAAGGTGGTAAATTTGGAGAAACACTAACTTGCAAAGACTGTTCTCTAGCTTTAGCGCGTTCTTGAAAATACTCGGCAATGTGAGGCAGCCAGTTTTGGAGTTGAATTGATGTTAATTCCAATGGATAGACATCTGCATCAATCATTCGTAGATGCAGCAAATTGTCTACCAAATCCAGTTCTTGTTCGCACTGTTCGCGCACAATACCTAAATAGCGGGCTACAGATTCAGATGGAGAAAGTGTGTTTGAATTTAAGATACCCTGTTGATCGAGAATATTTTCTAGCACAGAGATTGCCATTTTGATGTTTGACAAGGGCGTTCGCATTTCATGAGAAGTGGTTGCCAGAAAATCCTCTTTTAATTGGTTCAGGCGTTGAAGTTCTGCCACACGAATTTCTAGTTGTTGGGCACGTTCAGCTGCGAGATTACGTTCTTCGGTTAACCGTCGTTGCGTGTCATCTCGCAAAACAAATACGGCTCCTGTAATTACACCACTGCTATTTCTGAGGGGAGTAGCGCTATCAGCTATTGGTATAGTTATCCCGTCTCTAGCAACTAGTAGGACGCCACCGCCTAAATATATAGTAGTTTCTTGTTGGAGGGCTGCGATGATTGGATTTTCTATCGGGAGCTGAGTTTGTTCATCAATGATTTTGATAACTTCAGTTAACGTCTTGTCTTTAGCTTCATTCCATTGCCACCCTGTTAGGGTTTCAGCTACCTGATTGATGTATTTAATATTTAATTCAGTATCAACTACAATTACCCCATCGCCCATTCCTCGAAGCACAGAACTTAAAAATTGATCGCGATCGTAGCGATTTAAGGCGCTTTGAATGGCAACGTAAAGTTCTTGTTCTTTAATGGGTTTGAGAATATATCCAAAGGGGGATGTCAGAGTTGCTCGTTCGACAGTGCTTTTATCAGAGTGCCCGGTGACGTAGATAATCGGAATCTGCAAATGATGCCAAATTTGCTCCGCTGCCTGGATGCCGTCCATTTCACCCCGTAACCTGATATCCATCAAAATCAAGTTTGGGCGTAATTCCGTTGCTTTTGCAATTGCTTCTTCGGCAGAATCGGCAATATCTAAAACAACATATCCTAAAGACTCTAAAGTTTCTTGTAAGTTGATAGCAAGGATATATTCATCTTCAACAACAAGGACTCGAACTGTCTCTTTTGTCTGCGTGTTTGATGAGATGTCAATTATGTTCATGTCCGGCTGTTTGTAAAAGTAATTTTGAACTCTGTTCCCTGTTGAGAGTCAATTTCAAGTTTTCCTCTTAGCTGCTTGACTAAACCCTGGACAAGTGTTATGCCTATTGTCTTAGTTTTCTTACTATCAAAGTTTTCAGGTAAGCCAACACCATTATCTCTAATAATGAGTGTCAAAGTAGATTCGGATTCTTGATAAAACTTAACCTCAATTTTGCCCTCAATATTACCAACAAAGGCGTATTTCAATGCATTGGAAACCAGTTCATTGATAATTAAGCCGCAAGGAATGGCGGTTTCGATGTCTAGGCTAGCATTATCAACTTGAATATTTAGTTTAATCTGGCTGGAACTGACATTATAGGAATCAAATAAATGAGTTGTTAAATCTGGAATGTATTGAGCGAAATCAATATCAGCGAGGTCTTCAGAACGGTATAGTTTTTCATGAACTAAGGCAATAGAAGCAATGCGGTTTTGGCTATCGCGCAAAATAGCTGTCACCACAGGATCTTGTGTTCGTCTGCATTGCATTTGTAGCAAACTGCTGACAATTCCTAAATTGTTCTTAACACGATGATGAATTTCTTTGAGTAATACCTCTTTTTCTTTTAGAGAGGCTTTGATTTTTTCCTCCGCTTGCTTTTGCTCGGTGATATCTTGTTGGATAGCCACAAGGACGCTTCCATACTCAGGATGTTCAAAAACGGAAGCGGTAGCGCTACACCAGAATGGAGTGCCATCTTTTTTAATATTGTGGACTTCATAAATTGCTTCACGGTGTTCCAAAATAGCAGCACAAATCGCCTGACTAACATCTTTAGGTGTATGATGCTTATCACCGTAGTTGACAATTGACACATGCTGACCGATTAATTCACCAGGCTCATAGCCAAACATCTGGTCGAATTTAGGATTGGCGTAGACAAACACGCCATCTGTAGCACGAACTAGGCAAATTCCCTCAGCCATGTTGCGGGTAATAACTGCCTGTAACTCTAACATTTGTTCAGCGCGTTTGCGATCGCTGATTTCAACTACTACAATGCCCATGCTCATAGGTTCATCAGCTTCAGACTGAATCGGAAAATAGGAAGCTAGCCAAGTCCTAATTACACCCGGAAATTTTGGGGTTTCTCCCCTGACTTCCAAATCCAGAATCGGTTCACCCGTTGTTAAGACCTGTCGAAAGGCTTGATCTTGGTTCCGTGCTATATCAGGGACAATCTCCCACGTTGTCTTGCCAATATGCTCTGCTGCGGGAATGCCATTAATTTCTGCTAATGCTTCATTAATCAATGAATAACGCAGTTCCTGATCGAGAATGGTTATCCCAACAGGTGCATTATTGATGAAGGTATCCAATAACTTTTGCTTGTGAGCTAGTTCTCGCTCTAGAATCTTGCGTTCTGTGATGTCAATTGCCACCCTACCCACTAGCTTTTGGGCAGACAATCCGAGAATCGGGAATTTGTATACCAAGAACTCACCAAGGGAACCGTCTGGTCGAGGAGCGACTTCAATTGCCTCAATTACCTGATTTGTCTCTATGACTGTGCGAATGTGATCGAAATGCTGCCGAGCAATTTCATCTGGGTAGAGGTCAGAAATAGATTGCCCAATCACCTGTTCGGGTAGTAATTTAAATGTCCGCAGGTATGTTTGATTTAAGTAAAGTACACGCCCATCTGTATCAGTTATCCAAGCTAGCACTGGGCTGTTGTTCATAAATGCCTGGAATCGGGCTTCACTTTCTTGCAAAGCTGCTTCTGCTTGTTTCCGTTCACTTATATCAATAATTACTCCTAACATCCGTACAGATTCGCCTGCTTCGTTGTAAACGCCACGTCCTTTCCCCGTGAGCCAGTGAACCCTGCCATCGGGAAAAATCACTCGATATTCACCTTGAAAATTAATATGTTGTGCCAGTGCATTTGATACAGCCTGTTCGATTCGGTCAACATCCTCTGGATGCACGCGATCGCGCCATAATTGATAGCTGGCTGCTGATATTTCTGGCTCTAAACCTAACAAACGATAATGGTTGTCGTTCCAGATAACTTCGCCTGTTTGAACATTCCAGTCCCAAAGACCGATGTGATTAAATTCCAACGTTAGTCTCAGTTGTTCTTCACTTTTGGCTAAGGCTGCTTCGGCTTGTTTGTGTTCGCGTAGCGCAGCTTGTTGCTCGCTGATATCCCGATGAGTACCAGTCATTCGCAGAGGATTACCATTTACATCTCGCATCACAACCTTGCCGTAGTTGGCAATCCATTTGCATTCGCCTGACTTAGTTTGGAGTCGATAGTCAAATTTGTACGGTGTTGAACTATCCTTGAGGTGATCTGTTAAGATGTTCTCCACCCAAGGTAGATCGTCTGGATGAGCTAATCGCTTCCAAGTACTGAAATTCTGTGGGAGTTCGTCAAAGCGGTATCCCAGCATTTCTAAATAGCGAGGGCTGTAATACACCTCTCCAGTCAAAATATTCCAGTCCCACAAACCATCCCCAGAAGCCTCAAGGGCTAATTGTAGTCGTTCCTCGCTTTCTCGGAGAGCTATTTCTGCCCGTTGCTGCTCTTGTTCACCATACTTCCGGGCAGTAATATCCGTGATTCGTACTAGTTGCATCACAGTACCAGCGACCGTAATTTGTTTGGCTGCGATGCTTCCCCAAAATAAATTGCCCTGCTTAGTCATGTATTCAACTTCTCGACTCCAAAACCCTTGCTGGTTAATTTCTTCCATAAAGGTGGCAATCTCATCGGAAGTGAACGGTTGTTTTTGCAGAGTGTTACCTTTAATGTTAATTAATTCGGCTTTACTAGAGGCTGCAAATAGCTCCACTGCTCGATCGTTACAGTCAGCGATCAGTAATGTTTTGACATCTACCAAAAAAAGTGCATCAGCGGATTCGTTATAAACAGCTTCTAGCAGGTCACGACTACGGATGATTTCTAACTCGGTTTGTTTGCGTTCTGTAATATCTATAACCGCTCCCAATAGCTTAAATGGCTGCCCTTGAGCGTCATAAGCTATCTCTGCTTTCGACTCAACGTACCGCACCGAACCATCAGGTCGGATAATTCGATACTCAAGATTGAAAGGTGTTATTGGGGCGTAGGCGTTGCCCTTGGTAGACATCATCTTTTCGAGTTGGTCCTTGACCAAGGCGCGATCATCGGGATGAATTATTTGGAGAAATTCCGCTTGGTCGGGTTCGCCTTGAGTGGGATTTAGACCAGAGATGCGAAAGGTTTCCATTGACCAAGAGCGCTTTTTGGTTTCTAAATTCAATTCCCAACTGCCTACATGGGCGATTTGTTGAGTAGTGGCTAGCAGTGCTTCACTTTGTTGGAGTTTTTCTTTAGCCTGTTTGAGTTCGGTAATATCTCGCCCTTCTGGAATCAACAAAACAACTTGACCTGTCTCGTTTAAAACCGGACGGAGTGAAAAATCGATTGTTGCTACCTGATTATTTGCACCGAGAACATCAACTTCATAGCGGATAAACTCTCCTTGAGCTGCACGAGCGATCGCTTGTTTTAATTCTGCTTGAGTTTGCGGTGAAATCGTCCACCAGTGTGCTTCCCAAAAAGGGCGATTGATAACATCTTTAAGCTTCAGTCCGGCAAAATTTAGCGCCGTCTGGTTCGCCTCCAGTAAAATGCCAGCTGGCGTTAGCAGTCCTATGAACTGGAAAGTGTTATTGAAGATGGCGCAAAAACGGCGATCGCTTTGGTGCAATTTGGCAGTGCGTTCTTGTACCTTGGCTTCTAACTCGGTGTTGAGGATTTGGAGATTGTGGTAGAGTTCGGCTTGTTGGATAGCGATCGCTAGTTGCACTGTCAGTTGCTTGAGCAATTCCACCTCAAATTTTTGCCATTGTCGCGGGGCAGAACATTGATGTGCTATAAATAGTCCCCAAAGTTCAACTGTTTGAGTCTCCTTGCTCTCTAACAAAATCGGGACAACTAAATTCGCCTTCACCTGAAACTGTTCCAAAAGTTGAATATGGCAATCACTTAAACCTGCTTCGTAGATGTTTGTGGCTGCCCAAATTTTTCCTCGGCGATATTCTCCTCCCTGATTTTCCTGAAAACAGGTATCTTCAATCTCCAGTCCTAAGATTGGTGTCCATTGGGGTAATACCGACTCCGCGACGATGTTACCCCGCATTTGTGGCGTAAATTGATACAGCAGTACTCGATCGGCACCCAGTAATTGGCGGACTTCTTGAACACTCGTGGCAAGGATATCTTCAAGCTTCAACGATTGGCGAATATTAAGAGCGATCGCTCCTACTAACTTTTGTTTTTCCTGTTGTTGTTTTAGCTGCCGCATTAGCTGCATCTGCTCGATCGCCCCATGAACCGCTCGACGTAAATTATCAGAGGTCAATTTTCCCTTGACTAGATAATCTTGCGCCCCACTCTTGATCGCTTGGACTGCGATCGTTTCGTCTCCCTGTCCAGTCAATATAATTACTGAAGTTTGGTTGTTATAAGTTTGCCTCTGTAGCTGAGTGAGAAATTCCAGCCCGTCTAAATCTGGTAATCGATAGTCCAACAAAATCACATCTGGTATTTTTGCTTGACAAGCTTGTAAGGCCTTATTTCCAGACTCAAATTCATAAATATCATAAGTGTAGCGATCGTCCCGCTCTAAGAAGCGTCGATACAAAGCTCTATCTTCAGCAGAGTCTTCTACAAAAAATACAGTTGTCATGTTGTCGGCCTCCTAAGACAGCTGCGGGAGTGGGGAGATAGGGGAGCAGGGGAAGCAGGGGAGGCAGGGGGAGATCAACAAAACTCCTAACTCCAAACTCCAAACTCCTAACTCCAAACTCCAAACTCCAAACTCCAAACTCCTAACTCCCTAACTCGATAAACCCTAAATCAGCAAATTCGGACTTTTTCTCGATCGCGGACTACTATTTTTAGTCGTATAAACGCATAATAGAATAGTGACTGATCTGTTCGCCCCTTTACAATCTCTCAAACAAGGTGACTGGTTCAAGCTGATCTGCGGAGCCAGCTTCCAGCATTTGCCGGCAGTCAGAAGTTTAACGTTAGCCTATACTTTGGCGGGCGCTGACTGCATAGATGTTGCAGCTGACCCAGCAGTAATTGCAGCAGCGCAATCAGGGCTACAAGCAGCCAAATCTATGGCTAAGGATGCCCAAAAGCGAGGCTTTGACTACAAAGGCAATTTACCTTTTTTGATGGTCAGCCTAAATGATGGAGAAGACCCCCATTTTCGCAAAGCAGAATTTAATCCTCATGAGTGTCCTACAGACTGCCCTAGACCCTGTGAACAGATTTGTCCAGCACAAGCGATCGTGTTTGACAGTATCAAAGAAGATTTTTCAGGAGTAGTATCCGAAAAGTGTTATGGCTGCGGTCGTTGCATACCAATTTGTCCTTATAGTATAATTTATACAGCTTCATACGTGACAACGCCGAGAGCGATCGCGCCATTGGTAATGTCAACGGGAGTAGATGCCGTAGAAATCCATACACAAGTCGGGCGGTTGGCAGAATTTGAGCGATTGTGGCAAGCAATTTCACCGTGGGCCGATCAACTAAAGTTACTAGCAATCAGCTGTCCTGATGGCGAAGGGATGATTGACTACTTGAGAGCGCTGTATAACCTGATTGCCCCACTCAAAAGTAAAAGTGCTTTAATTTGGCAAACCGATGGTCGTCCAATGAGTGGTGATATTGGCGATGGCACCACAATAGCTGCGGTGAAATTAGGGCAAAAAGTTTTGGCAGCTAAGTTACCGGGATATGTGCAGTTAGCAGGCGGCACAAATAAGTATACTGTTGCTAAGTTAAAGGCAATGGGACTGCTGAAAAGAGCAGGGGAGCAGGGGAGCAGGGGAGCAGGGGAGAAGCGAGAATTTTCTGCCCCTCTGCCCCTCTGTCCCTCTGCCCCTCTGCCCCTCTGCCCCTCCGCCTCCATCGCCGGGGTCGCCTACGGTAGCTACGCCCGCGTACTGCTGTCACCAATTCTCGAACAGTTAGAGAATAAGGAGGTAAGTAACACCAATATGAAGGCGACTGTTCGCCTAGAAGAAGATGAAGTATTGCTTTGGCAAGCTGTAGAACTTGCCCATTCTCTCGTTTCCCAGATCAAGTCACAGCAGGAGCGTTAATTGCTCGTTTGGAAAAATCCCCAGGGCGGTTTCTCCTGCACGCAAATGTCCTCGCTATCTCTAAAAACGTCACCATAGAACGCATGACGATTACAGACGATCTCCAAAAGTTATTAGACATTTTGCCCCAAGACCTGCAACAAGTACTAGAGAGTCATCCCAAACGAGATAGTTTAGTAGAAGTGGTCTTGGATTTGGGTCGTCGCCCAGAAGCTCGCTTTCCTAATCAAGCTGAGTATTTGAGCGAAGTACCTGTTACTCAAGAACAAATAGATGATTGCATTCAACGAGTCGGAATCTTTGGCGGAGATAATCGAGCAGGAATTGAGCAAACTTTGCATCGGATCAGCGCTATTCGCAACCGCACTGGTAAGATTATTGGCTTGACCTGTCGCGTTGGTCGAGCCGTATTCGGAACCATTGGCATGATCCGCGACTTGGTAGAAACTGGTAAATCGATTCTCATGCTGGGGCGTCCAGGCGTGGGTAAAACTACTGCCTTACGGGAAATTGCCCGTGTTTTAGCGGACGATCTGCATAAGCGAGTGGTGATTATTGACACTTCCAACGAAATCGCTGGGGATGGTGATGTTGCTCACCCCGCCATTGGTCGCGCTCGGCGGATGCAAGTGGCTCATCCAAACGAACAGCATCAGGTGATGATTGAGGCAGTGGAAAACCACATGCCAGAGGTCATTGTCATTGATGAAATTGGCACGGAACTGGAAGCTTTAGCGGCTCGTACCATTGCGGAACGGGGCGTACAGTTGGTAGGTACTGCCCACGGGAATCAGATCGAAAATCTGATTAAAAACCCTACCCTGGCTGATTTAGTTGGGGGTATCCAAGCTGTGACCTTGGGAGACGATGAAGCCAGACGGCGAGGCTCTCAAAAGACCGTTTTGGAGCGCAAAGCCCCGCCTACCTTTGAAATTGCGGTGGAAATGTTAGAACGCCAACGCTGGACAGTACACGAAAGTGTTGCTGACACCGTAGATAATCTGTTGCGGGGGCGTCAACCTACTCCACAAACGAGAACCGTTGATGACCACGGCAAAATTGCGGTTACACGTCAGTTAGCTGTTGTCAACGGTCGTGGTGGACAGCTAGGAACAGTGGAGGATTCTTTCCCGCCGGCGCGACCGTCTAATGGCTGGCGTTCATCTGGACAAATGGTTGCACTACCCCAATTGCCTGTAGAGCGGGTAACTGGGCGCAGCGAGTTTGACCGTTTACTGGATGAATCCTTCAATTATTCTGAGAGCATTGATTTTGATGCTGTTACTAGACACCCAGGTCCGAATGGTGAAGATTTGCCATTGCACGTTTACCCTTATGGGGTTAGCCGCCACCAACTAGAACAGGTGATTAGCGTGCTAACTTTGCCCGTGGTATTGACAAAAGATATAGATAGTGCTGATGCAATTTTAGCACTGCGATCGCACGTCAAAAACCACGCCAAATTACGCCAAATGGCCAAAGCTCGTCATGTACCCATCCACATGATTAAGTCCAGCACCATTCCCCAAATTACCCGTGGCTTGCGGCGGTTGCTAAACATCGACGACCCAGAGATGGCCGATGATAGAGAACTACAATTGTTTTTGCACAATGGTAGCGATGATGAGATGGATGCCTTAGAAGAAGCTAGACTTGCCGTTGAGCAAATTGTGATTCCTAAAGGACAGCCAGTCGAGTTATTGCCGCGTTCTCCCCAAGTCCGCAAAATGCAACATGAGCTGGTAGAACATTATCGCCTCAAGTCGCATAGTTTTGGCGAAGAACCAAATAGAAGATTACGGATTTATCCGGCGTAACTTTAAGGGACTTCTAGTAAAAAAAATATCCCAAATTTTCTTGTGGGATGGGTGTCCCCACCCGTCCTAGATTTAGGGCGCTCATGTTGCCCACCCCACAAAATGGATAATTTATTTCTTGGAAGTCCCTTAGGAGAAAAATCTATGCATTTGAAAAGCGCTTTAACCATCAAAAATCGCCAAAATCATTATCTATACTCAAGCTAATAGTCCAATCTTGTCGCATCAATTCGCTGCCATCATCAACATCACGCAGCGTTTCGTAGACAAAGAATTTGTAGAGAGTAAGTCTTAATTCATTCAATCTTGCATTTTTTTAAACATCTGTTACATTACTTTACAGACAGTTACAACTGCTACAACACTTTAACCTTGGAGTTATGCTTATGTCAGATTTTAAGAATTCTGCGTCTATTGTTTCAGAAGATCCTAATGCTGTGCGTTTTGGCTTCACTCCTCAGAGTGAAAATTGGAACGGTCGTCTTGCAATGATTGGTTTTGTCTCTGCGATTTTGATTGAAGCTTTTTCTGGTCAAGGAGTACTCCATTTCTGGGGTATCCTCTAAATTGGCGATCGTAGGGTAGAACGGCTGTACTACCCTAAATAACTCTCTATATTCCATACCAGTCATTGGTTTCTAACATCTGGCGGCTGTTGCCATTGGTGCAAAATATCAGATTTTTCCGGTTGAGCCAAAATATAAGTGAATAATTACTTTACGTTGAATATGTATAGCTAAAACTCATGGAACTACCCCAACGCGTATCAGTCCGCTACAAAGACGCGTCCTTCAACACCAATGAAATCCGCTTGAGAACTTTTCGGCTTGGCTTGCAAATATGGGATGAACAAACCAAACCCAGAAAAACAGAGCTTTATCAGTTTATATCGTCTTGTTTGAAACAAGTTGACCGCCAAGATCGTTTTATGTTTTCTCTGTTATTCATAGAATTAACAGACCTCATACGCAACTCTTCTCTAGAAAGAGGAACAAAAGAGGTTCTAATTAAAACAGCTTTTAGAGAATTTGCATATGCGATAACAGATTTTGAAGACGTTGCCAAATAAGGATTAGTTATGGGGATGCTGGAATTGCGTAAGCGTAGGCATCACCCTAAAGTCGGCTGACCTAATCGAATAGGATATATGTAAGTAAACAGAAACAGCTTTCCAATCAGATTAGTTTTTTCGCTAGATGCGCGGATGGATAGGTGTTGGGAAAGGGGTGAATACAAAAATAGCTGAATTGCCGTATATGCAAGGATTTGACGGCTTTAGTATCTTGAAGCCATCCGCGCACCTTATGTAGACTGACTTTCAGCTATTTACAGTTAGCACAATTGCCACTCCTTATGTTATGATTTTTGCATTCGCGCTATTGAACCTTGAAAACCAAATAACACAAGCCTTTTAGAGACCTGCGATCGCAATCAACTAAAATCCCTATTAGGGATTGAAACCCATTGCAACGCTTGCAAGTGTCTCGATCGTACAATCGCAATCAACTAAAATCCCTATTAGGGATTGAAACTATGACATCTTTCCGCTTGAATTTGAACAGCAAAATCGCAATCAACTAAAATCCCTATTAGGGATTGAAACTTCGAGTATTCCTTGATGGGGTGGACTTAGGATCGCAATCAACTAAAATCCCTATTAGGGATTGAAACCACCCAAAACCCCATCTTTTTCGGTAGATGCTTGAGATCGCAATCAACTAAAATCCCTATTAGGGATTGAAACTGCTCAAATAGTACTGCTGCTGGTATTCCTGCCAAATCGCAATCAACTAAAATCCCTATTAGGGATTGAAACATGCCTGCACTATGAAGGATGGCGACACTTCCACAATATCGCAATCAACTAAAATCCCTATTAGGGATTGAAACATAAAAGCTATTTCCCAACTTCCATCTGAAACTTATCGCAATCAACTAAAATCCCTATTAGGGATTGAAACCTTAATAGACAGTCACTAGTAGGCGAAATTCAGCATCGCAATCAACTAAAATCCCTATTAGGGATTGAAACGTTTCAGTACGTCGTTTTTATTGACGTTTGTCAACGACGTTATCGCAATCAACTAAAATCCCTATCAGGGATTGGAACGAAGTCTACTGAGAGCTATCCTCTAAAAACTAGTATCAAACAGTACAATTACTGCCTCAAGAGTCATTCCACATCCAGCTTGAGGGCTGTGATATTATAGGAGACTGCTGCATACATTTTAGAAAAACTAGAAACTGAATCGACCATGGCCCTCACGCAACTGCGGAAACAAGAAATAATCTCCAACTACCAAGTTCACGAAACTGACACTGGCTCGGCCGATGTCCAAGTTGCCATGCTAACTGAGCGCATTAACCGCCTCAGCGAACATCTCCAGGCAAATAAAAAAGACCATTCTTCTCGGCGGGGACTGTTGAAGCTAATCGGACAGCGCAAGCGTCTTCTAGCTTACATATCGCAAGAAAGCCGTGAAAAATATCAAGCTTTGATTGCTCGTCTCGGTATTCGTGGATAGGACTACCGCTTATGTCTGCTGAAGAATCTGAACGCAGTCGTTTGCCCTTTGAACCGAACAAAAAGCGCCAAAAACCCGCAAAAACTCAAAGTAAACCAGCAGCACAGCCCCAAGAATCCGTCAAACAGGCTGATAAAAAAGTGGTTTACACCAAACAAGAGATGGCAATTCCCCAAGTTGTCAGCCAGAGAATGATCCGACGGGTAGCTGGGTTCTCTGGTGTACCAACAGCTTTGGGCATTAGCGCCTTGGTTGCTAGCTATCTGCTTGCTGCCTACTCTGATATCCGACTACCTCCCATCGCCGTGTTATTGGTGAATATGGGATTATTTGGTTTGGGGGTTTTAGGGATAACTTATGGCGTTCTCTCTGCCTCTTGGGATGAAGAAAAAGTCGGAAGTTTGTTGGGTTTGGGTGAGTTCAACACCAATTTGGGACGAATGGTGGCAGCTTGGCGCGAAACTCGGCAAAAAAACTTATAATGAACGGCGCTCAGGTATTAAGTAACTGTGATATTGGGTAAATGAAAAAGTTAATGTTGAAGTTGAAATTTTATCACTTCAACATTGTAATTAAAATTACATCATACTTGTGATACTCAATATGTAGTTATTTAGCAGTAAAAATACTGACTGAGCGCTACATTTTGTCTATTCATTTTGTAAACAAATTTTATTTTTAACTATTTGTAATTAGGCTAATAGGTAACAATAAAGTTAGCCTATTTACAGAAAATTTTACTCAATTAATTAATCAGGAAATTTCAGATGATTATAGTAATGAAAAGTGGTTCCCCAGAGGCGGAAATAAACCGTATTGATGAGGAACTAACCAGTTGGGGACTAACTCCAGAAAAAATTGTAGGTCAACACAAAGTGGTTATTGGTCTAGTAGGTGAAACCGCCAGCTTAGATCCGCTACAAATTCAGGAACTTAGCCCCTGGATTGAGCAGGTGTTACGGGTAGAGCAGCCTTACAAACGAGCTAGCCGTCAGTACCGCCACGGCGAAGCGTCAGATGTGGTGGTTAATACTCCTGATGGAGCGGTAGTATTTGGCGAACATCAGCCTTTGGTAGTCGTTGCTGGCCCCTGCTCCGTAGAAAATGAAGAAATGATTGTAGAGACGGCGCGGCGCGTCAAGGCTGCTGGAGCCGCATTTTTGCGCGGAGGGGCATACAAACCCCGGACTTCACCTTATGCCTTCCAAGGACACGGCGAGAGTGCTTTGGATTTGTTAGCAAGGGCGCGGGAAGTCAGCGGACTTGGGATTATTACAGAAGTAATGGATGCCGCAGACCTGGATAAAATTGCCGAAGTTGCTGACGTGATTCAGGTGGGAGCAAGAAATATGCAGAATTTCTCCTTGCTCAAAAAAGTGGGAGCGCAGCCGAAACCAGTTCTCTTGAAGCGGGGAATGGCAGCGACTATTGAAGATTGGTTGATGGCAGCCGAGTATATTCTGGCATCTGGCAATCCCAATGTAATTTTGTGTGAAAGAGGAATACGCACCTTTGACCGTCAGTATACGCGAAATACACTGGATTTATCGGTAGTGCCAGTGTTGCGAAAACTGACTCACCTGCCAATTATGATTGACCCCAGCCACGGCGTAGGTTGGTCTGAATTTGTGCCTTCAATGGCAATGGCTGCGATCGCAGCTGGCACAGATTCCCTGATGATAGAGGTTCACCCTAATCCTGCCAAAGCTTTATCCGATGGGCCCCAATCTCTGACACCAGACCGTTTCGATAACTTGATGCAAGAATTGGCAGTAATTGGTAAAGCGGTAGGACGCTGGCAGCAACCAGCAGTAGCTCTAGCTTAAAATTCAGTTGCAACTTATTGCTAGGCATAAATAAATTAAAGTTTGTAGTCAGGACTTTAGTCCTGATAAATGCGAAGAAGCGATAAATCGCTCACTACAAACTAGGATTTTTTTGTATGTTTAATTATGCCTAACTATTTATTGTAAAAGTGAAATAATTCCCCTTTAGAATATTTCTAAAGGGGATTTTTAAACACTAACTAAAGCTATGAAAAAAGAAATCTGCAAAAAATATTGATGGGCAATATTTTTTGCAATTGTAAGACTTCTTATCTATATACAGAGCGAGCAGGTATCCAGCGGCGACCACGATTTGTTTGCACCCAACGTCCAGGAACCACTATTCTCCTTCTCGCTTGAACAGGGGTACGAACCCTAACTCGCACTGGTCTTCTGATTACTCTAACTGGAGCCGATCGCCTAACTGGTCGTCTGATCTGAGCATCGGCTTGAAAAGGAATAAAGGTAACAGCAATTGGTAAAATCAGCGCTGCACTAGCAAGCATTCTTTTAATACTCATTCGCAAACTTCCCTTTTATGAAATTGACATCAAAGAGATGAATAATTGCCCAAATATTAATCTCTTTGACAAATAAATATTAGGGTTTAAAAGAGCTATACACTAGTGAGAAAGGTCATTAGTTAAACCGTGACTAATGTCATGGATCAAAAATCTAAAGATGACTCTGCTATTGAATAAAACTATTTTTAGAAGCTAGAACTGCTAATATCGAAAACTTCGATTTTGATGTTTGTGGCAGTGTTTATCTGACTGCAATATAGCGGTTATCGGTTGAGTGAGGTACAAGAACCCCACCCCCAACCCCCTCCCCGCAAGCAAGGAGGGGGCTAAGATGTACCTCATGTGATTAGGAAACGCTATACGGTTACTGCAACTAAATTTTGCCACCAGAAAAAAAGGGACGGGTAAAACACCCATCCCAGAAAATTGACTTTTGATAGCAAAACTTTTATTGCACTTGCGTGGGGAAAGCACCAGGTTGCACAGCTATGTTAAGACTCTGCCCATTGCGACGTAATTCCATACGTAAATCGCCCCCGACTTGGCTATTTTCTACTGCTTTTTGGACACTGCTGGCATCTGTGACTGCTTGACCACCAAGGGTTTGGATCACATCACCAGCACGTATCCCTGCTTTAGCGGCTGGCGAATTTGGCACAACTTTCACAACTAATACACCTTTATCTTCATTTACACTCAAACCGCTATTGGGATCTGAGTTGATATTTTGTTTTAGTTGAGGCGTTAACCCCATCATCTGAATTCCCAGATAAGGATGTTCTACTTTGCCTGTAGCGATAAGTTGGCTGGAAATGCGTTGTACTGTGTTGATGGGAATAGCAAAGCCTAATCCTTGTGCCCCTTGGATTATAGCTGTATTCATGGCAATTACCTCCCCACGAGAATTTAGCAGGGGACCGCCGGAGTTACCAGGATTAATCGCTGCATCAGTTTGAATATACTCTACTCGCTTATCGGCAGCACCGATTAGATTGCTACTGCGTCCGGTGGCACTGATGATTCCGGTAGTTACTGTATTATCTAGTCCAAGGGGGTTGCCGATCGCGATCGCCCATTCTCCCGGTTGCAGTTGATCTGAGTTCCCTAAAGCTACTGAAGGTAGATTTTCTGCCTGAATCTTAACAACAGCGACATCGGTTAATTCATCTTTTCCTAACACCTTACCTTCCAAGGTACGCCCATCTTTGAGTGTTACTGTCACTGTATCAGCACCATCTATAACATGGGCGTTAGTGAGAATCCGACCATCGGCACTGATGAGAAAACCTGAACCAGTACCCCGTTGTACCCTTTCTCCTGATTGTGGCAGTTGGGAACCAAAAAAGCGGCGAAAAAACGGATCGTTGAATTCATCTGGTATCCGACTTCTTACCGTTCGGGAAGAGTTAATCCGTACTACTGCTGGCCCGACCTTTTGCACCACCCGTGTTACAAAATTAGGATCTGTGGCGGCTGGTAATGGAGAAGCGGCATTGACTCGACTAACTGCCAAATTAGATGCACTCTCAGACATCTGCCGAGAATGTCCAGCCATATAGCCACCTGCTAATGTCATACCTGATCCCAGCAGCACCAGCGATAGAGAGGCGGCAGCCTTTTTCCAGGGTGCTTGATTACGGTATTTGGCATCAGCAGTGTTATGTGAAATGCTATTTAATGGGTGTTCTCTGTCGCGAGATTCGTTTTGCATTGCTGTCTGGAAAGATATTTAGATGTATTACTAATGTAGATATAATTTGTGACAGTTTTGTTGCGAAGGTATTGCATTGTTGTGAAAGCTTTGGTATTTTATTGAACCGTATTGGAATATAGTCATTCGTAGAGACGAACAGCGCTGCGTACTCTTTAGCAAACTCATTGCTGAGTCCTGAGTAAATTAAAAATTACTCAGTAATTTATGTACTTGGGTTTGAGCAAGATCCCTTGTGGGCGGTCTTTCAACTCAGCACTCAGAACTCTTCATCATGCCTGAAGGAATAAAAATGGCACAGGGGGAAATCTTACTTAAACCTGACACTTTATGGACAAGTGTTAAAGAACGAACTGAATATGCTTTGCAATGCGGGGCGCTACTCTCAATTCCGACAGAATTTGAATTTGTTGAACAGGATGGCGTGCGCTTTTTGGTGCGGATTTTGTCTAACCTGAATCGCAAAAAAGCAGCGAAGGATAAACAGAAAAAACAATCTGCTACTTCTGGTGAAGAGTTTAATCCTTTTTTGCCCTACGAAGAGGATTTATTTGTGGCGGATATCTCCGATACCCATGTATGTATTTTAAATAAATTCAATGTTGTAGATTATCATCTGCTAATCATCACCCGTGGTTTCGAGGAACAAGAAAGCTTACTCACTCTGGAAGATTTTACGGCTATGTGGGCCTGTTTAGCTGATTTCGATGGTTTAGCATTTTACAACAGTAGCAAAATCGCAGGTGCTAGTCAGCGACACAAGCATTTACAATTAGTACCCCTACCACTTGCCCCTTCAGGGTTGCAAATACCGATTGAACCTTTACTAATATCAGCACAATTTCAGAACTCGAACGCAACTTTAGCAAAACTTCCTTTTGTACATGCTTTCGCACCATTAAATTCTAATTGGGTGCGATCGCCATTTGCAGGGGCCCAAGCAACACTGGAAATTTATCACACTTTGCGTCACGCTGTAGGTTTAGATGACAAGCAATCTGGTGCTTACAATCTGCTAGCAACACGAGAATGGATGTTAATAGTACCGCGATCGCAGGAGCATTTCCAATCCATCTCTGTGAATTCATTAGGATTTGCTGGTGCCCTGCTGGTACGAAACGCAGCAGAAATGGAGATTCTCAAAACCCAAGGGCCGATGACTATCCTCAAAAATGTTGCTGTATCCTAATTGAGTTCGTGGGATATACAGCAGTTTTCAATTAGATACGGTACAAAATGCAGGACTGAAAATCAGCCTTGATACTCCCCACCGCATAGGCGGATGGGGATTCTTAAGCAATCCAGAAACGGATTCTCAAAGGCGCTATCAATGCCCCCCTACTGATTCCACTTAGGTTTATCCCAAGCTTCACCGCTACTTTTCATAAAAAAAGTTTTACTCCCTTCCTCTGCTCCCCTGCTCCCTGCTCCCCTGCTCCCTGCCCCCTGCCTCCTGCCCCAATTTAATCATTCTCAAGTGTTAGTGTTTCCCAATCTAAATCTGATGCTATTTGAGCAAGTTTATCTAAATCAGTCAGATTATCTAGATAGGGTAAGCAGCCTAAAACTGGCGTGTTAGTGAGTGATTGAATCAATTGAAATGGTGTCCAGTCGGCTATTTCTGCATCTGTTCGGGGTTGTACGCAGTTCAAAACAATGCCTTTGAGATTGATGCGCGATTGTCTAGCTAATGCCACATTTGCCACTGCTTGAGCGATCGCACCTAATCTCACTGGTACTACCAATACTGTTGGTAAACACCATTCCCCCGCCAAATCAGCTACCGTTAATTCCTCAGTTATTGGCGAACCTAACCCTCCCAAGGCTTCTACAAGCACAAAATCACGCTGCGATCGCAACTTAGACAAAGCTTGCCAAACTACTGCTAAATCTACTCGGCGATTTTCCCGTGCTGCTGCTATGGGAGGAGCCAGAGGTGCTTGAAAGTATAAAGGTGTAATTTCTTCAGCAGATTGTTCTAGCGCAAATAGCTTTTGATACCACTCGCGATCGCCAATCCCCGATTGAATCGGTTTCATGATTCCCCAGCGACGCTGTGGGTAATATTTTTGCCAATAAGCTGCTAACGCTGTTGTTAAAACAGTTTTACCAGCTTCTGTATCAGTTCCAGTAATCAGTAGTGTATTTAACATTAATTTCTTTGGCCAGAAAATGGTTGTGTTTCATCAGCCGGCGGCAAAGTTGGCGCTTCAGTAATCGTCGGAATTGGTAAAGGTGTTTCTGTGGGAATTGGCAAAGGTGTTTCTGTGGGAATTGGCAAGGGTGTTTCTGTAGGAATTGGCAAGGGTGTCTCTGTCGGTGTTGGCAAGGGTGTTTCTGTAGGAAGTGGCAAAGGTGTCTCTGTCGGTGTTGGGTTGACTGGTTTTTCTAATGCAACATTGAGATTGTAATTGCTTTCGGCAACTCCTGAAAGCAGAGTTAACTCAATAGTATATCTACCAGTAACCAACAATGTGCCTTGATAAAATGTGACTTGTTGGGCAGTACTCTCAATTGGTTGTCCATTGGGACTTAAGACTGTTAGCAGAATGCTGCTTCCTGGGTCAATAAACGTGTTTAATTTAGTACCTTCTCGCCCAAAAAAGCTGTACTGGATGATTTGATTTGCTTTGAGAGTACCTTCAACCGCGATCGGGTTAGATGTTGTAAGCTTGAGGCGCTTAGTAGATACAACAGGTTGGTTCGTAGGTGTTGGTGTGGGTGTTGGTGTTGGTGTTGGTGTTGGTGTTGGCGTCGGTGTGAATGTAGTACCACCAGAAATTACTGGTGAAGGGAAATTTTGTGGAAGCGTCTGATCTGATGTTTTCGACTGACTGCGGATGGAACTGACTAGTGCCCAAGAACCAAATCCTGCTACGATCACTACACCAATGGCAATTGCGGCGATCGCTAAGGGATTATCCAAAATTGAGTTGGTGGGACTTGGTGGAATCACAGGATCGGGTTTCTTGGGTGAAACTGTTGGTGCTACTAAATCAGGACGACGACTAACTGCCATTGTCTGCAAGTTAGACACATTTACATTCGGAAGACTGACTTCGTGTAAAGGTTGTAGAGCTTGAGATACACTAGCAGCACTTTGATAGCGATCGCTCGGTATATGATTCAACATTTGATTCAACACTACAGCAAATCGCGGGTTCACTTTTACCCACCGTTGCCAATTCCAAGTTAGTTGGTTTTGATCGAATAGATCCTTTGGTTCTTTACCAGTCAGCAAAACAATCGCGCTTACCGCTAATGCATACAAATCACTACTAGGATAAGCTCCCCCTGTTTGCATTTGTTCGCTGGGAGAGTAGCCTAATTTTCCCACGGTGGTTTCTGGTATGGGACTATCTGGCGATTGTAAACGCGTTGCCAGTTCCTTCACCACCCCAAAGTCAATTAACACAGGTTTAGCATCACTATCTCGCAAAATAATATTTTCTGGCGAGATATCTCGATGAATAATTCCTCGACTGTGAATATGCTCTAAAACAGGCAACAACAACTCTATCAGCTGCAATACTTCGGCCTCTGTGAAAGTTTTACCCACAGCTTGACGTTCAACCAGCAGAGTGCGGTACGTCTGACCTGCAACATAGTCCTCCACCAAAAATAAGCGTTGGTCTTGCTCAAATCTTTCCCGGAATTTCGGCACTTGTGGGTGTTCGATTTGATATAAAATGGCAGCCTCTCGGTGAAAAAGCTCTTGTGCCCTCTCCCAATCCAAAGCCGACCTTGCTGTTGAATTCAATTCCTTGATCGCGCAAAGTTCGTTAAAGCGCCTCTGGTCTTCTGCCAGATAGGTTCTACCAAATCCTCCTTGTCCGAGAATTTGAATTATGCGGTAACGGTTTTGCAAGACAGTGCCAACTGTAATCGGTGGTTGCATGATCGGTTGATTGAGTGTAGTAGCAACTGAGGAGATCACCCACAAAGATTAAGTCCAAGAGGCGACGGACAGTTACCTGCGGCAATATTCTACTATACTCAACAAGTAGACTTTACCAGAGTAAGGTTTTTCCTACTCTATAACTTCAGAGTGCCCAATCTCCCATTCAATTTTTCTTCCTAGAAAAACCAGAGATTTTGAAATATGCAAAATTAACTTGATAATCCAGTTTATACAAATCACTCTTCTGTTTTTCAATCAATTCTTGGGGAAATTGGAGAAGAATGCAGAATTCAGAATCAAGATCAAGAATGATTCCTTTAGCACTAAAAATCTTGATTTTGTCAATTTTTCTACTATTCGGCTATTTCCCAAATTTATTCGAGCGGCGATCGCCCCAACATCCCAAATTATCATTCCTTTGAATCACAGGGCAGAGGCAGTTATTGCTGCACACAATTAGAGTGATCGCAACCACCCAAAGATTAGAGCAAACCCAACAGTACTAATTTTATCCCGGCAGCTATACGGATGCTAACTAATTCAGAGGCAATTAGTAGCTTATATCATGTCCACCAAATTACCCATAATAAAGTAACCCCACCCCCAACCCCCTCCCCGAAGGCGGGGAGGGGAGACAAAGCACAGCTTTGGCGGGGTGGGGTTCTTCGGGTTTAATAAGCAATCAAGCGGACATGATATTACACTTGACAGGATGCTCAGGTTCAGGTTCAACATTTACAATATTATTGATATTGAACAACTTTTCTAGATTTAATTAAAAACTTTTAAGTAAAAATATTTACAGGAATTTACTTAGATGGGATTATTTTTTTTGAGTAATGTTTTAGTTTAAAAAAAATATCTTTATTTAATATTTATTTAACATTTATGCAAACTTTATCTAAAAACGTCCTTGTATGTGGATTAATTTTGTCCACTGCTAGCCTCTTCTAGGCTTGTTATGATTGTCATTTTTGTCAATGCGTAAGTCATAGAGTAATAAGCTACCCTTTGACTACTTAGTGATAGATGCTATACTGTGTGAGGACAAACTATTTAATATCATTAAAGTTGTCAATGCTTTACTATCAGCTATCAATGAGGTAATTAAAAGAACCTACCACACCAATAATGTTTAAGCGATTAGGGTTATTTACCTCAACCAAAAAATTGAACTATAGACCTAGTGCATTAACTTGATGTCAGTTAAGCTATCAATAGCTTGTTTGCCAAGAAAACTAGATAGTTAGCGAATAATAATTTTATGCAAAAATGTTTAAATTTTGTATGGAAGCTTCAATAAAACTTACAGATGTTTTTTTAGGCTATTTCTTGGTTAAATCTATTAAATCTCTAATGATAATATTGCTATGAATGCACATAGAGGATCTGCTGTGCTCAGTTCTGCAACTTTCAAAGTGCAACCATCTGCAACAGGACTGAACGATAATCATCGCCTGCGGCTGTTTTCTGGCTCTGCCAATTTACAACTGTCTCAAGAAGTCGCTCGTTATCTGGGCATGGACTTGGGGCCAATGATTCGCAAAAGATTTGCGGATGGAGAACTTTACGTTCAAATCCAAGAATCGATTCGGGGTTGTGATGTCTATTTAATCCAGCCATGTTGTCAACCCGTCAACGATCATTTGATGGAATTATTGATTATGGTTGACGCCTGTCGTCGAGCTTCTGCGCGACAGGTAACGGCAGTAATTCCGTACTACGGCTATGCTCGTGCCGATCGCAAAACAGCAGGACGAGAGTCAATAACCGCCAAGCTAGTTGCGAACTTGATCACCGAAGCCGGTGCCAACCGCGTTCTAGCAATGGATTTACACTCAGCTCAGATTCAAGGCTATTTCGATATCCCCTTTGACCATGTTTATGGTTCACCAGTCCTGCTCGATTATCTAGAAAGCAAACAGCTGCCAGACTTGGTAGTTGTTTCTCCCGATGTTGGTGGTGTAGCAAGAGCTAGGGCATTTGCAAAAAAACTGGGTGATGCTCCACTGGCGATTATTGACAAACGTCGTCAGGCCCATAATGTTGCAGAAGTGTTAAATGTCATCGGCGATGTTAAAGGCAAAACGGCAGTATTAGTAGATGACATGATCGACACCGGGGGTACGATCGCAGAAGGAGCGCGATTACTGCGTGAAGAAGGAGCGCGTCAGGTATATGCCTGTGCAACTCATGCGGTATTCTCTCCACCAGCGATGGAGCGGTTGTCTAGTGGCTTGTTTGAGGAAGTCATTGTCACCAATACCATTCCCATACCAGAAAGCAATCGTTTTCCACAACTAGTGGTGCTGTCAGTAGCTAATCTGTTGGGAGAAACTATCTGGCGAATTCATGAAGATACTTCAGTTAGTAGTATGTTCCGCTAGACTGTTATTCGTGTTATTGGCGTAAATTGCCCCCACTGTAACCGTTCAAGCGGTCAGTGTGGGCTTTTGCTTTTAGTTATTACGCCAAGGGGTTGCATATTTGCGGGATGATTTTACTATTTTTGTGGGATGGGCATCTTGCCATTGGTGTCAATTTAACCTGAAACCTGCTTGGTGAAAACGTTTTGCCCTCTCCCCCAGCCCCTCTCCCAAGGGAGAGGGGAGCTAGACATTAAATTCCCCTTCTCCCAAGGGAGAAGGGGTTATATCATGTCCGCTTGATTGCTTATTAAACCCGAAGAACCCCACCCCGCCAAAGCTGTGCTTTGTCTCCCCTCCCCGCAGGCGGGGAGGGGGTTGGGGGTGGGGTTATTTTATTATGGGTAATTTGGCGGACATAATATTAGGGGATGAGGGGGTGAGGGATTTGCAAAACGCCTGTCTGATATAGTTTTTGGCTTAAGTTGACACCAATGGCATCTTGCCCGTCCCTTGTATTTCCGGGCAGGATGCCCACCCCACAAGAATCATCCCTTAATTCAGCAACGCCTACGCCAACACTAACGTCCCTTGTGGGCGAAAGCACCCCTAATCAATCGCTGCACAAGAGCTTTTTGATGTGCGGTAGTAAAATGGATCCAGCACTGCCAAATCAGAATATTTTGATTCAGTTTGGACAATTTGTGTAAAGAGGACAAAAGGATGGTTGCAACTCCTAAAAAAGTAATTTCAGTTTTACCTCTGGAAAATGGCGATCGCTTATCTCGCTGCGAATTTGAGCGGCGCTATCAGGCAATGCCGCATTTAAGAAAAGCTGAACTGGTTGAAGGAGTTGTGTATATCATGGCATCCCCACTCAGAATTAAAAGTCATGGGGAACCACATGGAGATTTAATCGGGTGGTTGTGGAATTATAAAACGGCAACGCCTGGCCTTGTTCTGGGAATTGAACCCACAGTGCGTTTAGATCCGGATAATGAACCACAGCCTGACGCGGTACTATTCATTCCCGGCAGACAGGCATTGATTAGTGAGGATGATTATATCCAAGGCGCACCCGAACTGGTGATCGAAGTGGCAGCAAGCAGTGCAGCTATCGATTTACATGACAAAAAACGCACCTATCGACGGAATGGAGTACAGGAGTATATTGTCTGGCGAACATTAGATAATCAGTTGGATTGGTTTAGGCTGCAAGCAGACGAGTATGTTTCGCTACCAACCGATGAGCAAGGAATTATTCGCTCTCAGGTGTTTCCAGGGTTGTGGTTGTCGATACCTGCCTTGCTGTCAGGAGAAATGGCAATGGTGTTATCTGTCCTGCAAGCAGGTTTAGCTGCCATTGAACATCAAGAATTTATGCAAAAGTTAAAATAATTCGTAATGACGCTCTCTACGAGACACTAAAAGCGTAGTTTGCAACTCTTACAGAGTACGCGGACTCGCTCTAAGCGAAGCCATGCCGAAGGCTTTACGCTGCGCTAACGTAATTTAGTTTTATAACGTGGATTGGCTCTGCATGGGAACGAGAGACTCCCTACTCTCTACTTCCTTAACGATACAGCCAAACCCGGAGTAGTGAAAGCAGTTGCTCAGTATCTACAGGTTTGGTGATGTAGTCAGAGGCTCCAGCTTCGATGCACTTTTCCTTGTCCCCTGGCATGGCTTTGGCTGTTAAAGCAATGATTGGTAGTGAGCGAAACTGTTGTATCTTGCGGATGGCGCGGGTGGTTTCGTAACCATCCATTTCTGGCATCATGATATCCATCAAAACTATATTAATTTCAGGATTAGCTTGCAGTCTCTCTATACCATCTCTGCCGTTTTCGGCAAACAGCACTTGCATTTGATAACTTTCTAAAAAGCTAGTCAGGGCAAAAATATTTCGCAGGTCATCATCTACAATCAAAATTTTCCGATTAGCCAGCACCGGGTCAGTTTGATGTAGTTGCTCTAGCATTTGCCGCTTTGGTGTGGGCAAGTTTGCTTGCACCCGATGCAAAAATAGGGCAGTTTCGTCTAACAACCGCTCTGGCGATCGCACATTTTTAATAATAATTGTCTCTGCAAGTCCCCGCAACTGGGTTTCTTCTTGTCGGCTGAGTTCTTTGCCGGTGTAAACAATTATCGGTAGTTTCAAAAGCTTGGGTTCAAGTTTTATCTGCTCAATTAGGGTAAACCCGCTCATATCGGGCAGACCAAGATCCAGTACCATACAATCAAAGTGATGCGATCGCAAAATTGAGAGAGCTTCTGCCCCCGTACCCACTGCTGTACTCTGGACATCGCCGTTACCAATCAGTTCGATAATACTTTGGGCTTGTACGGGATCATCTTCTACAATTAGGAGATTTTTTACCTGACGCTCAATAAAACCTTTAATCTCAGTTAATACCTGAGTTATGGCTTCTGGAGACACGGGTTTTTGGAGATAGGTAATCGCTCCTAGCTGTAATCCCCGTTGTTGTCTTTCATCAACAGAAAGTATGTGTACTGGTATATGTCTGGTATCTGGTTTATGCTTCAGACGATCCAGCACCGTCCAACCATCCATCTCTGGCATGTGGATATCTAGCATAATCGCATTGGGTTTAAACTGTTCTGCCAGTGCTAGACCTTGTTTGCTCTGTAAAGCAACAATCGTTTTAAAACCCTGCTGACGTGCCATATCTAGTAAAATACGGGCGAATTTATCGTCATCCTCGATAATTAACAAAATGCGATCGCCCGATTGAATTATTTCCCGGTCATCTGGAATATCGTGGGGTAAGCTAGGAAGTACTTTCACTGATGGAGAGATGTCCACAGTTGGGGGTCTGTTTTCCACCAGTGATACTTCTTTTATGGTCGATGCTGTGCGGATAGGCTCAAGGGGTGGTGTGGTGATATTTGGGCTATGCTTTTCCTGTTGCCTGGGCAAGTAAAGGGTGAAGGTGCTTCCCTGTCCTGGTTGGCTGAGTAGTTCAATTCTCCCTCCCAACAGTTGAGCTAATTCACGGCTGATGGACAAGCCCAAGCCAGTCCCGCCATACTTGCGGCTAGTTGTGCCATCTGCTTGCTGAAATGCCTCGAAAATAACCTTCTGCTTTTCCGCTGGAATGCCTATGCCCGTGTCGCTGACGGCAAAAGCAATCGTGGAATTATCAACTTGGAATATTTGTAACTTCACGCCTCCCTGTTCTGTAAATTTAAAGGCGTTAGCTAGGAGATTTTTCAGCACTTGTTGCAGACGTTTGGAGTCGTTATAAATTGTCGGGGGTAACTTCTCATCCCGTTCGATAGTAAAACTGATTTCTTTATTGTGGGCAACTTGCCGGAAAGTCTGCTCTAGAGATGTCTCCAAATCTGCAAGAGCAATTTGCTCAATATCGAGCGACATAGTACCCGACTCAATTTTTGCCAAATCGAGAATGTCATTGATTAATTCCAGCAAATCAGTCCCAGCCGAATAAATAGTCCGGCTGTACTCTACCTGTTTGTCGGTCAAGTTGTTAAGAGAGTTATCTGCCAGCAGCCTTGCTAAAATTAATAGGCTATTTAACGGTGTCCGCAGCTCGTGGGACATATTCGCCAGAAATTCTGACTTATATTTGGAAGACAAGGCCAGTTGTTGGGCTTTTTCTTCCAAAGACTTCCTCGCCCGCTCAACTTCCTGGTTCTTGCGGGCCACTTCTCGATTTTGAACTTCTAACAATTCTGCCTTTTCTTCTAGTTCCTCATTTAGTTGTTGCAATTCTTCGTTAGATTGCTTGACAAGAAATTGTGATTCTTCCAGTTCTTGCGTCTGTTCTTCCAAGCGTTGATTGCTTTGCTGTAGTTCTTCTTGCTGGGTTTGCAGTTCTTCTGTTAAAGCAACAGATTCTTCAAGTAGTTGCTGTGTTTGCAATTGTGAGGCGATGTTATTTAAAAATACACCCAGATTTTCACTTAATTGCTCTAGAAATGTTAGGTGTAACTCACTAAAAGACCCAAAAGAGGCAAGTTCAATAACAGCATTTACCTGTCCCTCAAATAATATGGGCAAAACAATAATGTTTAACGGTGGTGCTTCTCCCAAACCGGAACTGATGCGGATATAGTCATTGGGAACTTCCGTGAGGAGGATTCTTTGTTTTTCTAGGGCTGATTGTCCCACCAGTCCCTCACCTAAGCGAAACTGATTTGCCAAGTTTTTCCGCTCTTTGTAAGCATAACCACTCAACAACTTCAATATAGGCTGGTCGTTGATGGAGTCCATTACATAAAAAACGCCCTGTGATGCCCCAACTAGTGGTGCTAAATTCGACAAGATTAGATTAGAAACGCTTTCCAGATTTCTTTGCCCTTGGAGCATCTGGGTAAATTCAGCTAAGTTAGATTTGAGCCAGTTTTGCTCCTCATTTTTTTGAGTTGTATTTCGCAGATTAACGATCATCTGGTTAAAGGTGCGCGTTAAAACACCAATTTCATCATGGCGATCGCTATCTGGTAAACTTACCGATAAATCCCCATCCGCCATTTTTTCTGCCAAATCAGAAACTTGCTTCAGCGGTACTGAAATATGTCTGGTCAGGGTGAAGCCGATCAAAGCTAAGAGCAAAGAAAAGAAGGGAATACTATAAACTATGCTGGCGAGAGTTTGCCGACCAGCTGCTCGTGCTTTCTCAGACCGCTGTTTTAGCAGTGCATTCTCTTCATTTTTCATCGCCTGGATAACTTTCTGGATATTATCCATCAGCTGCTTACCCTGGTCTGTGAGAACAGCTTTCTGAGAAGCTTCTAAGCCTTGGCTTTGCCGTAGCTCTATGACTTCTTCCATTACAGCCATTCTCTCGGTTAGTAACGGCTGCAAAATATTAAGCCGATTTTGTTGGTTGGGGTTATCTCCCATTAACCTTTGAAGTTCCCTAACTTTTTGATTCAGTACTTGAATAGCAGCGTTATAAGGTTCTAAATAGCGCTGTTCTCCAGTAATAATGTAACCGCGTTGCCCAGTCTCAGCATTTGTCAGTTGCAAGTTGAGGTCTTCAAGCTGACTTAACACCTGGTAAGTATGGCTTTCTTTGCCCGAAGTTTCAATTAGCTCATTGGTGCTTTGATAGGAGATTAGACCAATGGTGGTCAGAGTTGCCAAACTCAAAGCAAAACTTACTCCAATCTTGGTTCCAATCTTCAAACGGTTCAACATTATTCCAAACAGGTTTTCTAATTATTTCTGTTTTTGAGACTATTTTGATTATGTTTTGGCTATCCCAAATAAATGGAGGATATTTAATTCATGTTAAGATATGCATAGTTTTTTTGCATACCAACTATTACCATTTGTATCCTTATTTTTTTTATAAATGTAACGTTAATTTAAATAGTTATATATTTAAATAAAAATATTATTTAAGAAATTTGACATTTTTATTAATAAAAAACGCTTTTACAGTTGAATATGACACCTATGCCATTGTACATCAATCTACAGCGCAAGTGGTATTCATTCCACGGGAAAGTTAAGGTTTCAAAAGACAACCTATATCTACAGAAGTATATGCATATAGTACTATTGTATTGCTTAACCTATATATAAGCTAAGTTATTAGTAATATGCACAATTCAATTATTAACTTGAGGATTAATTAGAAGTTGGTAATAAACTGGCGATCGCTTCTAGCTGCATCAAGCTCGGATTGACTATAAATACTAAAATGTTGAATCTTGTTACTCTCTAAAATAGCTCTTGCACCTGCTAAATAGATATCAGTGCTTTTTAACACTAATAAGTAATGACCAAGAGTCAGATGATGCTCATAATATCTAGCTAACTCATCAGAAATTCCTAAAAAAGTAGTATATTTCTCTTGAGAACTGCTGATATCTACCTCACAAATATCACTTAAGCTGCTTGTATTTTTAACAACTATTGATACTTGACTCATTGGGAAGTCAGCGCTTCTCAGTTCAGTAAGCGCTCTTTCTGCGTCTTGACGCTGATCAAAAATACCAAGTGCGTATTTATAGCGATTATTTGGGGTCGAGTATGGCTCAAAGACTCCCCATTGTTGAATATCACGGCGATTAAAAATCCTCTTGGCGAGACGAATTTCTATGTCTATGCCGGTTACTATCACCAAATAGTAACCTTTACAGACAAGATCGCTATAACCCTGTGCAAGATTTTCAGCAATTCCTAAACTTAGGAACAAAGCAGGCAAACCACCTGCTAAAGTGGTAGCGATCGCAGTTACTTCCGCTCCGGCTAAGATGACTGGGCCTATACCAGGAATTACCAAGAGGACTAGACCGACTGATAAGTCAGTAAGACGGTCTAAAGTATCACTAGCAACGGCTCCAGCAGCATCTTCTGAGGATGTATTGCTAGTGCATTCTTCAATTTCAACACCAGCAATATCACTTTCTTCTTCTTCTTCTGTATTCCGTGCAATAACAGAAACTTTGTCCATTGGAAAATTAGAAGCTTTTAGTTCCTTTAGTACCAATTGTGCATCGGAATTCCTAGCGAAAACTCCTATAGTTCTTCGCTCTTTTTCTAATGTCATTTTATCGGTTTATTGCAGTTAGAAGTGATTCCCAAGATTGTTACCTGAAATTGAGGTAATTACACAGCTCGACGAGTCAGTAAACCCCAAAGGAAAATTAGGATCATTGCACCAATAACAGCAAATAAAATGCTTCCCAGAGATAAAGCTCCTACAGATGCAGCTGCTGCCGAGCTACTTCCTAACAATACTTGACCTAAGTAACCCCCGAATACGGCTCCCAGGATTCCTAAGATAATAGTAGAGATAATACCGCCACCTTGGGTTCCAGGATAAAATAATTTAGCTAACGCACCTGCAATTAAACCCAAAACCAACCAAGCAATAATGTTAGTCATTGATTTTCTCCTTCATTGAGAATCTGCTTTGTTTGCATTTGACTATTTCATATTAAAGTTTGCCTGGAAAGTTTTCGATCTATCTAGAGAACTAATATCAGAAATCTTTGGATATCATTTGAATATTCGCCAAGTCATCTTTGAGGATGAATATACAAATTAGTCACATTCTGTACATTCAAGTATTTGTATAGCAGTCCTATTTGACATCATACAAGATGTAGATAAGGAAGCTAACCGCCTTCTATCTGAGACGGGACGTGTAGCTTGCTTCCCTGTAGAAGTAAGCGTAGTATCTCGTCGAAAAGGACAAAAAAGGAAGAAAAAATAAAGAAATCTATACATTTCACATCTATAATTTCGATTTTCAAAAAAGCGATGTCAGCCGTTCAAGGCTCATGACTGGAGACTATAGAAAGAGCTAGTTGATATAGTTGGCGACGGGGAAGGGAAGTAAATTTTGCTAACTGACGGCTAGCTTGCGATCGCGATATTCCTTGACTAATTAACTGCTTCAATTCGGCTTTCAATTCTTGTTCTGTCAGTTGGGGCTGACTGGCTGGAATTCCCGCGACTACTAATGTATATTCACCTTGGGGTTCTCGTTGGCTGTAGTAAGCGATCGCCTCAGCAATTGTCCCCCGCCAAAATTCTTCATACAATTTAGTTAACTCCCGTCCTAGCACAATTTGGCGATCGCTTCCCCAAATTTCTGCTAAGTCTTGCAAAGTATCTCGCAAACGGTGCGGCGATTCGTAGAAAATCAAAGTGCGAGATTCTGTTTGCAGAGATTCTAAATGTTCTTGTCTCTGTTGAGTTTTCGCCGGGAGAAAGCCTTCAAAGACAAACCGATCCGTTGGTAATCCCGCTGCACTCAAAGCGGTAATTGCTGCACTAGCGCCAGGAATGGGAACTACAGGAATTCCCGCTTCAATACAGGCTTTCACCAGTTCATATCCAGGATCGGAAATACCTGGCATCCCAGCATCACTCACCAGAGCGATCGCTTTATTATTAACTAAATGCTCTAATAATTCTGGAATACGGCTGGTACGATTGTGTTCGTGGTAACTCACCTGGGGTGTTTTAACTTGAAAATGCTGTAGCAGTTTCCCCGTATGACGCGTGTCTTCCGCAGCAATGATATCCACAGTTTGCAAAATTCGCACTGCCCGAAAGGTGATATCTTCCAGGTTGCCAATTGGTGTGCCGACAACGTAAAGTGTTCCTGGTTTTGGATCGGTTTGCATGAGTAAGAGTTAGGAGTTAGGAGTTAGGAGTTAGGAGTTAGGAGTTAGGAGTTAGGAGTTAGGAGGTAAGAGTTTGAAGTTACAGCAGTTTTCATGTATTTGAACCACACCTGTTAAACTAATCCAACTATGCAGATTATCTCTGCAAGCTGATTTTATTAGGAATCTTTAAATGAAACCAATTTTAGGTTTAGCGATCAGTTCTATATTCATTTCTGCACCAGCTTTTGCACAGAGACAATTACAACCATTATCTGGCATTAAGATTTTAGTTAACCCAGGACACGGAGGGCAAGAAACTGGCGCGGCTGGAGCAACAGGATATTTTGCTAAAGATGTTAGCCTCACAGTATCTAAGTTGCTGCGTGATGAACTGGTCTTAAGAGGTGCGTTAGTAGTGATGACGCGAGAAGATGACAGAGAAGTAGCTTTGTCCGAGCGCCAAGCTATGATCGATCAACAACAACCAGCGATCGCTCTAACCATACATTACACAGCAGTACCCGACGACGGAGATGCAGAGAATACCAAGGGCATTAGAACTTTTTGGTATCATTCTCAAGCCCATAGCCTAGCCGTTTTTCTTCACCATTATCTAGTTAACCAGTTAGGACGTTCATCAATGGGGGTGTTTTGGAATAACTTGGCGCTAACTCGTCCCTCTACAGCACCATCGGTGGTAATGGAACTGGGTTTTATGACTAACCCCGAAGAATTTGAATGGATAGCTAATACCGATGAACAAAAAAAATTAGCACGAGTTTTGGCAGATGGTGTTGTTGAGTGGTTTCAGGGTGCAATCACTCCCAATACTGTTAAGAGACGCGATAAATCACCGTCTCTACATTGAAGAAGAATTCAGAAGTCAAAATGGGCTAAACGCCCCGCTACCGCTAACAGGAGTCAGAATCAAGACGCGACTCGAAAATACTGGCTATCTGCTTTTTCGTTCAAAATTCATTCTGAATTCTGGCTCGCTTCGACTCCTTTCGACTTCTCTACGAGACGCTACGCGAACGCTCAAGGCAAGTCGCTCGGCGACCACCTGACTCCTGAATTCTGTTTTGATAAATGTTTGGCAAAAACCGAATGACAAAATACCATTTTTTGGTTCATTATTTCAGCAATCTTAGTCCACTGAGGGTAACTAATACTGTGGAACCTTCATGACCAATGACGCCGATGGGTAGGTTAATATTTCCTAGAAAGTTGCCGACTAAAAGCAACATAATGAAACTCAACGCTACAACTATATTTTGTTTTACGATGGCTTGCGATCGCCTGCCCAAATGCATCGCTACAGCAATTTTTTCTAACCTGTCTGCCATCAGTACGATATCTGCGGTTTCTAATGCCACATCGCTACCAGATACTCCCATCGCTATACCTACAGATGCTTGCGCTAAAGCTGGTGCATCATTAATGCCATCGCCTACCATTGCAACTGTTTGATATTGTTGCTGTAAACGGCGGATAACATTCAGCTTATCTTCTGGTAGAAGTTGGGCATATATTTGATCAATTCCGACTGCTTTGGCTACACTGCGAGCAGTTTCCTGATTATCCCCGGTTAGCATGACAATTTGTTCAACTCCCAGTTTCTTTAATCGGCTGATGGTTGCGGCTGCTTGCGTTCTTACTTGATCTGCGATCGCAATTACACCCATCACCTCTGCTCCTCTGCCCCCCTGCTCCTCGTTCACTGAGCGTAGCCGTTGGCGCAGCCTCTCGTAGAGAAGTGCTGCTCCCCTGCTTTCCTGTGCTACCCAAACCACAGTTTTACCTTCTTGCTCCCAAGATTGAACGATTTCTCGCAATTCTTCAGGTAAATTTGTTACATACTGCTGCACAAAAATGGCATTCCCGACAATTATTTGTTGTTCTTGAGCAATTCCGACAATTCCCTGTCCCGGTATAGCTTGCACTTCGATTGCACCAACCCAATCTAAATCGCTAGCCGCTTGTACAATTGCCTTACCGATGGGATGTTCGGAAGATGCTTCGACACTAGCAGCTGTTTTTAATACATCATCATTAGTGTATTCACTAGCTGAAACTACCTGAAATACCTGCACCTGTCCTGTTGTAAGAGTACCAGTTTTATCAAATGCGATCGCTCTGACTTGGCCAATCTTCTCCAACTGCGCCCCATTTTTAAACAAAATCCCCTGTCTTGCACCATTGGCGATTCCTGAAAGCAGGGTGGGCATAATTGCAGCCATCAGCGCACAGGGAGAAGCTACCACCAGGAAAGTAAGGGCGCGATAAATTGTTGTTTCCCAATCCCAACCCCAAAGAAATGGCGGTAAAGTTGCCAGCAATATCCCAGCTACTACAATGACTTTTGCATATCCCTTCTCAAAGCGATCGATAAACTCTTGGGAAGGTGGTGCTTCTGTCTGCGCTTGTTCTACCAAACGAATCACACGCTGGATTAAACTACTTTGGGCTGGTTTGTGTACCTTAATCTGCAATGCACCATAGCCGTTGAGTGTACCAGCAAATACTTCTGCGCCCACTGTTTTCTCTACAGGTAAAGACTCACCCGTAATTGCAGCTTGATTGAGGGTGCTGTAACCAGATAAAATTATCCCATCAGTAGGAATTAGCTCTCCAGGTTTGACGACAATCTCATCACCCACTTTTAGCTGACTGATCGGAATTTCCTTTTCCCTCCCCTGAAGCAAAACCCTTGCTGTATCTGGTGTCAAACTCATCAAACTGCGGATACTCCGCTCAGTTCTCTGCATTGCATAGCCTTCGAGTGCGCCACTGATGGCAAAGATCAGAATCAAAATTGCCCCATCAATAATTAGATGATATTCTCTTCGCCATAAGCCGAGGCTAGCAGCACCAATGGCGGCGACAATCATCAACAAATCTACATCGAGTTCTTTTTCTTTGAAGAGGGTAGTCAATCCTTCTCGCGCACTTTCGTAACCACCAATTACATAAGCGGCGGGTAGTAGCAGGAACGCTAATCCCAACCAACCGAGATGCAAGGCGAACCATCCGAAAAGTAACAATAAGCCACACAAAAGGGCGGCTACGGTATCTGCGTGTTCTCTGGTGACTTGGCCTAAACGTTGGGGGTAGAGCATGAGAGGTGAATTTATAGTGACTCTCTCAGGCTAAACCTTGACATTGATGTTAATGTCAAGGATATGGGAGTTAAAAATGAAAAGTAAAATCCTTTTACACTCCTGCATTAAGAGGAAAAATCTATGCTAAAGCGAATTTATATTGATAACTTTCGTGGGTTGGTAAATTTTGAGATAAATTTTGACTCGATTAATCTGTTTCTTGGTGCTAATGGTTCAGGAAAATCAACTGTTTTTGAGTCATTAAGAAAAATTCAAGCCTTTTTAACTATTCATTGTGACGCAGGAGAAGTTTTTAAATCTTCTGACTGCACACGCTGGCAGACTTTAGAAATTCAGCGTTTTGAGTTAGAAATTTCTGGCAATGGTGGCGATTATAAATATGAACTTGCCATTGAACATCATATGAAACATAATTGCCATGTTAAATATGAGCGCCTGTATTTCAATAATAATCTTTTATTAAATATTGAGAATGGTAAGGGTCAGCTTGCTAGAGATGATAATTCATATATGTCTGATTTTCCATTCCCTACCTCTCATTCTGCAATATTATTACTAATAGAAAGTGGCAATACCAAACTGAAATGGTTCCAAATGCGGATGGAACGATTAATCATTGTACAAATTATTCCTAGCTTCATGACCAATGGGAGTAAAAAAGAAGAGTTGCAACTGAATTGGAAAATGGAAAATTTTGCTTCTTGGTATCGGTATATCACTCAAGAAGAAGCTAAAACAGCAGAGTTAATTAATGTGCTAAAAACATTGTTACCTGGCTTTTTAGGCTTTAGATGGGAATATTTAACCGAAGAGTATGTAACTCTAAAATTGCAGTTTGCAGATGAGGAAGATAAGACAAAAATTATTGATTATCGTTTAAGTGAATTATCTGATGGACAAAAAGCGCTTTTTGCTCTTTATACTTTCCTGTATTGTACTCAATCTGAAGACTATACATTATGTATAGATGAGCCAGAAAATTTTTTAGCCCTGCCAGAAATTCAGCCCTGGCTAATTAAACTATATGATTTTTGCAGTGAAGAAAAATTACAAGCTTTGCTGATTTCCCATCATCCAGAACTAATTAATTATCTTTTAGCATCACCTATAGGTTATTGGTTTGAGCGTCAAATCAATAAACCTGTGAAGGTGAAAAAGATTAGTAATGAGTTGGCTGACAATACTGGATTACCCGTTTCAGAATTGATTGCGCGGGGATGGCTATATGAGCCAGCGTAGAATACAGATTCTTGTCTTGTGTGAGGATAGGCAACAAGAGGTTTTTGCTCGTCATTTTCTAAAAATACGAGGCTTTAATGGAACAATCAGATTTTTACCTTGCCCAGATGGAAGCCAATCCGCAGAACAGTATGTGCGATTGTGTTATCCAAAAGAAGTGAAAGCATACCGCAGCAAGGCAAGCTACTTATCTATTGGGCTGGTTGTAGTGATTGATGCAGATAAAAAAACGGTAGAGGAAAGGTTGAAGCAATTAGATGATGCACTGAAAGAAGATTCACAGCAGATTCGCCAGCCTGATGAAGCCATAGCAATATTCGTGCCAAAAAGAAATATTGAAACTTGGATACATTATTTACGGGGACAGGCTGTTGATGAAGAAACAGAATATCCAAAATTTCCTAGAAATGAGTCAGCCTGCAAACCATCTGTAGAAAACTTGGTAAATCAGTGTTACCAAGGTTTAGATGAAAATGCGCCACTATCTCTTCAGGCGGCTTGTGAAGAGTTACAAAGAATTTTGCCGTTGTTGGGGTAAATCATGAATGCTGGTTGCTTAACTATTAAAGAACTTACTGATGCAGTTGGCGGCGGTTTGACTCCGCGGATGGTGCGCCATTATCATCAATTGGGACTGCTACCGCAACCAGTGCGATCGCGCAGCAATTACCGTCTCTACACCCAAAAAGATGTTCTCCGGTTACAACGGATTGTCGCACTCAAGCAGCAAGGGTTTCAGCTAAATCATATCCGCAATATTTTGGAGGTGGAACCAGAAGCCGATACAACTGTTAACTTGATGGGACAACTCCAGCAGCAATATCGCGCGGTGATGCAACAAATCTCCCAACTGCGGCAAACTGCATCAGCATTAGAAGGATTATTGGGACGCGATCGCCATTGTCAAATTATCCAGGCGGAAGTTTTGGCGCAACTCAAGTTACTTGATGTTGAAACTCAAGCCGGATTGGGAGGATTGGAAAATCTCTGGAGTGGCTTGGATGCCGAAATTCATACCCACTCGGAAGCTTTTACCGAATCGCTACAACGCTTACTTCCTGATTTGTCTCACCGTTCGGAAATTGAACAGCATTTAATTTCTCAGTTGGTTTTGGCTTGTGGCGATGTCAGTTTAGTGTCCTTTATTAAATTGAGTCGAGATGCGATCGCAGCTAGTCGAGAAGCTTTATCTTCAAGTTGTCAAATTGTTGTCGATACTCAAACGGTTGCTGCTGCTTTAGATCAAACCCGATTACTTCACTTAGGATGCCGCACCGAAACCTTAATTGATAACCCTCATATTACTACTGCCACTGAAGCAGAACTCGCCTTTTGGCAACATCAAGAATGGCGAACAAAATTGCTGCAAGTAAGTAATGGATGTGTGCTGGTAGTTGGTTATGCTCCCTCAGTACTTCTGGAAGCTTGTAAAGCCATTGCTAACCAAAAAATTCAGCCTGCATTAGTAATTGGAATGCCCATTGGCTTTAGCCACGCTCCCGCAGCCAAGCGACAACTGATGCAACAAGGGATACCTTATATTACAGTTGAAGGGACTTTAGGAGGTGGCGCATTAGCTGCAACGGCCCTAAATGCTTTGGTTGAGTCCCTGATAGATAAGCCAGATTGTCATTGTTATCTCAAATAAGTATTCATTTAAGACAGCCTGTCCTGGCTAATTCTATGAGACTGTTGGCGAATAAGTGAGGGGTCTTAGTAATCAGTAGACTTCTTGCATAAGTCGGGAAAAGGGTAAGGGGGAAGGGGAAAAGGTTCTGTATTGTCCCCTTCCCCTTTAACCTTTTCCCCCTCTTGCAAAAAGCACTTTTGCAAGAGGTCTAGTGAGCAGAATAGTAGAGTTAAAATACTGGAATCTCAATGACAAATTCTGTTCCTTCACCAAGTACAGAATTGCAACTCAAGCTTCCATCATGGGTTTCCTCAACAATTTGACGAGCGATCGCTAATCCTAATCCTGTTCCTTTGCCAACCTCTTTGGTTGTAAATAGGTGGTCAAAGATCCGCAATCTAATTTCCTCTGGCATCCCTTGACCATTATCTTTCATCCGAATTATTACCGTTTGTTCGTTACTGGATACTTCGGTTTGAATCAGTATTTGCTGACGATCGCCTTGCACTTGGGCAAAAGAACGCCCCTCAATGGATGCATCGAAGACATCAATTGCATTTGCAAGGATGTTCATAAATACTTGATTTAGCTGTCCTAAAAAGCACTTGACAGGCGGTAACTTTCCGTATTCAGTGATGACTTCAATCGCTGGACGTTTTTCGTTAGCTTTGAGGCGATATTTCAAAATTAACAGGGTACTCTCAATCCCTTCATGGAGGTTACAAGCAACTTTTTCGGTTGTATCGGCTCTGGAGAAGGTGCGGAGACTGATACTAATATCTTTAATCCGTTCTGAAGCCACCTTCATCGAACTTACTAGCTTTGGTAAATCTTCAATTAGAAATTCGAGGTCAATTTTTTCGCCATGCTCAATGACTGCGATCGCCGGAGTGGGATGATGTTGTTTAAACAATTGGATATGGGCGAGTAAGTCTTGAGTATACTCTTCAGCATTGTGGAGGCTACCTTCCAGAAATCCAATGGGATTATTAATTTCATGTGCCACACCTGCAACCAAATTGCCCAATGTTGCCATTTTTTCGTTTTGCACCATTTGTAGTTGGGCTTGCTCAAGTTCTTGCAGCGATCGCTCTAGTTGATGAGCATAATTCTGGTATTCTTGATAAAGGTGGGCATTTTCTAGAGAGATGGCAGCTTGAGCGCATAGCAGTTGGATAACTTCGGTGCGATCGCGAGTAAATGCACCAATTGTTAGCGGATTTTCTAGATATAGCAGCCCGATAATTTTTCCCTGATTTAATATTGGCGTACACAACACACTCTTAGGTTGTTGCTGCATGAAATATGAATCAGCGATAAAATCAGTTTGTGCTGTTGCATCATCCAGTACAACAGTTTTTAAACTGTGTTTGACAAAGTTCACCAGTGTAATGGGAATGTCTTCGCTGGTTGACAATGGTACAGATAATAGGGTGACTCCTTCATCAATAGTGGCTATGGCTTCAACCACTAAATTTTCCTGTTTGAGTACAAGTAATGCAGCTTTTTGTGCCCCAGCATTTTCCATCACTACTTGCAAAAGTGTAGTGAGTAATTGCTCTAATTGAATTTCACTGGAGAGGGCTTGTGAGGCTTTCAAAATTGTGGACAAATCGAGGGCTTCAGAGATACTGCTGCTAGAGAGGTTTGTGTGGATGGTTTGATTTGGTAATGATGATGCATCGACAGTTGAACTCAGTTGAAAGTGATTAATTTGCCCTTGTAAGATGGGAGCCAGGAGTTGAGGATAGCGTTTTTCTAAGTCTTCAGTTTTGGCTTTAGCGCCCCAACGAGCATAACAGTAATAAGCTTCTTGCATATAAACTTGGGCGATTTTTTCTTTGTCCCAGTCGAGGTAAAACTTGGCCGCTAGTTCATTACTCAAAGCTTCTTCTTGGATATATGCATTTTCTTTCGCTAGAGTTATGGCGCAATTGTACAATTCCATTGCTTTGTTTTTGTGCAGCAAAATCCGCTGCCGTTCTGCTTCGACTAAATAAAATTTGTGTTGGTGATTCATTGGGGCATGATGCGCCCATTTTTTCAGTTTTTTCTGATGGGATGTGATTTTTTTAAGAATCTGTTTTTGTTCGTTAGCTGTTGCTGTTGGATAGAGATTTAGTTGGGTTAACGCCTCATAAAAATAAACTATTGGTACAACTGCTGCCGATGTTACCCCATCTAAATAAGTTATTGCCTGAATTGCTGCCTCAGATGCTCTGGTATAATTTTCAAATAGGTAGCAAAGTATCAGTTCATTGGCATAGCTAAAGCTCAATCCAGTGCGATCGCCTGTTTGCTCTTGTAATGAACGAATAAGTTGGGCATCATAAACAGCACCTGATAAATAACTGGGAGCGGTAGATTGTCCTAACAAATTCAATATGGCTTGACGAAATGAATTAATATAAGTCTGGGGTTTTTCTTGTCTAAAATGACTATAGACTTCAGCATAGTCACCCATCTGTTTTTCTAACTCAGCTAATTCTTGCCCCATCAAATATCCATGAAAACTACAGCTATAGCTAGCCCAAGCTGCATATTCGATATCTCCGGTTTCTAAACCCACTTGATAGGCTTCAATTAACGGTGCAATTGTGTCTTTAAGTGGTTGATGCCAGTGATTAATAAATGTTTGAACAATGAAGAAAGTTCTAGCTTTGAATTCTTTACTATGGAATTTTTCGAGAACTTGTAATGCTAATTGACCAAATTTATAACCTGTCTCAATATTTCCCAGAATGCCACACTCTATCAATCCATACCAGGCATAGCCAAATGCAGATGCCGCAGCATTACCGTACTGCATCGATAAATTGACTTCGCTCAAGATTATTGGTGGCAGTAAATCTGGACGAGCAATATAAGCTGTGGAATTTGTACTAGCCAAAATTCGGATTGCTGCTAGTTGTTTGTCCCCAGTCATATTAGGTAAATCAATCAAACTTAAAGGAGATTTACCTACAAATCGTAATTTGGTTTGGGCTAGATTGAGTAATGTTTGTATTTTATTCGCTTGATGAGATAGTTTCACACCTAAGAGATTTAGCAGTGCGATCGCAGTCCGAATCGAATCATCAAAACGACTCTGAGCTAAATAAGATTGGATTTGAATCTCTATCGATTTCACCCGATCTATTAAGACTTTAGCGTGTTGTTGCACTTGCTCAACAAACTCTTCTACTTCGTCAAACTGGCCCATAAGATAGGCTGCCGAAGCAGCTTCTTCATATGAGCCAAACAATTTTCTAAATCATATTTTAGCCCGAATGCACTCTGATAGCGGTCTTCAGCATTTTTCGCCATCAATTTCATCACGATGTCACAGAGAACTTGAGGAATCTCTTCCCTATTCCCTATCCCCTCTCCCATCTCCCCTAAAACTGGCGGAAGTTTGGCAATATGACAATGTACCAATTCCATCGGATCGTGCGACTTAAAAGGTAATTCCCCTGATAGCAACTCATAAAAAGTTACACCTAAAGAATAAAAATCAGTACGGTAATCAATCCCCCGATTCATTCTTCCAGTTTGCTCTGGAGACAAATAGCCGAGTGTTCCTTCTAATACATTAGGACTCATCAGGACTTGAGTTTCTCGTGGCAGTAGAGATGCAATACTAAAGTCAATTAACTTAACTTCTTTAGTTTCTGGATTAATTAAAACATTGGCGGGTTTAATATCTTTGTGAATAATCCGATGATGAATTAGAATATCTAATGCATCACACAGAGCGATCGCTATTTCTAAAAACTCTTGTAAAGACCTGATATCTAGCGTCTGGTAAGAAGCAAAATAATCTTTCAGAGAAATCCCACCAAAATCTTCCATTACCAACGCATAACCATTGTGATACGCCTCCAGACTGTAGGTTTGGACGATCGCAGATGAGTTAAGATTTTTGGCAATTGTGTACTGATTGCGAAACTGCAACAGATCGCTGAAACTGGGATATGAATTTTTTAGCAGTTTAATTACTACAGGTAATGAGTCAGTTTCTCGATACCCCCGATAAACTAGAGTTCTGGAACCGTTGTAGATTTCTTCAGTTATGTAGTATCCGGGAATACTGACCATGCTGCTGACCATACTGCTAAACCCTGGTGATTTCTGAATTTATTGTTCCCAAATCAGTAACGCCAGTTTATATGTGTCTTTTGAGACAACTCCCAGGGGCAAATCATTGAAGTAAATAGAACTGTATTTGATGTCCCAAATTCAAAGGTGAATAGCCGTTCAAAAACGAGAACATCTTCCTAGGGAACTCCAAGAAATAAATTATCCAATCTTGTGGGAATTGAATATTTTTTTATTTGGAAGTCCCCTAAAAGAAAAAAAAGTTGTTAGAAAAGCCTTAAATAATACTCCAAGAAGAAACCAAAGAAAAAGGTGAGAAAAAACCCACCTCTTAAGAATCGATATGATAGACAAGTAAATAAAATTTAAAAAATATTTATCGAATGGTAGATCAATCATCTGGCTTGTCCAAGGTCAAAGACTCATTAACACAAAAAATCTTCTTGGGTAATGAACCAAATGCGGAGTTAATTGCAATTCTCACCGTTTACTTTGTTCAAGGAATTTTAGGGCTATCGCGTCTAGCCGTTAGCTTTTTCCTCAAAGATGAATTGCTGTTGAGTCCAGTCCAGGTATCGGCGCTATTGGGAATTGTCTTCCTACCTTGGATGATCAAGCCGGTGTTTGGTTTTATCTCTGATGGCTTGCCTATATTTGGCTATCGTCGCCGTCCTTACTTGATTTTATCCGGGATACTGGGAACTGCTTCTTGGATGAGTCTGGCCACAATAGTTCATACTAGCTGGGCAGCTACCTTAGCGATCGCTTTTGGTTCTCTCTCCGTCGCCATGAGTGATGTTATCGTTGACTCGCTGGTTGTAGAACGAGCCAGAGGCGAATCGCAAGCAAAAGCCGGTTCACTACAATCTCTGTGTTGGGGTGCTTCTGCGATCGGAGGTTTAATAACAGCCTACTGTAGCGGTCTACTACTCCAATACTTTACTACGCGTACCGTCTTTGGGATTACCGCTTTATTTCCTCTAATCGTTTCAGGAGTGGCTTGGTTAATTGCTGAGTCCCCCGTTAGCAAAGATGCTCAAGATAGTAATCAAACCAACTCTTTGCCAATCAAACATCAACTGGGGCAGCTACGCCAAGCCATTAGTCAAAAAACAATTTGGCTACCAACGGCATTTATCTTCATCTGGCAAGCTACCCCAAATGCTGACTCAGCCTTTTTCTACTTCGCTACCAACGAACTCCACTTTGAACCAGAATTTTTGGGGCGAGTCAACTTGGTGGGAAGTTTTGCTTCTTTGGCAGGTGTTTGGATTTTTCAACGTTTCCTCAAAAGCATCCCTTTTCGCGTGATTTTTGCTTGGAGTACTGTCCTTTCATCACTTTTGGGGATGACGATGCTGTTGTTGGTGACTCACACAAACAGGCTATTGGGTATAGATGACCACTGGTTTAGTTTGGGTGATAGCCTGATTCTGACTGTGATGGGGAAAATTGCCTTTATGCAAGTGATGGTGCTAGCAGCAAGGCTTTGTCCTTCTGGTGTGGAAGCGACATTATTTGCCTTGTTAATGTCAGTCTATAATTCAGCCGGAACAGTTTCCCATGCATTCGGGGCATTAATCACGTATTGGCTGGGGATCACCGCAACAAACTTTGAGTCACTTTGGCTCTTGGTGTTAATTACTAACCTCAGCACGCTGTTACCCCTACCATTTATCAAATGGCTACCTGCGACTGAAGAGCAAACTGAGACATTCAAAAATGAAGAACAATCATTTTCGCCTGATTTGATGCCTGAGTTGGTACTAAGAGAATCAAAGTCGGAAATAGTGGAATAGTGTAATACAGCAGTTTTCAAGTAAATGAGATCAAGAGTGCTGACTGCTGAGTAAAAAGTGCTGAGTATTTAAAATCAGACACAAAGAGTTTCACTTCTTTCCCCCTGCCCCCTGCTCCTCGTTCACTGAGCGTAGCCGTTCGCGCAGCCTCTCGTAGAGAAGTGCTGCCCCCTGCTCCCCTGCTCCCCTGCCCCCTGCCCTATTTGGATGAAACCATTTTTTCGCTGGCAATAATATGCAAATCGATGTTTTTGAGCAAGCGTACCAATTTTTGCGTCAAAGATCCTTTGAGGAGCATTTGCCAGCGCGATCGCTGACTTTCTCCAATAACAATTTGGGTGATACGATGTTTCTCTGCGACTTCCGCGATCGCATTAGCTATATTACTGTTGGTAACACGAAGAAAAGTACCTTCAAATTCTTTACACAGTTTCTCACAAGTGTGGATATGCAAGCTTTCTTCCTTAGTAAGGAAGCGTTCTGGATCGGCAACGAACAAGGTATAAAGCGGCGCGTTCATGTAGTTAGCCAACCTTGCACCCCGGCGTAATAGCTGCACTGAGTTGGGATAGGTGGATACACACACCAAAACCCGCTCGTGAATATTACAAAATTGTCCGTTGGGAGTAGAAGCGATCGCATTTCCTTCCACGTTGTCTGCTACTTCCCGCAAAGCTAACTCCCGCAAAGCAATCAGGTTGCGGCGTTGGAAAAAATTATCGAGGGATTGTTGGATTTTTTGCTGTGCGTAAATCTTGCCTTCTAGTAACCGTTCTTGCAGCGTTTCCGGTGTGACATCTACTACCACTATTTCATCTGCTTCATCCATAATCCTGTCAGGAACGCGCTCCCGGACTACCACACCTGTAATTCTGGCTACTAGATCGTTGAGGCTTTCCAAATGTTGCACATTCATTGTGGAGTAGACATCAATCCCGGCTGCCAAAACTACTTCTACATCTTCGTAGCGCTTTTCGCGTGGCGAACCAGGGACATTGGTATGGGCAAGTTCATCGATTAAAACTAATTGGGGCGATCGCTTTAAAATAGCATCTGTATCCATATCCATCAGCGTCAACTCACCGCGAGGATATTTCTTACGGGGTATAATTTCCAGTCCCTCTGCCTTTTCAGTTGTTTCCTTGCGTCCGTGGGTTTCCAAAAGCCCAACGACAACATCAATTCCTTCCTGTTTGAATGCGTGTCCCTCTTCCAGCATCCGGTAGGTTTTGCCTACTCCAGGAGCCATGCCAATAAAGATTTTATGCTTACCCCGCCGTCGTACTGTATAAGGCGAGTAACTTGCAGAATTTAAAGGCGCATTCCCAGCCGAACCAGTATTACTTTTATCTGACATTAGGCCTCTTGCATGAATACTTGAAAACAATAATCCTTGGTTCACGTAGAGGCGTAGAGAGTAATGAAAAAGTTATCTATTTATTCCTAACTCCTAACTCCCCACTCCTAACTCCCCACTCCCCATTTATTAATTTTGCTGACGATTAATATCTTGCAAGTCAAGAGCATAATTCAATCGGAGAACATTAACTCCCGGTTCGCCAAAAATCCATAAAAATCTGTCATCAGTATACTTATTAATTAAAGGTAAAATCTCATCTTCTTTTACTCCCCGCGCCCCAGCAACTCGCGTCAATTGCTGCCGTGCCGCTCTAAAGGAAATATGCGGGTCTAAACCAGAACCAGAGGTATAAATTATATCGGCTATCGGTTGAAGATTTTCCTCTCGCAATTTATCTGCTTCTTCTAAAATCCGCTTTAGTAGTTCTGGATTGCTGGCAGCGAGATTGCTAGCTCCAGATATGCCAGTTGGCTTGGCTTTTCTTCCTTGGCTATATCTAACAGTACTAGGACGAGAATGGAAATATCGCTCAGATGTGAACACCTGACCAATCAAAGCCGAACCAATTGGTTCATTACTTAGATTCCGCATGATGCTGCCATTAGCTTGATAGGGCAAAAAAACTTGACCCACTACAAGAATTCCCAGCGGATAGATGATTGCAGTCAACAACCAAAGCATTAGAGTTATAAAAATTGCTCTGATGGTTTCTCGAATAATAGCCATAAAAAGTTTTCCAATTGCGCTTAAAATTTAATTTTTAATTTTTAATTTTTAATTTTTTTGCCCACCTAACAGGAGGTTATAAGATACTGTTAGCAACAGCATAAACAACAACTGGGGCAGTTACCACATTCAAGCACAGCAAGATAAAAATAGCGAGTGGTAGATGTTGTTTATGCCATTACGACTAAACAAAGGATATCGTCAAAGCAGTGCTGAATGAAAACGATATTTATTCATATTCTTCTTATCCCTCCCGTCAACAGGTAAAAGTAAAAATGTTTATTATTTTACTTTGGTCAAGATGCGATCGTTTCTCAGCGTCTCTACTTTTGCTATCCTTAAGCCAAGCCCACAAGTGTAATCAGTACATCGATCAACTTAATTGCAATAAACGGCGCAATCACCCCACCTAAGCCGTAAATTAAGATATTGCGTTGGAGTAACTGATTAGCTGTCAGTGGTCTAAACCTCACACCCTTTAATGCCAATGGAATCAAAGCAGGAATAATCAAAGCATTATAAATCAATGCTGAGAGTACAGCAGATTTAGGGCTAGTCAAATTCATAATATTCAGGCTTTGCAAATTAGCAGCGACAAATATCACTGGGATAATTGCAAAGTATTTAGCAATATCATTAGCGATGGAAAATGTCGTCAATGCTCCGCGAGTAATCAACAATTGTTTACCAACACCAATGATATCGAGCAGCTTTGTGGGATCGGAGTCCAAATCGATCATGTTAGCGGCTTCTTTTGCAGCTTGCGTTCCTGTATTCATTGCCACGCCGACGTTAGCTTGGGCTAATGCGGGAGCATCGTTAGTTCCATCTCCCGTCATGGCTACCAGTTTACCTGCTGCTTGTTCCTGCTTAATGATACTGATTTTGTCTTCTGGTGTGGCTTCGGCAATGAAGTCATCAACTCCAGCTTCTTTGGCAATGACAGAAGCGGTAATTCGGTTGTCTCCAGTTAGCATGATGGTACGCACTCCCATCCGTCGCAGTTGCTCAAAGCGATCGCGGATACCAGGTTTAACTATATCTTTGAGATAAATAATCCCATAAATTTCGTTATCTAGGCTGACTGCTAAGGGTGTACCTCCCAGGCGAGAAACTCGTTCGTAGGCAGCATCCAATTCTGGTGTATCGCGTCCGTTGCGGGAACGGACAAATCCTTTGATAGCTTCTACTGCTCCCTTTCTGGCCTCATAGCCACCAGGTAAATTCGTGCCACTCATCCGGGTTTTGGCGGAAAAACTAACTCCTTCTGCCTGAGTGGAGTCAAAATCAAATCTTGCGCCCAACTTTTCTGCTAGTCGGACAATGGATTTACCTTCTGGTGTATTGTCAAAGACACTAGCCGCCCAGGCAACATTAGCAATTTCTGACATTGAATGACCGTTGAGGGGAATAAACTCTTCCGCCAGACGGTTGCCGAGGGTAATTGTACCTGTTTTGTCGAGAAGTAAAGTATTAATATCACCACAGGCTTCGACTGCTCGTCCTGATGTGGCAATAACGTTAAATTGGGCAACTCGATCCATACCAGCAATACCGATGGTACTTAGTAAGCCGCCAATGGTGGTAGGAATTAACGCTACTAATAGGGCAATTAAAATTGGGACGCTGACTGGACTGTTGACATAGTAAGCAAGGGCGGGCAAGGTGACTACAACTAACAAAAACACTAAGCTGAGAACTGCCAACAATACCGTGAGGGCAATTTCATTAGGTGTTTTGCTGCGTTCTGACCCTTCTACCAAGGTAATCATTCGGTCAATAAAGCCTTTCCCTGGATCAGTAGTAATACGGATAATTAGTTCATCTGAAATAATCCGCGTCCCACCAGTGACAGAACTGGCAACATCGGAGCCTGATTCTTTTAATACTGGTGCAGATTCCCCAGTAATTGCTGATTCATCCACGGAAGCAACACCCATGATTACTTCACCATCGGCGGGGATGATATCGCCAGCAACGACGTAGATGGTATCGCCCTGTTTAAGGCTGGTGGATGAAACTTCACTAAGTGTGCCATCGGCAGCAAGTTTTTTCGCGATCGCCTCTAACTTTGTTAACCGCAAGGCATCGGCTTGGGCTTTACCCCGCCCTTCTGCCACTGCTTCGGCAAAATTGGCAAACCAAACTGTAAAGAATAAAATCCCCGACAACAAGGCGTTGAAAACTTGCGGGTTCTTTTGCAGGGCTGGGCCAAATAGGTTGGGATCAATCGTTAGCAATAGGATGATGATTGTCCCCACCCAAACCACAAAAATTACTGGATTTTTGATTGCATACTTAGGGTTGAGCTTGACAAAAGCATCTCTAATTGCTCTTAAGTACAGCCACTTATTATTTGCCCTAGTCTTTTTACGTTTTTGGCGGCGATCGCCAGAACGAGAACTTGGGCGTCTAGCTTTAAAGTTAGTTGCCACTGGATTCATAAATAAAGTTAGCAGTGAGAAGTTAGGAGTTAGGAGTTATAGGAACTTCTAATAAAAAAATATCCAAACTGTAGGATGCGTTAGTAACGCATCCTACGAAACCGGATAATTTATAAAATAACGGCAGGAGCCAGGAAGAAATAAGTATGAATAAAAACTCTAGTTCTGAGTAATTACCCAGTTAAAAATAAGATACTGGTACGAGACGCGTAGAGCAAGATATAGCTGAGTGCTGTTAGCGGGGCGTTAAGCAATCAACACTGTCCTAACATATCTGACTACAGCTATATAACCTTTCTTGCTTGAATCTCACACTTTTAAGTCTGGGTTACTCCTTCCTCCTGCCTCCTGAATTATTATTTGATATTTTCTCAATTTCAAACTTATAACTCATAACTTTTCTAACTGCCAGATGCTAGTTTTAAACCCTCAGCTATGGGGCCTAAAGCCAGAACGGGAAAGAAAGTTAATACTCCCAAAACCAGCGTTACTCCAGCCGTGATCCCAGTAAATACCAGAGAATCTGTTCTCAGGGTTGCAGGGGTTTCTTCTACTGGTTGTTTGCGAGACATCCCGTCAGCTAGCAGTAAGATGGCAATCATCGGAATGTAGCGTCCTCCGATTAAGCTAACTAAAGTACTCAAGTTCCACCACAAGGTGTTATCCCCCAAACCCTCTAAGCCCGAACCATTATTTGCTGCTGCTGAGGCATATTCATAAACTACTTGAGAAATACCGTGATAACCAGCGTTGCTAATTCCAGATAGGGAGATGGGATAAGCCAAAGCGATCGCACTGGGGATCAAAACTAGAATTGGGTGAATCAATAGCACGACGCTGGCGAGAACGATTTCCCGCTTTTCAATTTTGCGTCCTAAAAACTCTGGGGTACGTCCTGCCATGAGTCCAGTTAGGAACACTGTGAGAATTAAGTAAATAAATAAGTAAGCTGTTCCAGTTCCTTGACCACCCCAGATAACCTGGATAAATAAGTTGAAGAGAGTCGAAAATATTCCTTGCGGCATCAGAGAATCATGCATCCCATTTACAGCACCAGACATAGTAGCAGTAGTCATCACTGCCCAAAATGCTGTTTGTGCCCAACCAAATCGAACTTCTTTACCCTCTAAATTGGGCTGTTCTAATCCAAAGGCGGTATTAACTAGGGGATTACCTTGCAATTCTCCCACAGCTGTCACTCCCACTAGAATGACAAAAATCACAAACACCATCCAAAAAAGTAGCCAAGCTTGTTTGATGTTATTGGCAAATATACCGTAGGTGTAAATCAAGGCTGCTGGGATAGAAATCATGGCGAGCATTTCTATCAAGTTAGAAGCGCCATTGGGATTTTCAAAGGGATGTGCTGAGTTGACGCCAAAAAAGCCACCGCCGTTCTCGCCCAAAAGTTTGATCATTTCAAAGGATGCCACTGGGCCTCTAGCTAGATATTGCGTCCCGCCTTCTAAGGTTTGCACATCCATAGTCCCAGCTAAGGTTTGTGGTACACCTGTTATAAGCAAAGCGATCGCGCCAATAATCGAAATCGGCAGCAATATTCGCGTAATTCCACGGACGAGATCGACGTAAAAGTTTCCCAGTTTTCTCCCCGTCAACCCGCGAATAAAGGCAATTCCCACGGCTAAACCGGTGGCTGCGGAGGTGAACATCAAAAAGCCTAAAGCCGCTACCTGGCTAAAATAGCTTAAGGTTGTTTCACCTGCATAGTGTTGTTGATCGGTATTCGTTACAAATGAAATCGTTGTATGCAGCAATACATCCCAACTGATCGCGCCGAGGCCGTTTGGATTCCACGGTAAAAGCCTCTGAAAATATATCAGAAAATACACTGAAATAGCCATGACCGTGTTGCAACAGAGTACGGCCCGGATATACTCCCAACCCGTCATGTCATCTTTTCTCCGAACACCCGCAAATACGAACATACTTCGCTCTATGGGATTCATTAAAAAATCAAGTAGTGTTTTTTCTCCCAAAAAGACACTAGCTATGTATTTTCCGAATAATGGAGTGATTGCTATGACAATACACAGCGTTAAGCCAATTTGCAAAAAACCTTGTCCCATATATTTCGCGCTAAATTAAATTTAAGTGGTAGCAAGCCGATTATTATAAATAACGGATTTTGAGGAATTTACTATTTTCAGTTAGGGACTTCCAAATAAAAAAATATCCAATTATTTATTGTGGGGTGGGCGTCTCGCCATTGGTGTCAACTTAAGCCGAAAACTATATCGGACAGGCGTTTTGCAAATTCCTCACGCCCTCATCCCCTAACCCCTTCTCCCAAGGGAGAAGGGGAATTGAATGTCTAGCTCCCCTCTCACGGATGGGAGAGGGGCTGGGGGTGAGGGCAAAACGTTGTCACCAAGCGGGTTTAGCGTTAAGTTGACACTAATGGCAAGATGCCCACCCCACAAGATTGGATAATTTATTTCTTGGTAATCCCTTATCACTATTTTCCAGATACTTGTTCAAGTTTTGATTAATAATATTTAATCTTTACTCTTAATTCATCTATTTCACTAGTTAGGATTATTTGTTTATACAATACATTTTCCAAGTTTGCAGAACTTACACACTCAGATCCTCTATTGCATTGCTCCCTAACAACATCGACAACGCCGCTGCCGCCTTCAATACCTGATTGTCAGACACTTCTAAATATCTCTCGAACTGCTCTAAATTCCGATGCCCTGAGATTTCCGCAATTACCCGCAGTGAGATACTAGCGTTACTCATCTGGATTAAGGCAGTACGCCGAAAGCCTGTAATCTATAGACTATAAGGATTTGACCCCGATTAGTCAGAATTGCTTGAGTGAGATTAGCTAGCTTGCCGCACTTCGGCAAGGCTCAGTGACCACCGTAGACATCGCTCCTATATATTTCCAATCACTGCATTAGGGGCGATCCTGGCATTTTAGGAAAATTGTAGCTTAACCGCAAAGGCAATGGTCGTAAAATTGATTTAGAAATTGAATTGATTGGATTTCGCTTGTACCAGGTGGGTTAGAAATTAATTAAAAATTCTCTTTCGTGTTGACAAGTATACAGCTAATTATATCTCTGCAAGAATGGCGATCGCGCTGACGGCAGTATGCTCCAAATATATTTCAGGACTAGCCAGATTTTTAGTAAATCATAAATGACGATATTAAGTCGATTATTGACTATGAAAGAAGCTATAAATGAGCGTGTAAAGACCTATGGACTAATAGTGATCGCCTTTGCGATCGTGATAATACTAGAATATTTGACACCCCCAGAGTACGTATTTGGCTACCTCTACACAGGGACGATTTTGTTAGCAGATTCTCGATTGAATCGGGGAGCAGTTTTGGGGATCACTGTTGCAGCAACAGGATTAACATTGTTGAATTTGTTTGTGCCCGGAGGGGAAATAATTAATTCCCCAACGTTAGCAAATAGGTTAATTGCAGTGTTGGCGTTGATGGTAACAGGTTGGTTAAGCGATCGCAACCATCGCAACGAAGAAGCGATCGCTTATACCCAAGCACAATTACGCTCCCAAGAACAACTGGCTATCATGCGTGAAGATTTTGTTTCTACCCTAACGCATGATTTGAAAACACCCCTATTAGGAGCAATTGAAACGCTGAAATATTTTCAAAATGAGCAATTTGGTGAAATCACACCTATGCAAGCAAAAGTATTACAAACAATGGCTCGTAGTCATCAGAGTACATTGCAATTAGTCCAAACACTTTTAGATGTGTACCGCAATGATGCCGAAGGACTGAAACTACAGATATCACCAGTTAACTTGGTGACAGTGGCGGAGGAGATCGTCGCTACACTGACGGAACTAGCGAGAACACGTCAAGTTTATATTTCTCTGCACTATGGCGAATCAGATTTTCGCAGCTTTCTCTGGGTAAATGGTGATTCTTTGCAACTTGGGCGGGTTTTCAGCAATCTCTTGAGTAATGGTATTAACCATACCCCTCGTGGCGGTAAAGTGGAAGTAGTATTTGAAGGTTATTCTAGCGATCAAGTGGTAAAAATCCTCGATACTGGTTCCGGCATTACCGAAAAAGAGTTACCTCACTTATTTGAGAGATTTTATCAAGGAAATAGCGATCGCCACGTCTCCGGTTCTGGGCTAGGACTTTATTTAACCAGGCAAATTATTACTGCTCATGGGGGTACAATTTGGGCAGAGAATCGCTCACCACGCGGCGCACTATTTGGTTTCCGACTCCCGGCTTGTCCGCCACCGGGGAGGTGAGGGGAGAAATCAATTAAAAATTAAAAATTAAAAATTAAATAACTTCTGCTTCTTGTCCTGAATGCCCAATGCCCAATGACCAATGACAAATGACAAATGACAAATGACAAAAATCTTACTAGTTGAAGATGATGAATTATTTCGGCTTGGTTTGCGGATGCGGTTGCAACAAGAAACCAGTTTGGAGATTGTCGCAGAAGCGGAAGATGGGGAACAAGCTGTAGAATTCGCCAATCGCTATCCTCTGGATTTGGTCTTGCTGGATATAGGTTTACCGGGAATTGGCGGGATTGAGGCTTGTCGCCAAATCAAGGAGAAACACCCAAATTTACCAGTTTTGGTTCTAACGTCTCGTTCTGAAAAACCCCTGATTTCGCGGTTAATTGCCGCCGGGGCGCAAGGTTACTGTCTTAAAGGTATTCCGGCTGAGTCTTTGATATTAGCAGTGCGATCGGTTGCTGCGGGCGCTTCTTGGTGGGATCAAACGGCAACAACTGAAATTAGAGCCGCTTTTGAGGGGAATTCTATGGCGGTGCAGTCTGCAAAAACTGAGGAATCTTTAGAAAATCCTTTAACGAAGCGGGAGCAAGAAATTTTGGCACTGGTAGCAGCGGGCAAAAGCAATCAAGAAATTGCTGAAATTCTCTACATTGCCCCTGGTACAGTGCGGGTTCATGTCCATGCTATTTTACAGAAACTAGAAGTACGCGATCGCACTCAAGCCGCAGTCTTAGCTATCCAAAAAGGATTGGTAGCACCAGAATTGTTGATTAATTAGATTTATCGGGAAAGAAAATCTTTCAAGATTTTGAAAATTGCGATGAAATATCAGGCTGCTCTATAGGAATTTCGATCGCAAACTCTGCTCCTTTGCCAACAGACGAGGTACAGCTTATATTTCCTCGGTGTTTTTGGACGATAATCTGATAACTAATAGATAATCCTAGCCCACTACCTTTACCCACAGGTTTTGTGGTAAAAAATGGGTCAAATAAACGCGATCGCAACGACTCTTCAATACCAAGACCATTATCAGCGATCGCAATTTTGACTAGATTCAAGTCTGTTACCTCTGTATGAATCCGAATTTGGGGAGTAGGTTTTAGAGAGTAAGGAGTAGAAGATTGATTCCCCACCCCCCACTCCCCACTCCCCACTCCCTCCTCTATTGCATCAATAGCATTATTCAATAAATGCATAAATACTTGATTTAGTTCACTCGCATAACAAGTGACTAGGGGCAAGTTACCATAATCTTTCACTACAACAATTGCCGGGCGATCGGCTGCTTCCCTGAGCCGATGTTGTAACATCACTAAAGTATTTTCGATGTCTTCATGGATATTTACCCGTTTCATCTCTGCTTCATCATGCCGAGAAAAATGTTGTAGCGCCAGTACAATTTCTCGAATGCGATCGGAGCCTCTATACATTGCACCTATCAAATTTTGTAGATCCTTAATGATAAAATTCAGGTCTAAATCTTTGGCTATTTGCTGAACTTTTGGCGTGGGTTTGGGATATTCTTGCTGATAGACCTCAATTATATTTACTAGGTCTTCCACATATTGACCAGCATATTGGAGATTTCCATAAATAAAACTGATCGGGTTATTAATCTCATGAGCCAACCCAGCTACTAACTGTCCCAGTGCCACCATCTTTTCGTTCTGAATTTGTTGAACTTGAGAGGCTTTCAAGTTGTCAAGAGCCTGTTGGAGCAAAAAGTTTTTTTCTTGCAGTTTTACTTGGAGCAAACGTAAATTAATTTGATTTTCAATTCGCAACACCACTTCTGCACCATGAAAAGGTTTTGCAATATAATCTACACCACCAACATCAAATGCCTTTACCTTATCGACAACATCATCCAGGGCGCTAATAAAAATTACTGGGACTTCACTAGTTTTATCGTCAGCTTTTAGTTGTTGACAAACTTGGTAGCCATCCATACCTGGCATATTGATATCCAGCAAAATCACATCGGGCAAAACCATTTGACATGCAGTCAGTGCCATTTTACCGTTTAAGGCTTTGCGAACTTCAAAACCTTGTGCAGTCAACATCGCCGATAAAAGCCGCAAATTATCTGGGGTATCATCGACCACCAAAATATTTCTTTTCTGATGGTTAGTTTGATTAAAATGCATTATTGATCAAAAGTTATGCGTATAATTATTGAGGATAGTAAATCCTTCTTTAAAATCACCTTAAAATTTGTTGACCGATTTCACCGAAATATTTATATTTATAGTTTAACTCTCACGTGGCTGGAGAGTTTTACAAATTATCGAAGCTATTGGCCAGTATCACCTTTGGCAATCTGATAAACTGCTGTAAGGATTATAGTAGCTAGCACTCACAGATTATCTAGCCAAGGATCAACAATTAAGTTTTTTCCAGGTGCTACTTGATAGCTACCATTGAGGTGCTGAGGTGAGCAACTCAATAACCAGTCGTTGTTCTATGGGTTTAGAAAATAAATATCCTTGAGCAAAATTACAGTTTAAACTTCTCAATTGGGCTAACTGTTCTTGTGTTTCGACACCTTCAGCGATCGCACTCATCCCCATTGAGTTGGCAATGCCAATCATTGCTGGTACTAACCCCATATTCTCTTTGTTATCCTGCATCCGTTTGACAAAGGATTTATCAATTTTGAGTGCATTCAAAGGAAAGCTGTGCAGATAACTTAAAGAGGAATATCCTGTACCAAAGTCATCCATAATTAACTTAATTTTTCGCTGTTTTAGTTGTTCAAGAATTATTTTGATTGCATCGGTATTTTCCATAATTACACTTTCGGTAATTTCTAATTCTAAATATGCCGGATTTATTTTATGTTCATAAATTATTCGGTCAATTTGTTCTACCAAATTTGGCTGTAAAAATAACCTTGCACTCAAATTGACACTCATAGTTAGAGGTTCTGGTGTCACTGGATAATGTTGCCAGATGCTTAATTGATGACAAGCTGATTGTAATACCCAAGTATTGATGGCATTAATTAAACCTGTTTCTTCGGCTACAGGAATAAATTCTATGGGAGAAATCAAACCACGAATCGGATGTTGCCAGCGCACCAAGGCTTCAAATCCAGAAATTCTACCTGTAACCAGGGAAATAATTGGCTGATAGTAAACGAGGAATTCTCGCCTTTCTACAGCCCTCCGCAGGTCATTTTCCAACTCTAAAAGCTGAATAGCTTCCTGATGCATCGCTGGATTAAAAACGTGATAGTTAGCCCTTCCTTGAGCCTTAGCCCGATACATTGCCGTATCAGCATCTCGCAGCAAATACTCTGGCCGATCGTAATCTTTATTGCCCCAACTAATGCCAATACTGGCATTCATAAATACTTCATATCTGGACAGTTGAAAAGCAAGTGATAACTGTTGCAAAATCCTTTCTGCAACTTGGATTGCTATATTGATATCTGTGATATTTTCTAAGAGAATTCCAAATTCGTCCCCACCCAATCGTGCCAAGGTATCAATAGGTATGATACATGCTTGTAAGCGTTGAGCGATGGCTATCAGCAATTCATCTCCTACCGGATGACCAAGGGAATCATTGACAACTTTGAAGCGATCGCAGTCCAAAAAAAGCACTGCAAACTGATAATTGGATTCTTGTTTCGCGCGATTTAGAGCATTTTCTAGTCGCCTAATAAATAAAACTCGGTTTGATAATCCAGTCAAGGAATCATGCAGTGCTATATCTAGCAGTTGACTTTGCAATTTCTGACGGGAATCTATTTCTTGTTGGAGTTTTTGGAGAGTTTTTTCTAGCTCTCCAGTCCGCTGTTTTACCCGATGTTCCAGTTCAACATTTAGTTTCAATATTTCTAATCGCGCCGATCTCAATGCCAGTTGATTTTGCACGCGCACTAAAACTTCTTGAAACTCAAAAGGTTTGGTGATATAGTCTACACCACCGACTTTAAAGGCTTTAACTTTGTCAAAAACATCATCTAAAGCGCTAATAAAAATTACTGGGATATCGGCTGTTAGATCCCAAGCTTTAAAGGTCTGGCAAATTTCATACCCATCTACTTCTGGCATCATGATATCGAGTAGAATCAAATCAGGTAATAATGTTTGAGTTGCTGTCAGTGCCATTTGCCAGTTTAAAGCTTTACGAACGTTATACCCTTCCCTTGTCAATATGGAGGATAAAACCCGGAGGTTATCCGCCATATCATCAATGATCAAAATATCTTTTTTATTAGGGTCTAAATGCTCGTAATTCATTCTAAGTTTGTTGTAGTCAATTCCATGATTTTCTCAAACTGGTAGTTATTTGCTAAATCCCTGAGAACTTGGAAAACTTGAGCATTATCTGATGGAATTTGCTTGAGTAACTCTAAAATCAGTTCATCGCTACAGCTGGCTGCGGCATAGTGAATCTGTTGGAGCCACTCAGGTGACATTTGTGATAAATGCCCCAGGAGTTCGGCAACACTTACAAAAATCTGTGTAGCTTGATCGACAACTACTGTATTTGTAGTTTCTAGTTGATTGGTATATTTTAAACCCAGATGTTTGCTCAGTTTTTCCAATAATACTTCCTGTTTGAATGGCTTGCGAATAAAATCATCACAGCCAATGGACAAAATTTTCTGGCGTTCTTCTTCAAAGGCGCTAGCAGTTAGGGCAATAATGATTGTATTTGTATTGGAGGGATCTGGCATTGTTCTAGAGAAGTCGTAAGGGGGAGCCAAGGCTGTTGGCCGCGATCGCAAAGTGGACGCACTAGAAGTATCATTTTCGATAACACCAGTTGTTTCTGCTGCGGAAGACTCTTTGCGTACAACCTTCAGAACCTCACCCTCGCCTGAATCGGTTAACTCTTCTCCAAGGTACTGGCTCCCCGATGACACCAGTTGTTTCAATTTTGGGAACCTCCGCGACGTATTGGCTGTCCCATGCCCGATTTCTCTAGCTTTAATAATTCTTGTAGCTTCGTAACCGTCCATAACTGGCATTCGCATATCCATAAAAATCAAGTGTGGTTGCCAAGATTCCCAACTAGCGATCGCTTCACTACCATCTGTAGCTTCGTTAACTTCAAAGCCAAGAGATGTGAGAATTTTAACTAGCAATATACGGCTTTCTTTGGAATCGTCAACTACTAGGATGCGGTATACCTTTTCACTAGGTGCTAAAGCTCTAATTTGTGATTTAATTTGGTTGATCGGGATTTCTCTGGGGCAAGTTAGAGCAATCTGAACATCAAAGGCGAATGTACTACCCACACCAGGCGTAGTGCTGACACTAATATCTCCTCCCATCAGTTGCACGTATTTACGGCTAATCGCTAAACCCAGTCCCGTCCCTTGTTGGAATTTTCTGCCGATTTCAGTTTGCTCAAAAGCCTCAAACAGCAAGTCAAGTTCTTGTGGGGCAATACCACAGCCAGTATCTTGTACCTCGAAGAAAAGAAGAGATGGATAAGAAAGATTTTGCTCCTCTTGCTCCTCTGCTCCTCTGCTCCCCTGCCCCCCTGCTCCTCGGTCACTGAGCGTAGCCGAAGTGCTGCCCCCCTGCTCCCCTACTCCCACTCTCACCCGTAGCGTCACACTCCCTTTATCGGTAAATTTAATCGCATTTCCCAAGAGGTTGAGCAATACTTGACACAATTTATTTTCGTCAGTTTCTATGTATTTAGGAATATCTGGCGCATATTCAAACAGTAATTCTAAATTTTTAGATGCAGCACGTAAGTGCAACATCTCCTCTAAGTTCTTCAACAGGTGAATTAAGTCAAAGCTGCTGGAATTTAAGGTGATTTTGCCAGCTTCGATTTTAGACATTTCGAGAATGTCGTTAATTAATTTAAGTAGATGTTCGCCAGCACGATTAATTATTGCCAAGTTTTCTTGATGTTCGCTAGATAGCGAATAATCTCGACTCATGACTTGGGTAAAACCAAGAATGGCATTGAGTGGGGTACGCAGTTCGTGGCTCATGTTAGCCAGGAATTCGCTTTTGGCGAGATTGGCGGCAGCACTTCGCGCCGCTTCCCGAATGGCTGCTTGTTGTTCTTGTGCAGCGATTTTTTGCGATTCAATCAGTTCTTCTTGGGTGGTTTGCAGTTGCTCGATAACTTGTTGGAACTCTTCAGTACGTTTTTTTACTTGAGCCTCTAAGGTGCGATTGTATTCTGCTAATAGCTTTTCTGTTTGTTTGCGTTGGGTGATATCAAAAAATGTGGCGATCGCAAAAGCCACATTTCCCGATTCATCATAAATTGGCTTTCCTAAAACCTCAATGCGAGTAATCTTGCCACAACGGCGAATTTCCATATCATCAACTCTGATGCTTTCCCCAAGCAATGCTCTCAAAATCGGCAAGCGATCGCTGGGATAAAGTTGATTTGTGCCGGCGAGGTAAGCTTGATATATCTCTGGCAATTCTTCGACTGTAACTTCTGCGTAGACGCCTAGCGGCTTGTCGTTAGACATCGCTCCTTGACCGAGAATTTGCTGCCCAATCTGATTTGTATAATAAGGTTTACCTTCAGCATCGATGATAAAGATACCGACCGGTATGGCTTCTAAAAATTGAGTTAGCTGACTCTGATTATGAAATAGCGCCTCATTTAAAACTTGCATCTCGGCATTCTTTGCTTCTAAAGCACTAAAGGATGCTTGTAGTTGCTTTGCCATAGTTTCAAATGATTTGGCTAGTTCCCCCAGTTCATCGGAACGCTGAATATCTGGTGTTTCCTCCCATTCACCTTGAGCAATTTTCTTCGCCGATCTGTTTAATTGCAAAATTGGCTTAATTACCCAACGAGCAGTCAAAATCCCAATTCTTGTAGCTACTAAAAAAGCCACTATGCACAGCAAAATAGTGATGCGGGTGTTGGCATTAATTTGCTGCATAAATTCGCCTTCGGGAATCACCGCCACAATTAGCCAATCTAAACCCAGTTCGTCCTTCCAGCTTTTTACCTGTACAAAATAACGCATTCTATCGGCGGTAAAACTTAGTTGTTGCTTGCCCACAACAAACTTAAGACTGCCAAAGCGTTCGATTAAAGACTGTGTTGTGAGTTTAATTAAAGGATTTTGACTATCTAATGCTGATAGACGTTTTCCTTTACCATTAACGATCGTATATGGTGGCTCGCTAGTAGAAGAAGCCACTATATACCCAGAACGCTCTAAAATAAAAGTTTTACCCGACTCTTTGACCTTTAACTTAGCTAAAAACTTGCCAATTTGTGACAAAAGCAAATCAACACTAATCACCCCAACGAATTTGCGATTTTTATCGTAAACAGGATAGCTGGAAGATATGGATAAAACTTCTGGTTTATCTTCCCATTGATAAATTTGACTCCAAACTCGTTTGCCGATCTTGACTGGATCTGTATACCAAGCTTCTGAGCGAGGATCGTAATTTTTAACTTCCTGTAAATGGCGGCGATTTCCCTGTTTGTCTGTAGGATAAACATAGAGTTTGCCTACACCATGCTTGGCACTAACTTCATTAATTAAGAACTGGTCATTATCTAGACGCTCAACACCAATAAATTCACCTTTGGGATTGGCAAAGCTGTTGTAGCCAACATTGAAAACCTGCATTTGTTTCCAAAAGTAATTGCCGGTGGTTTGAAAGTCCGAAAGGTTGAGCAAACCTAGCTCAATTGCATCTAAGTTGATTTGATTAATTTGCTTCGGAGTTGTTAAATAGCTATCGAGATGCTGTTCAATGCGATCGCAGATTTCATTTTCTAATTGAGTAGCAAGCTCCCTTACCGCTTTTTGGCCGTTTTGATACGAAAGATAGCCCACAAGTCCCACCGCACCACAAATTTGCAAGATAAAGGGCACAATCAGAACATATCTCAGGGGCATCTTGGCATAAACTTTGCCAACTAAGCGATTAAATGATTTGACGGGCTGAAGTTTGGATAACATTGTAGTTTTATTCTTCCCCAGCATCTACTAGGTGCATTTTGCCGTGCTAGCTACATTCTATATAAGTATAATTACGGCAGACATCGCTCTTTATGAAAATTTTATATTTTTAGTATAAAATAGTACGAAATACTTATAATTGTTTGACTGGCTGACTTCCTCCAACGCCTAATTTTCAACCTTTGTACAGGAGTAGTCCACTATATAAATCGTCAACGTGGGTACGCGATCGCACCTGAATTTTCTCAGTTTTATCTGGCGATATTTCCACAAATTTTCTCAGATGAACTGAAATTTAACCAATAAGCTCCAGTATGCCATTCTAAAATTCAGGTTGCCATTAGCACCTAATCTTAAATTTAATTTTTAATTGCTGACGTGTTGATTTTCTGGTCTGGAAACCCCTGGACTTGTACAATAACTTATATTTAATTACAGCAATTTTAGAATTGTTATGCAAATACACAGCATAAACAAAAAAAATCCAAGAAAATTTACTTTGTATTTTCTATTTTTACAAAATATTAACTTTGTTCTACATTTGTGTCAACTTCATCACCGATTTGTAAAACTTTTCCGGCTGATGATGGGGGTAGTTGAGTATTGATACTCAATCGATAAAAGTGATTAAAAGGCGATGAAGCAACCCAATTTGGCAAAGTTGCTTGTCGCTGGGTTGTAAAGATTTTTTGAAAGTTTGGGTAAGCTTCCCCTAAGTAAGAATTGCGTGTTGGGACTATACAACGCTGACATGGGTTAACCCCAAAAAAGTCTACATCTCCCACTCGAAAAAAGACTAAATCACCTTGTTCGCTAAATAGCCGATCTTCCCAAAATGCTGGGACGCCATCGATCTCGATGTTGGCACGCATCCGACGGCGCATTTCATCTACACTTAAACCAGGAAACCAAGAAGCGACCTCTGCCAATGTGGCCGTACTAATTACCGTTGGGCCAAGTGAGTGTGTATCGTCAGGAAAACCCATCAAAGAGTTTTGTCCCAATGTGACAGCAAACTCAAAATAATCACTCAAAGCTGCCTCTAATGCTTGCCGTTCCTCATCCAGATGAAAAATTTGTTCTAAGTTGCGATCGGGGATTTGCAACGAGATAGTTCTATTTAAGAGTGCAAATTGTGCCCTTATTAAATGGATTTTAGCATGACGCTTGCCATTGACAAATCTACCTTGTTCGTCAAAAATGGCAAACTCGCGGTCATACTGTAGTGCGCCACTGGCAAGAACTCTAGCGCTCTCAACTTCAACACCATCCAGTGATTTAACTGGATACAGTAAAATCTTAGCTAGGTAAGGCGTCACGTCGCTTTGCTCCGAATTCAAAATTCAAAACTTGTACTGAGCTTGTCGAAGTATTCAAAATTCAAAATTCAAAGTTCATCCTTTTCGTTTTCGGTCATAGCAATATTTGGATTTGAGATTTGGCGAAAAGTCGCAGTATCTCGCAAAGAGCGAACTAAAATTTTCAAGACGGATTTTGGATTTTAGATTGGTGATTTAGTAGTCCCCAATCTAAAATCTAAAATTCTTTTGTTAATGAGCTATTTGAGCAATATTGTTTGTTAATTATGGATATACTGGCGATTTATCGATGCCGCCAACATGATTTAAAGGCCAGAAGCGAACTACAGCACGTCCAATAATATTCTGGCGGGGGACAACACCCCAGCAGCGACTATCATAACTACTGTTACGATTATCACCCAGTACTAAATATGAATCGGCTGGTATAGTCTGGGGTTTGGCCAAAAAAGGTGGCTGTGGCCCTGATTGGCAAACATCAATAACCGTAGTCTGCCCAGAACCGAGGTAATTGGCTTCTGGGAGAGGTTTGTTGTTGATATAGACTTTGCCATCCTTAAGTTGTATTTTTTCTCCAGGTAAGGCAATTATACGTTTAATAAAAGCATCTTGATATTGTTCTTTTTGCAGCTCTTTCGTCGGGGAAAATACTACTATGTCTCCCCGCTGCGGATCGGCAAATTTATACTTCAACTTATCGACAATAATTTTGTCTGCCTCCCACTGGTTTGGTGTACCATGCAAAGTCGGTTCCATTGAACCAGAAGGAATCCAGCGTGCTTCAGCAACAAAGGTACGAATTCCTAGAGCTAGAACAATGCTCAATACAATTGTTCTACCTAGCTCTGCGATCCAAGAATTATCAGGTTGTTGACTAGAGTTGTTATCAGACACTTGATTATGCATGAAATTACTTAACTTAACGAAAGATGTAGGTAATTAACTCACCTAGTGAGACTTTATCTGTTGATCTTAACGGGAAAATTTGAATTTCCTAGTTATGTTTGCATCTTGACTACCAATTTGAGATTGTGGATTGGGAAGGAGGCAGGGGGCAGTGTTTCGACTACGCGGCAGTTGAGCGTAGTTGAAACTCAACAACCAAACAGGGGGTAGGAGGTTTGAATTTAGATCAGGCTTCTATAGACCTCTTACAAAAGTCCCTAACACCCCACCCCCAACCCCTCCCCGTAAACGGGGAGGGGAGACAAAGCGTAGCTTTGGCGGGGTGGGGTTCTTTCTTATTTTTGATTTATGCAAGAGGTCTTATATAAGACGCTCTCGCGTTCACCCCTATCTAATTCCAGTCCACCAAATCGGAGATTTTGTGGGGGACTTAAACTCCTGCTGCCTCTCTTGTTAAAAATAAACTTTTTTTTAAGGCGCGGCAAAAATTGGTTACTCCGATCGCGAATAAGTTTAACCTAAAAGCATGGTTCTCTGTAATACATAGCTCGCTGTTTAAACTTGGTTATCCCTATGTCATCTCCAAAAATGTTACTGATTCGCCGCGCTCGCATAATCTTACCCAATGGTGAACTGATGGTTGGAGATGTGTTGACGCGCGATCGCCAAATAGTCGAAGTTGCGCCAGAAATCTCCCAAACAGCACTAGCCACTGAGATTGACGCAGAAGGCTTAACTTTGTTGCCAGGAGTTATCGATCCGCAGGTGCATTTCCGCGAACCTGGACTAGAACACAAAGAAGATTTATTCACCGCCAGTTGTGCCTGTGCTAAAGGGGGAGTCACTTCTTTTTTAGAAATGCCCAATACGCGCCCCCTAACTACGACACAACAGGCTTTAGACGACAAGCTAGAACGGGCCTCACACAAATCCTTAGTTAATTATGGCTTTTTTATTGGGGCGACAGCAGAGAATTTACCAGATTTGCTTTTAGCAAAGCCAACACCGGGAATTAAGATTTTCATGGGGTCGATGCATGGTCAGTTGTTGATTGATGGTGAAACAGCATTGGAGGCGATATTTGCTAAAGGCGATCGCTTAATTGCCGTTCATGCTGAAGACCAAGCTAGAATCAACCAACGCCGCCAAGAATTTGCCAACATTCACGATCCAGCCGTTCACTCGCAAATTCAAGATAATCAAGCGGCGTTGCTGGCAACCCAACTAGCATTAAAACTTTCTCAAAAATATCAACGTCGTCTGCATATTCTCCACATGTCAACTGCCGAAGAAGCAGATTTGCTGCGTCAGGAGAAACCGACTTGGGTGACAGCAGAGGTGACACCACAGCATTTGTTATTAAATACTAGTGCTTATGAAACAATTGGCACATTAGCACAGATGAATCCACCTTTGCGATCGCCCCACGATAACGAAGTTCTCTGGCAAGCTTTGCGCGATGGCGTGATTGATTTCATTGCCACAGATCACGCGCCACACACCTTAGAAGAAAAAGCTCAAGAATATCCCAATAGCCCTTCAGGAATGCCTGGGGTAGAAACTTCCCTCGCTTTGATGTTAACTGCGGCGATGGAGGGCAAGTGTACCGTTGCTCAAGTTGTGAACTGGATGTCTAAAGCTGTAGCTGTGGCTTATGGTATTCCTAATAAGGGAGCGATCGCCCCTGGTTACGATGCCGATTTGGTGCTTGTAGATTTAAATACATACCGCCCAGTCCAGCGTGAGGAACTTTTAACCAAATGCCATTGGAGTCCCTTTGAAGGCTGGAACCTGACTGGCTGGGCTAAAACCACCATTGTCGGCGGTGAAATAGTTTATGACAAAGGCCAGGTAAATACGCAAGTGCGGGGTCAAGCTTTAACTTTCTTGTAGCAAATATTTATTTAACCTTACTAAAACCCTGAATTTACAGCAACTACATAAGATATATTCCTCCCCAACCTTCATGCCAGATTGTGCAGGTGGGGTATTTCTGTACCTCACAACGTAGAAATTTGCTGGATTTCTAAGTGTTTCAAGTTAAATCATCACAAAGATGCGATAAATCGCCGTCTCTACGAAAGATTGACTATTGTAGAGACGGCGATTTATCGCGTCTCTTGCCTTAACCGAACAGTGTTGAGGGAGGCGGAGCCTCTAGGACGGAATTTCCAGTCGGAGACTGGGAATGAAACAATATCTAAAAGCTGCTTCTAAGATGGCTTTCACGTTAAGTTAACACCAATCCTAGGCATACCCCCTCTACGCAAAAGCAAGCTATACGTAGTGTCTCGTAGAGAAGGCACTTCATTAAAAAAAACTTAGGTATTCTTCCAGTCGGATAAGTCGGATAAGTCGGATAAGAGTAAACAAGCTAATGGAACCGTATTGTGATTCATCTCATGATGCTTGTCCACAGAAAAATAATCAAAGAGAATTGCTTATGTCCTTCAGAATTTTGGCTTTAGACGGTGGCGGTATTCGTGGAGTTGTTGCAGCACGAATACTTCAACAAGTAGAACAAGAAATTAGAAATCAGGGAAAAGGAGAGTTTTTACACGAATATTTTGACATGGTTGCTGGTACTTCTACTGGTTCAATATTAGCAGGAGGAATTGCTCTCGGAAATGAGAGCGATGAACTCATTAGAATGTATAAAAATAGAGGTAAAGATATATTCCCTCTGGAGATCAAAGAGCGCTACAAAAACTTTCCGTCCATCATCAAATCAATTATTGAGGTATTTTCTCCATCTAAATATTCTCATGATGGAATTACTAGCGTACTCAAAGATGCCTATAAATCCACAAGAATCAAGGATATCGAAAAACCCATTCTTTTGATTCTTGCTTACGATACGCTATATCGCAACACCACCTTTTTTACAAATTGTCATCCCGATTTAGGAGACAGATGGTACGATGACTGCTATTTATGGGAAATATGTACCGCTTCTGCCTCAGCGCCTACTTTTTTTCCACCATATAAATTAGAACCTGTAGATAAACAAAAATTTGGTGACTGGGAATTTCCACACATTGATGGAGGAGTTTCTGCTAATAACCCTGCTCTTGCAGCTTTGAGTTTAGTGATGAGGATTAGTCAGTCTTCAGTATCTCCAGAAATCAAGCAACAATATAAACTAGATAATCTGCGATTGGAAGATATTTCTATTCTTTCTATTGGCACAGGTCAAACTGGTCAACCATATCAATATAAGCAAATCAGCAAATGGAGAGGCTTAGACTGGATCAAAAATCTTACTAACATATTCATGGAACCTACATCTGAGATTGATAGTACGATTTGCCGACAAATTATGGGTGGATATGAGTCTAAACGTTACTTACGTCTTCAGTTTGACTTAAATGAGACATTTAAACCTAAGCCAAAAGAGACTTATAAAGATCCTCGCATTGTCTTACCTCCAGAAGAGCGGAAAAATAAATTTACAGGGGAAAAAGTCACTGAAGAAATAGATAATACTAATTCCGAGATTCTTCAGCAGTTAATAGATACTACCTCTGCATTCATCGATCAGGGTCTTACGTATTACACAAGAGACGATTCCGGTTCTCCGATAAAAAAGGCGATCGCATCTTTTATTAAAGATAACTAGCGAACTGTGTCATTATTTACAACTGTCTACAATTGGATGGGTATTCAAACCCCAACCAATTGATTTTTACATGCCGTTCAAGACTTTTTCTGGCTCGTTGCATCAGCTTAGATAATCAAGGAGCGATGCCTACGGTGGTCACTGAGCCTTGCCGTTCGCGGAGCGTCTCGTAGAGAAGTGCGGTAAACTACGCACGTAAGCTCTAGCAATAACTGCCTTCTTTGATAAATTCTAGAAATTGTATTTAATTTACTAATTAAAATTTGCTTTTCTGATAAAGTTTAGTCAAGTCAAGCTTTACCTCTTCTTTGTACTACTACTATCACATCGTAATAATACCTAAGTTTTTTAATTAGTAATTAACGAGGAGAAGATATAAAAAATCTTTTAGCAACAAAATAGAATGTGTAATTCAATACATTTTTCTCAGCCCTGTTTTGTGTTGTTGCCGCAGTATTTCCCGAATGTTTTCCATGAGAACTGAGGCAGAGAAAATAATATGTTTTTAGACATTTTAGCTAGCCTACAACGGTTATTTGTTGGTTATATTCCAGCAGTTGTATTGGGTAGTTTTATCGGATATTTTATCGGGATAAATAGCATGGTTTATCAGCTATTTCGGCTGATATTTCAGATACCTCATAGTATCCCTCCTATCGCTTTGCTACCTATTGCCCTAATCGCGTTTCAAGAGAGCGACTCGGCTGCTATTGTAGTAGTTTTTCTGGGGACTCTTTGGACGATGATTATTAATACAGCAATAGGGATGCGGCATTTCAAGAGACAGAATAATAACTTTCGAGTAGCTATTTTTCATATATTTCATGCGTTGAAAGTTAGTATTTGGGTAGCCTGGTTTATCGTTATTGCCACAGAAATGTTAACAGGCCCAAGAGGACTTGGCTTCACCCTCTGGGATGCTTATAAAGCTGGCAATACTGATTACATAATCCAGGAAATCTTATACATCGGTATTATTGGCTTTTTGCTGGATCAGTTACTAGATTTCGCAGCCTATCTTCTCTCGCAAATGGTTTCAGATGGGAAAAAATCTTCTTAAACTTTATCGAACAGTATTCAGGAGTCAGGAGTCAGAATTCAGAATGAATTGTGTACGACACTTCGACAGGCTCAGTGCATCGCTGGCGGGTAGCGCAGCTTCTTGATTCTGAATTTTTCTTTTCTAGTACAACACGGTGGAAATAAACCACCCATTCCAAATCAATGAAATGCTAATGCTGTATTCATTTTTAATTTTTAATTTTTAATTTTTAATTCCGCCTTGCGGATTGCACCCTGCCAGCTAATAGTTTGCTTGGCAGAACGTATTCCTAAAGAACGAGTTGCTACGACTTCAATATCAACGTTGACACCAGGGCGTAAAGCTTCGTCAGGAATTTTGAGCTTGCCCAAAGCTAGAGTAAAACGGTTGTAGTCACGAGTCACAAGTTCGGTGGGAATATCCCCTTCAAATTCAGTTTTGTAGCCAGAAAAACCATGCGAGCTATCTTGGGCGCGGAATTTGACGCGAAACTGAGTATTAATGGCATCAGACTTGGCTGCCAAATCGACTATTTTTAAATTGAGATTTTGTCCGGCATCGGCAAATTCTGCCACAGCCAACCGAGTGACATCTTTTTTGGGAATGGCATGGTTAACGGTAAATGTTGTTAAGTTAGCCTCACTTTTGCTGTTACCTTCAACCCATAATTCCTCAGAAAAAGTAATTTCTACTTGTTTATTATCAGTTAAATTTAGTGTTACAGCTTGATTGCCAAAGCTGGTAATGGGTTGTCTTTCTTGCCAAACTATTTGAAAAGCCTCTTCTAGACGCTGTTCAAACTCTCGATAATCATCGGCGATCGCAGAACCAGGCGCAAGTAGAGAAGCTGCGCCTATGCGTTGATTCCACTTATTCTTGGAGAGTTTGAACTGTTTGTTTATCAGTTCCGAAATTGCTAGCTGCACAGTTGGAGTATCAGCTGCCAAAGGTTCCTTGCTATTGACAATACTCAAAGTTCCTAAGCGCCCTTGGCTACCATCACTACCATCGCTGCCATCTCGCCCATCGCTACCATCGCTACATCGATAAACCTTTTCAGTACACTTATAATCAGGGCTACCAGGAGTTCCCTCGCAGGTTTTTACTTCCCATCTGCGTCTGTGACAGTTACAACCCTCCGTACCGTTGCCACCTCTACCGCCGCGCCCGCCTTCCCCACCAGTTGCCCGGACAGAAATATTCCGTAATTCTGCCAAATTGTTGTAATACACTGTGAGGGAACCACCATTTCCCCCATCTCCTCCTTTGCCACCATTACCACCGTTACCACCATCTGGTGCATTTATATCATGGCTGACGCGATTGCCGCGTTGGGAACCACAGTCAGGTTGATAACCATCTTCACCGTCTTCCCCGTCTTCACCATCTTTACCCGACAAGTCAAGATTTACAGGTGAACCATTGACAACTCTATTTTGGTTTTCACCGCTGCTACCGTCCCTACCCGATCGCCCATCGGTTCCTGTGCGTCCATCTCTGCCATAATCTCTGGCTAATTTATAGTATTCGTCAGAGGCAACGGCTGGACATAAAACTGAACCAGAGGCAGGCAAAAAGCTAGTAAATAAGCAGAATGTCAGCAGTAGTGGCAGCTTACTCCTAAAACCATTGTGCATCTAGTTACACCTAAAACTTTAGTTGAATTATCTAATCCTGACCGAAGAATTACTAATTCGTAATTCGTAATTCGTAATTAATAAATTCTGGATATAGCGGTTCTCCGTTAAGTGAGGTACAAGAACCCCACCCCCAACCCCCTCCCCGCTCTTCGAGAGGCAGGGTGGTTTCATACGAAAAAAGAAAAATACATAAGTCTTGATTCTTCATGTATAACCATAGATTTTGACCCCACTTCCATTCCTCTCCCCGTTGGCGTCAGCCTGCCGTTAGGCAAGCGGAGAGAGGCTTTGAAATCCAGTTTTAGTTTTTCTCTCGTTGTATGAAACCACCCTGCTCCCCGCTCTTCGAGCTACGGTGTACACACAAGTCTATATCTTTCTTTATTAATGAATCTCGCACTGTGTTTTGATCCCGCCTCGGAATGAATTCCGAGTCTCATAGCCCAAGTCCACTGAAAGTGGACTGAATTAATTATTTAGTCCACTTTCAGTGGAGTTTCGCTATCAGCCCAGAACTTCAGTTCTGGGCGGGATATGGGTGGGCGTGACAGTTTCACTGTAGAGGATTTTTCGACTTGTGTGTACACCGTAGGCTCTTCGAGAGGGGACTAGAATGTACCTTTTATGATTAGGAAACGCTATACAAGCCCCTTAATTTATTAATGGAAAAAAACAATTTTTTCCGCATTTTAGCCCCCGGCTTCAGCCGTGGGGTAAATAATTACGAATTACGAATTATAAATTACGAATTATTTTGACACACTTATGAAAAAGGATTAGCTTCTGTTACCACTTCTGGCAGTGGAATAAACTCTGTTTCATCTGGCACGCTCGCAAAACGAGAGTCGCGCCAATCAGCTTTAGCTTGCTCTATTCGCTCTGGTCGGCTAGAGACAAAATTCCACCATTTGTAGCGTGTACCTAACGGCTCACCGCCAATAACAATACATCGAGCAGCATCTGTAGCAGAAACCTCAACTCGATCGCCTGACTCTAGAATAGCGAGACGATATTGCTCCATCGGTTCATCATTAATCCTCAACCCCTCGGTAACACTATATACTGCCCTTTGTGAATAATCTGTAGGGATAGTAAAGTGGGTGTTAGCAGACAACACTGCATCTAAATAGAGAATAGGTGAGAGAACTTTTACAGGTGAGGTATAGCCAAATGCTTGCCCAGCAATAAGTTTGATGATAACGCCATTCTCTTCCCAAGTGGGAAGGATTTCAGCCGGATAGTGAATGAACGTTGGCTCTGTTTCTTCGTGTTCAACAGGCAAGGCGATCCAGGTTTGAATGCCATGAATAGTAGTTTCTTGGTGACGGTCAAAGTCAGGTGAGCGTTCTGAATGGACAATCCCCTTTCCCGCCGTCATCCAGTTGACTGCACCTGGTTGGATTTCCTGCACAGTACCCAAACTATCGCGATGCATCAAAGCACCATCAAATAAATAAGTTACGGTTGCCAGATTGATATGAGGATGCGGTCGGACATCGATGCCTTGATTGGGGGGCATAACGGATGGGCCAAGATGATCGAAAAAGATAAACGGCCCAACCGTTTGGCGATTAGGATATGGCAAACTGCGGCGGGCAGAAAAACCACCCAGATTTTTAACTTCGGGTTCAATCAGTTGAAGAATTGCCATAAATAATCGCAGGTGATTAGTAAATGCTGTAATTATTATAAGTATATTTACTTGAAAATAAGCTAATCTGGATGAGTTATCTGTTTATTTTGGAGAGTTTATGCCAGTGCGATCGCTTATTCTTCGATCGTTTTTTACTATTAAATATTAAACACAGCCCCCGTTAGTATTGTTTCTCAACCAGAGAGTCTTTTGACAAGTGCGATCGCTCACGTTTAACTTTCTTAAACTTCTGATCAAATTTCAGTTTCCTACTGTTAAGGAAATTAATTGCAACCAATTAGCTCAATTACTATTAGATTCTGCAAAGCCTCGTCCATTAGTACTAGATGCACGAAGTCAGACTGAGTATGCAGTCAGTCATCTTGAAACAGCAGTACGCATAGATCCTCTCACAGAGGACTTAACAGCAGTTACAACAGTTTCCCAAAATAGACCAATTGTTGTTTACTGTGCTGTTGGCTACCGAAGCGCAAAATTAGCCCAAAAACTTGATAAAGCCGGGATTAAGTGCATTTATAACTTGAGTGGTGGAATTTTTCAGTGGGCAAACCAAGGCAGGCCAATCTTTCAAAATGGGCATCCGACAAAGGTTGTACATCCTTACAATGCAATCTGGGGAAAATTACTAAAAGCTACTTACCATGCTCACGAGTGTTGACCTTTGGACTAAGAGCTTGTCAACATTCAGCAAGTAGAATAAAAGCAACGATAAAACTACTTATGCTGCATGTCTCAAGTTTCGATTGTCATTCCTACTTTAAACGAAGCAGTTAGCTTAGAGCGGACATTGCGCCAATTGACTTTACTTAATCCGCCTGCTTTTGAAGTGATAGTAGTAGATGGTGGCAGCGATGATGAGACAGTGGCAGTTGCAAAGCAATGCTTTGGGTCATTCAATCAATCGCTAGGCGTACAAGTTCTTTCATCTAAACAGCGTGGGCGTTCTATTCAGATGAATTATGGAGCATCGGCTGCAACTGGAGATATTCTTTGCTTTCTTCATGCAGATACTTGGGTGCCGGATGACTTAATCACTGTAATCGAGCAAACCCTAGTAGAGCCAACCATTGCTTGTGGGGGGTTCATTTCTCTGATGAGTGGATCTCAAACGACTCGCTGGGGCATCTCTCTACATAATTATCTAAAAACCTACTACGCACCACTGCTATTTAAGCCTCACCTGTTTTTTCGAGGATTGCGCCTGTTGTTCGGAGATCAGGTAATGTTTTGTCGTCGCACTGACTTTTGGGATTGCAATGGATTTGACGAGGCATTACCGATTATGGAAGATGGAGATTTATGCCTGAAATTGGTTAAAAAAGGACGCATTTATCTGGTGAACCGCATTGTTCACTCTTCAGATCGCCGTGTAGCAAAATGGGGTAGCTGGAAAGCAAACGCAATCTACCTTTACATCGGTTTTTTGTGGGGAATTGGCGTTGATGCAAATTATCTCAAACAATTTTATCAAGATATTCGCTGATTCAGGCTCCAATCATAGTAGAGATAGGAAATCGGCGTTGAAGCATTTATTGGCAAGTCTGTTTCTAGGTAAGAGCGGATATATTCTGGAATAGAGGATTTGACCTTAAGAAAATCTTGACGATACCATTTAAAGATTTTGCTACAGTAGAGCGTTTTACTAACTGAGTCATAACGGACTTTTTCAGAATTGTTAATGAAGCGACGGGTATCTTCATCTAACTGCTGAGTAACTTGTTGAGGAAAATAAGCTCCAGCACGCAGTAACGGGCAACCAACCGAAGCGCAGACTATTGCAAAATGAATTCGTGGCTCCTGCAATTGATTCCGCAGAATCTGGTTTTCTATTTGGGCTAAACTGTAATGCTTGTCAAATATATAATAAGCACGACGTTGGAAGAACCACAAAAAAGCCAACCAGTTGGGAATGCCTAAGATTCGCGGACGAATTGACTCAAGCGGGTATCTTTCTAAAATTGTCGAAATGGTGAACGCATTGTAAAGGTTGATCCACAATGCCAATTGCTCAGAAGTGTTGCTATTAGATGTAAAAGCCAGATTTTTTTGACTCGACAACCAATTAGCTAGCGCTTGAGGTTGCTCAGTTTTCCAAGCAATATAGTTTACACGACCCTGGCGATCGACATACTGACGCAACAACCTGTCCCAAGGTTCAAAATCTATCATTATTGCTGTGTTTATATGTTGGCCGTAGCTAAGGGAATTCTTTGCTTTCGCGATCGCAACGTAGAGTTGAATTTGTACAAGTATTTATTTAACGAATTATAACAATACCATCTTTGGCAACTTGAAATCAGCGATACACTGAGGAAAATTCCTTGAGGAAGCGTTGATGGCACGGTCAAACGGGGTTATAAGTGAAACGTCTGTAGAGGAATTGCCTACAGTTTCAGACAAAAATACGATTGCAATTGAAAATCCGCCTGAGCCAGTGGAGGATGCCCAAGATATTGACGATATATTGAACTCACTAAAAACCTTACTGAGTTCTTTAGAAAAGCTCCAAAAAGTCCGCCAGGAAGTGGGCGATATCAAACCGTTGATTGGGCGGATGCTTGATGGAGAACTAGTTGCTGGTGAAGAACTTGAGCAACTCAAGACAGGTGTGAGCAGTCTTTCTCGCCTTGTTCGTGCTTATAATGACCATCAAGTAGCGTTGGCCAAAGCACAACCTGCTAGAAACTTGCTAGATCAAGTACTGAAAGAACGTAAAGCTAATTGAGTTGAGACTGGGGATTAGGGAAGAAATTTTTTGGATTTTGGTTGGAGTTCTAATCTCTAATTTAACAAGCGATCGCACTTTTTTGAGAGAATGCGATCGCTTCCACGTCAAGACGACGCTCTCCACGTTCATACTTTGATACATAAGATTGTGGAAGCTCTAGCTTTGCTGACAACTCTGTTTGAGTGAGCTTTGCAGCTTTCCGCGCTTCTATAAGTAACTGGCGAAACCGATTGTAATCTTCGCTGAAAACTGATTTAGGCACTTTAGCTTGCCTTTTTCTGGCGATGGTTTATTCGATCTCGATGAGAGTTATTACATATTGCGGGGTTGCATATTTGCGGGATGATTTTACTATTTTTGTGGGGTGGGCATCCTGCCCGCCCGGAAATACAAGGGACGGGCAAGATGCCCATCCCACAAGAATCATCCCTTAATTCAGCAACGCCCATATTGCTAAACTCAGTTAAATTCTAAAACCTAATATAGGATAAACCCAAAATAGGTTTTTAACAGTTATCCTGAAACCAGGAAGCACGTAGGCGTTAGCGTAGCCTCTCCAAGAGTTGTCCTTGGTAGACAAATTCCCCAAGCTTGTAAATATGAAGTCGCTACATATCTAAATCTGTGGTTTCATTTGAAGGATATCAAATTTTGCAAGATATCTATTTATGATGATGAATGTTGCACCTGCCATTGTAATACTAGGTCAAAATAGCGTGACAGTAGCACGCAAGATAATCAGCGTCTTACCAGGGGCAACATTATACGGTTTAGAGGGTCGCACATCGGAAGTTGATGTCAGCTTTACAAATTTTGGCGAGACGCTACGCGAGTTATTTATGCAGGGAAGGCCGCTGATTGGCATTTGTGCCGCCGGCATTTTAATTAGGACGTTAGCTCCGGTAATCTCGGATAAACGACAGGAACCACCAGTGCTAGCTGTGGCTGAAGATGGTAGTGCTGTTGTCCCTCTCTTGGGCGGACTTGGTGGAGTCAACGATTTAGCGCGTCGCATTGCCGAAGCCCTGGATGTCAAACCTGCAATTACGACCACAGGCGATTTACGTTTGGGCACAACGCTGTTATCTCCTCCTCCTGGATACCATTTAGCCAACCCAGATGATGCGAAGAAATTTATTTCAGATTTGCTAGCTGGGGCGCAAGTTAATCTCGAAGGAATAGCACCTTGGTTGAGCGATAGTAAATTACCGATAGATCCCAAGGGAGATTTGACCATCCAAGTTACAGAACGTTTGGTAACTCCTACAGCCAACTGCCTTGTTTACCACCCAGCAACGATCGCGATCGCAATTAGTGGCATGATTGATGATGCAGTTGCTTTAGTACAACAGCTACTAGCTGATGCCAAACTAGAAAAAACATCAGTCGCCGGGATATTTGCACCCATCACCGCCGCAGCCGATCCCGCAATCTACGCCGTAGCTAGCGCCTTGAAAGTGCCCACCCGCTTTTTTACCTCAAATCAGCTAGAAAGCTTACTTTCACAAGGTTATAGCCCCGCCCAAGCCGCAGCGATCGCCGCCACAGGCACATCTCCCTTATCTCTCTCATCTCCCCACATTGCGATCGCTATTGCCCCTCAAGTAATTGACCCTAACACCATCGGTCAGCCACGCGGACGGTTGGCGATTATTGGCACTGGCCCTGGTGGTTCGCTGTGGATGTCTCCAGAAGTGAAGGAGATACTCAAGTCGGCAACTGACCTAGTGGGTTATAAAACTTATTTAGATTTAGTTGGTTCTCTGGCTGATGGCAAGCAACGGCATGAATCTGACAACCGCGAAGAAGAAGCACGAGCAAAGATGGCCCTAGATTTGGCTGCATCTGGACGATATGTAGCTGTAGTTTCATCTGGCGACCCAGGCATCTATGCAATGGCAACAGCGGTTTTTGAGGTGTGCGATCGCTATGCTAAACCAGAATGGGACAGTATCGACATTCATGTGGCCCCAGGCATCTCTGCAATGCAGGCAGCAGCAGCAGCCATTGGTGCGCCCCTTGGGCATGACTTCTGTGCTATTTCTCTCTCTGACATCTTGAAACCTTGGTCTGCGATCGCCCAACGAATTGCGGCTGCTGCTGAGGCTGATTTCGTCATTGCTTTTTACAATCCTGTTTCCAAAGAGCGTACTTGGCAACTGGCAGAAGCAAGAAATATTTTGCTGCAACATCGAACACCAGATACACCAGTAGTATTGGCCCGAAATCTCGGTCGCCCAGGACAAACAGTAAAAGCGATCGCACTTGAGCAGTTAACGCCAGCAAGCGCTGATATGCGGACAATTATTCTTGTTGGTTCCACAAAAACCCGAACTATCAAACGCCGCGATGGTAATATCTGGGTTTATACGCCGCGTCGCTATACTCAACAATAGGCGCGATCGGCGCTGTCAGCCAAGAGGCTAAAAACTGTCTGACCATCGCCCAATTAGCTGGCGAAAAACCGCCAGTATGAATACAGTTATCTTCATTTAAAGTTACATCCTTGACCCAATGAAGTTGATTTTCGATTGACCAATGGTCACGAATAACCACCCATCCTTCCTGATGACTATAAACTGAAACGATACTCACAAAGTTTTGATAGGATTTATTTCCCCCGGTTTTTATTATTAGCTTAGACATTGTACTATTAACAACTTTCAAGTAATCATGTTTTATTTTCAAACCATAGGATTGTTAGGATACCTATTGCATAAGCAATAATATCTTTCCAATCAAATATACTTCCTAATGCAACGGCCAAAATCTTATATTTTTGCAATCCTAAATTATTTACAAAATTAAAATATTGAAGAAGCTCGATAGTACAAGAAAAAGCAAAAACTGATAAAGCGACTAGAGATGAATGTATATTCCAAAAAGCTTTGATAAAGCAATAAATTAGTATAACTACTAAAACGTCACCGATAAAAGGGCGAATGAAACTATCATTGACAAAAACAGCAATACATACTTCTATGAAAAAGAGTATAAGTGTGAGATAGAAATATTTTTTGTTGAAGATAAACATGGCAATCAATAGCGTTCAAAAAATTCCTGCTTTGACTATCAACTTCTTTAATTTTTGATAGACTCTGTTGAAAATTATATTATTACTGAGTAGGTTTCCAGTAGAGGCAATGTCTGTGAGTCGGCAAGCTCTATCTCAACGCCTTGCGAGCTTGCCCGCGCACTCTTGCAAAACCCACAACTACAACTATTGCTTGCTTGGTTGAGCATCAACGCTCGCTCTATGGGCTTGGTAAAAGCCGTGCGTCAGCGACACCGACGCACTGCTGCTATGTCACTTAACATTTGGACATTTGCCTTAACTTGACACCAATGGCATCTTGCCCACCCCACAATATTGGATAATTTATTTCTTGGAGTTCCCTAATTAACCAAAGTTGCAATCTTAAGTTGCCGAACATCACCTTTCCAAGCTGTCTCCAATTCAGCTTTGACAAGTTGAGCGGCCTCATCTTTGCCTAGTGCCTGCAAACTTGCCTGCAAGCCAAATAGAGAACGTCCATTATGGGGATATTTTTTTAAATCGGCACGAAAGACTTTCTCAGCTTCTCTATAGTCACCCTTAGCCAAAAGCACAGCACCCAAAGATTCTCGCGTCGGAAAGTACCAGTCTGGTGGTTCTACGTAATTTAGGGCATCTTCTGCTACTACCGCTTTTTCTAGCAATTGGATGGCAGATTCATAATCATGCTTTTCTCTAGCAATTTTGGCGTCTAGAACTTTTGAGGCAATGTCTAAAATATTACTTGCAGGACTGAATCCAATAGTTGCCTCGGTGGAAATTCCCTGTTTGGCAGCCAGTAAGGCCCGACTTTCACTTGCTGCATCTTCAAGTTTGCCTGTGGCTGCACTTGCCATACCGCGAGCAAAATGCCAAAGTGCTGAGGTAGTGGGCAATTTAGCTTCGGGAGCAGGAGTTTTTAAGATGGCATCCCAATCACTAAAGCGTGTTTGAATCAGCATTTTGCTGCCGAGGAATCCCTCAAGCATTGGTACATAAGGGTCAATTGCAGTAACATTTGCAACTAATTTTTCTGCGGATTTCAGAGCATCTTCATATCTTCCTGCCATGCTACTAGCCACCATGAGGAAATGTACGTTGTGGTTGTAATACATCATGGGGTAAGTGCCCTGGACTTGATATTTTTTGATGTAAATATCATCTTGAGCGATCGCCTGCTTGTTTGCCTGCATTGCCCCTTCATAATCTCCCACACGAAAATAAATATGACTTGGCATGTGTACCAAGTGTCCCGCTGCTGGTGCTAGAGTTCCGAGTCGGTTAGCACTGACAAGGGCCTGTTCTGGAGAAGGTGAGGCTTCTACTGCATGGATATAGTAATGATTAGCTCCTGCATGATTCGGGTTACGTTTGAGAACTGATTCTAAAATAGCCACAATTTCTTCTGTATCTGGCTGTGGCTGACCATCTTTAGTCCAGTGCTGCCAAGGATGCAGATCCATCAGGCTTTCAGCGTAAAGTGTCGCTGCATCCAAATCATCAGGATAGCGCTTGACTAGGTTTCCCATTGCTTTGGCGTAATCTACCGCTAGTTGATACAAATCAGCATCGGTATCTTGAGAGTAACGTTTTGCTAAGGCGGTAATGTAGTCTCGTTCTTGGGTGGAAGCTTGGGTAGAAACGGCCAAAGCTTGCTGTACCGCTTGGTAAGCAGCTAATTCCCGATTGGGGTCTATTGGCGAGTTAATGTTAGGCCCCAAGGCTAAAGCAACACCCCAATATGCGATCGCTAAATGCGGATCGAGTTTGGCAGCGTATTGAAAAGAACGCAACGCCTCATCATGATTGAAAGCGTAAATTAAATTTAATCCCTGATCGAAAAACTTTTGGGCTTGGGGATTAGAAGTAGAAACTGGATGGTGGATTGTGCCAAGTCCAGATATTAAGTAGTATGGCTGTTTTACTTCAGTGTAGACGTGTTGGTGTAGGTTCTCGTCGAGAAGCGACTTGTTGTCAGACATCGCCGCGCTAGGAGCGACTAAAGAGAATATAAGCACCCAAACTATAAATAAGTACATCATGATTATTTTTCTTCAAGCTCTTTTTGAATATTCAATTGCCAGAGAGACTGGAAACGAGGAAAGTCCTATCAAACAAGGTTTTTAAGACTTTTGTGTACATCGGTAGCCCATCGTGAGAGGGGAGTTAGATATTCAATTTCCCTTCCCCCAAGGAAGAAGGGGTTAGGGGATGAGGGCGTGAGGGATTTGCAAAACGCCTGTCCGATATAGTTTTTGGCTTAAGTTGACACCAATGGTATGTAGTGTACTCGACTTAGATAAAGAGTGCTGTATTTACCATATCCAGTGGTAATAAGCCAAATTGCAGTTTATTATGATCGCTGTCTACCTGAAGTAATAAATAATTTTGTCTGAAGATAGAACAATAAAATGAGCCTTTCGCTCTTTTGGATATTACTTAAATTTCCAAAGATGAATTTCAAGGTTAAATAACTATGTACAATGGAGAAAAATATTTGTCATAAAAACATCGTCAGATAGAAGAATTAAAAGTTTTCTAGAAGTAATCTATAAACATTACAGCGCTTTTCAAACACGAGAAAAGCAATCAACCAACATACTTTAGGAACAAGAAATATGAGTATCGAAGATAAAGCAAAAGCTTTTGCTAAAAACGTCGAAGGAAAAGTACAAGAGGCAATTGGCGAAGTAACTGGCGATCCTAAAGATAAAGCTGAAGGTAAAGCTAAACAAGCTGAAGCCCAAGTCCGTCATACCGCTGAGAATATTAAAGATGAAGTTAAAAAGACTTTAGAATAGTACAGCGCAATCGAGGTTTTACTCACTGTAACAAGTTGCTCAAGTAAGTAGATTTTGGCGGTAATGTAATAGGTGAAACTTTATTTAGGAAGAAGGTTTAAGTTAAATAATTATTTACTGAACCTTCTCCCTTTATTAACTCTATTTTTTGCCTAAGATTTTCAGGGATTTTGATAATAGCGATCGCAAAACATTTTCTCAATCTATTACTGATTTTTCCAAAGGTGCTAATTCATAATTAATATTCTATTTACCTATCTTTTAACACACATCCCAACATTACAAGATAACTCTACTGATTCTATTGTACTAACAGCGTTATTAGGGTAATAATTTTTTGTCTGCCTACTTTTAGTTTTCGTCAGCTAAAGGTAGACGGATAGTAAATGTGCTACCCTTGCCTGGTTCAGATGTCACATCGATTGTGCCTTGATGTGCTTCGATAATACAGCGAGAAAGATATAGTCCCAAGCCACTACCAGAACGTTGGTGTTTCCCTTGACGAAATCGCTCGAATAATATTGCCTGATCTGGTTTAGAAATTCCTGGCCCTGTATCTCGGATATCAATATTCACAGCTACCGGAGTCAGATAGCAGTGAATATCTACAGAACCTTTATCTGTAAATTTGATAGCATTGCCGATGAGATTTGTCAAAACTCGCCGCAGTTCTAAGCGATCGCCCATAATGGTGCTTGCAGTTTCACCTCGATCGATGTTTACAGCTAATCCTTTTTCTTCAGCTAAAGGAGTTAATTCTTGGGAAACTTCACTCACTAATTCCTGAATATTGCAGGGAGAAATTTTTAAGGTTTTACAGCCCGCTTCATGACGATAAACTTCTAACAAGGTATTTACCATTTCCAGCAGGTCTTGATTGCTGCCAATCATGGTATCAATTATCTCTTGCAATTGTGGCGAAACATCGCAAAACCTGCCTTCCAGCAATAATTTTAATACGCGGTTGGAGGCTACTAAGGGTATACGTAAATCGTGAGTAAAACGCGAGACAAAATCTGCCCGGAGATTCGCCATCTGATCTCGTTCGTCGATACTATGCTTGAGGCGCAGGAGCGATCGCACCCTTGCATGTAGTTCATCAGGATCGAATGGTTTGCGAATGAAGTCATCTGCACCAGCGTCTAGTCCTTCAACAACGCTAGACTCATAGTGAGCCGTGAGCAGCAGAATCGGGATAAATGGCAACGCCTGATTCTGTCGGATGCGTCGAGTAAATTCATAGCCATCTAGCTCTGGCATCATCACATCTAAGAGAATTATGTCTGGCGGTGACTCTTCAACCATAGCCAGAGCAATCTTACTATCTTCTACCAAGCTAATTTCATAGTCCTCATCTTCTAGGACAGCTTCTAAGACGAGTAGATTGTCAAAAACATCATCGACAACGAGAATTTTATCTTTTTTGACAGTTTTAGGTAAAGACATGGCTTAAATAAAAAAGAAGTGCTTGGCTATCCCTAGCAAATCTAGTAATAGCTTACTTCACCAGTGCTGAGATTATTAAGGATTAACATTTTCTTTTAGAGTTTCCTGAGTTAAATACCTTTTGTCTACGTAATTAGACTGACTTCCTCTTGGGATTATGTGCTATTTATTTGACAAAATATTCTTTTTACAAGTATATTAGCCGCCTAAATTATCCAATTAATATGAGTGCCTGGGTGGTAGAGTGAATTATTTTAGTCGCTTTTATGTGCATAAGACCGCTCAAAGCAAGAATAATTACTTAATAATCACCTACTTTTACTTGCTACCAGATTGTTCATGAAAAATTGTTTAGCATAAAACATCGAGCGTTAGATTAATGTATAAAAATATTTTTTGATTGAATTATATTGTCATATCGAAACTCTTGCCTTAGAAAAGCTTACGAGATAAGGTTATCTATGTCTAATGGTAGATGAACTTCAGGGAATAATGCCAAACGCATTGCTTTTTGTATAAGATCCCGAATAGAAGAACGAGATTATTTTAATCTGTACTTTAGATAAATAACAGTAAAGTTAAGCACTATGAGCGAAATCAAGATCCTTGTGATTGAAGATCACAACCTGACAAGAATCGGCTTGCGGTCTGCCTTACAAACTCAGCCAGAGTTCAACATTGTTGGTGAAGCAGCCAATGCAGCGGATGGTATCAAGCTTCTGAAAACTCTCAAGCCGGATGTTGCTACTATTGACATTGGTTTGCCTGACATGGATGGTATTGAGCTAACACGCACATTTAGGCAACATCAGGCAGAGAATGAAGACTACACAACAAAGCTGCTAATTTTAACGATGCAAAATAGCGAACAAGCAGTTTTAGCAGCATTTGCAGCAGGTGCAGATTCTTATTGCATGAAGGATATAGAAACAGAGAAACTAATAGAGGCTGTGCAAACGACTTATGCAGGTAGCTCATGGATCGATCCAGCGATCGCAGACCTTGTACTACAACAAATACGTCAAGATTTCCCCGATGGCAACAGAGGCGCATCTGGAAAAAGAGTCTTGATTGAAGGTATTGACGCAGATACTGAGAAAAGTATAGTCAGCTATCCTTTAACTCACAGAGAGATGGATGTTTTAGAGTTGATTGTCGCTGGCTGTGACAATGCAGAAATTGCCAAAAGGCTCTATTTAACAGTAGGTACTGTCAAAACTCATGTTCGAGGTATTCTTAATAAACTCTGTGTTGCTGACCGGACACAGGCTGCTGTCCGTGCTTTGCGGGCTGGATTAGTACCCTAAGCAACTAAAAATCTTTCTTCCCCAGTCCCGTTCGGCTACGCTACTTCGACTGCGCTCAGTACAAGTCACGGCAAGCCCAGTCGCCATTTTCCAGTCAATTGTCTTTGAGTCAAAGCGGTTAACTGGGACAAATATTTATGGTTAACTAGGATAAATACTTATGAAGAAATTGTTACAAGGTTTAGTACAATGACATCATCCCAAATAAGTATTTTTTCTCATATACATGATAGCGGATCAATTTCCCTGGCTTACCGCAATTGTCTTGCTGCCACTCATTGCTTCCCTGCTTATCCCTGTGCTGCCTGATAAAGATGGTAAGCGCGTTCGATGGTATGCATTAGGTATAGGTATTGCAGACTTTGCCTTGATGTGTTATGCCTTTTGGAAACATTATGATGCCAGCAGTGCTAGTTTTCAAATGGTGGAAAGTTATGCCTGGATGCCTCAGTTGGGTCTTAACTGGGCGGTATCAGTCGATGGACTATCAGCGCCACTTGTGCTGCTAGCAGGATTTGTCACCACACTCTCGATGTTTTCGGCTTGGCAAGTTGATCACCGCCCTCGCCTCTTCTATTTTTTGATGCTGGTGCTGTATTCTGCACAAGTAGGGGTGTTCGTTGCCAAAGACTTGCTGCTATTTTTCATTATGTGGGAAGTAGAGCTAATCCCCGTCTACCTACTAGTCTGCATTTGGGGTGGACAAAAGCGTCGTTATGCAGCTATGAAATTTTTGTTGTATACCGCAGCTGCTTCTATATTTATTTTAGTGGCAGCCCTGGCAATGGGGTTATATGGCGGCGGTGATATGACATTTGACATCACTGCCCTCGCCAGAAAAGAATATCCTCTTGGTCTACAACTGCTACTTTATGCAGGATTGTTGATTGCATTTGGTGTCAAGCTTGCTGTTTTCCCCATGCATACTTGGTTGCCTGATGCCCACGGCGAAGCATCCTCTCCTGTATCAATGATATTAGCTGGTGTGTTGCTGAAGATGGGCGGATATGGACTGATTCGCCTGAATCTGGAACTACTTCCCGATGCACACATTTATTTTGCGCCAGTTCTAGCGATTCTCGGTGTTGTCAACATTATCTATGGTGCATTAAACTCCTTTGCTCAGACCAATATGAAGCGGCGTTTAGCTTATTCGTCGATTTCTCACATGGGGTTTGTACTGCTGGGGATTGCGTCCTTCACTGATTTGGGAATCAACGGCGCGATGTTGCAGATGATTTCACACGGTTTAATTGCATCAGTGCTGTTTTTCTTAGCAGGTGTTACTTACGATCGCACCCACACAATGGTAATGAAAGATATGGGCGGTATTGGTCAAGCCATGCCCAAAGTCTTTGCCCTGTTTACCATCGGCGCGATGGCATCCTTGGCACTTCCTGGTATGAGCGGCTTTGCTGGCGAACTCTCGGTATTTGTTGGGATGACAAGCAGTGACGTTTACAGTTCGACTTTCTGCACCGTAACAGTTTTTCTCGCCGCAGTTGGAGTTATTCTCACACCGATTTATCTACTTTCTATGCTGCGAGAGGTGTTTTATGGTAAAGACGCAGCACTACTATGCGACATTAATAATGCAGGTTTGGAAAATCAAGAAGATGAGGGAACAGTTTGTTTTGGTACAGACTGTCTCGTGCCAGAAGATGCAGTCTACGAGGATGCTAGACCCCGTGAGGTATTTATCGCCGCCTGTTTTCTGCTAATGATTATTGGTATTGGTTTCTATCCTAAGATGGCGATGCAGATGTACGATGTGAAGACCGTTGCAATCAATGCTAATCTTCGCCAGTCTTATGCCATAGTCTCGCAAAGCAATCCCCAGATTTATGCTAAGAGACTCTTGGTTCCGCAAATTTCCGAGGTTGAGACAGCGCCCGTTTTGGGAACTTTGAAGTAAGCTTTTTGACCACTAAGCTTGTCGAAAAGAGCGATGCCTACAACTAAGTACTACCCGTCTATAGCAGTCCTAAATCATTCGTGAACAATAAGATCCCCGACTTCTTTGAGAAGTCGGGGATCTTAGTCTATCGATTTTCACAACTCATTTAGGATCACTATATGCGTTTTTATTAGGTTAAAAAACTAGCCTCAAAGTGATACCAATACATGGGATGCTAGTTGATGATTAGTGAGTTTTACCAATGTCTGTTGTTTCTACCGTTACTGTTACCGTTCCCGCCACAACTGCGAATTTGGGGCCAGGTTTTGATTGCATTGGTGCAGCTTTAAAGCTGTACAACGAGTTTAAATTCACTCGCCTGGAAGAAGGTGGGTTAAGTATTCATGTCACTGGTACAGAAGCTGAACGAGTCCAAACTGATGAAAGCAATCTTCTCTATCAAGCGTTTGTCAAATTCTATCAACACATAGAGCAGACACCGCCGACTGTAAAAATAGAAATTAAGTTAGGTGTACCGTTGGCGCGGGGTTTGGGTAGTTCGGCGACAGCAATTGTTGGTGGGTTGGTTGCGGCTAATCAACTAGAAGGTGCAACTCTGTCTCAGTCGCAGGTGATGGAGTTAGCGATCGCAATGGAAGGACATCCTGATAATGTAGTTCCAGCTTTGTTGGGAGGATGTCGTCTTGCTGCTACCAGTGGCGCAGGTTGGGAAATTTGTGATGTTCCCTGGCATAAAGATGTTGTGCCAGTTGTGGCTATTCCTAATTTTGAACTTTCTACTTCCGAGGCGCGGGGCGTTCTGCCAACTGAGGTGAGTCGTGCTGATGCGATTTTCAATACGGCACATTTGGGCTTATTGTTGCGTGGCTTAGAAACTGGTAACGGACAATGGTTAAAGACAGCTTTACAAGATAAGTTGCATCAGCCCTATCGCAAAGCCTTGATTCCTGGTTATGATGCTGTCAACATCGCAGCAGTTAGTGCTGGTGCTTATGGTATGGTGATTAGTGGTGCGGGGCCGACACTGTTAGCTTTGGCGGATAAGTTACACTCAAAGGCTGTGGAGGCGGCGATGTTAGCTGCTTGGCAAGAAGAAGGAATTACAGCCGAGGTGCGATCGCTTTCTCTCGATACCCAAGGCGCAAAAAGCTTTTAATATTTTACTCAGCACTTAAAACTCGATTTATGGAGCAAACTCAGGCTGAAATAGCGGCGCTTAACTCTCAAATTCAGATTCTTTTAGAAGAACGCGCTGCACTTACTAAAAAAAATAATGTCATCTCTGGCGAGAATGATTCACCCCAGGCGATGGTAGAAGCTTACCGCCGTCAAGCCAGAGAAAATGCCCAATTATCAGTTGAACTCCAAGGCATAGATGCAGCGATCGCAGCCTTGGAAGGCAAGATAAAACAAAAACAAGGTAAGTTAGTGCGATCGCAAGTTGCATCAAAAGAACTTATGCAACAGCAGCAGCTAGAGGAAGCGAAAGAAGTGGCTCAGGTTCATGCTGAACGCATTAATCAACTAGCAAGTGAACTAGCCGCAGAAGTCCGTTTTCTTAAGGCTTGTGCCAATCAACTGAGTCCAATGTATTGGCAGATTTATTACAAGCCCTTTATTACTGGCTTTAAGACAATCTCCGTTCCCTATGTCCGCTCTGATGGGGAAGTATGGACAATTGTCAACCGGATTGTTTAATGTTTTAGCCTTTGCGTTTGTAGCAATATATTGACTTCTCTCTTTTTAGGCTATCCATTACCCGAATCTTTCTCAACAAAAATATAACTTACTTAAAACAAGTTATCCACTCAAATTCTCCAGTTTGTGGTTAGCGATCGCCTAGAAAATTTTCGTCATTTACATTCTTCTGCTTTTGTCAAATATCTACAGATCGCCTTGTTCTACAATCCTGTTCCTGACTTATTTACAGCAATCTTAATAAAAATTTGACTCATACATAGCAACTTTGAGAAAGGGATTTAGGCTCGAAACCCAAAGATATTTATTCCAAAACGGGATGCTCCCTCATGCTCAAAGATAAATGCTGGCTTTCCTCACAAGTTCCTCAAATTGTTTTGCTATATATATAAATATAGGGCGAAAACCTTTAAGAGATTTAAAATTCAAAAGTCGCTAAACATAGTTGAGGGATTAGTCATTTTTGACAATCCAGCATCTGGAAACCCGAAACCGTAAAGACCAATTACCAATGAAATCGGAGGTCTATATGATGTTTAAAAAGATTCTAGTTGCATTAGATCGCTCAGAAATAGGGCAACAGGTTTTTGAGGAAGCATTAGATTTAGCAAAGTTAACACAAGCTAGCTTAATGTTACTTCATGTTCTATCTTCCGAAGAAGAGGGTAGTCCTTATGCTCCTATGCTGTCTAATATGGACTACTATCCAGGATTGACCAGTCAAAGCTTTGAGTTATACCAACAACAGTGGGATACCTTTAAAAATCTAGGAATCCAGATGTTGCAATCTTTTTGTGCCCAAGCAAACACAGCAGGTGTGACTACGGAATTTACACAAAATGTTGGTAATCCTGGTCGCATTATTTGTGATTTAGCCCATAGTTGTAACGCTGACCTAATTGTTATGGGGCGTCGGGGTCATTCTCGGCTGATGGAACTATTTCTCGGTAGTGTGAGTAACTACGTTCTTCACCATGCTCCTTGTTCAGTGCATGTTGTGCATCTTTCAGTTACTCCTAAAATAGATGAAGTTGTCAAAGAAACTACAAGCGCTTTCAGCGTTAACTAACCACTAAGCTATTCCACATTTAACTTGTATAACTAGGGTGGGCAAAACTTCGGCGCGATCGCTACTTCTGTGCGAGAGGCTATGCTAACGATAACGCTCAGTATGCTGCCTACCCCATAAAAGTTAGTTATCTCAATCAATAATCTCTGTAAATTGAATCTCCAACAAACGATCCTAACTACACTCTATTGGGCTAAAATTGAGCGTAGGCGTAGCCCATCGTAGATATCGCTTTTTGGGGTTGCATATTTGCGGGATGATTTTACTATTTTTGTGGGATGGGCAACATGAGCGTCCCTTGTATTTCCGGGCGGGCAGGATGCCCACCCAACAAGAGTCATCCCTTAATTCAGCAACGCCCGCTTTTATAGTAAGAAATAAAAAGCCCGCTACCAAAATTAGAGTTGAGAGCGACAAGTGGATCTATGGAAAAAGATGCTATCGAGATCGCTGGTTTTCATGCTCATGTTTACTTCGATCCTGCGAGTCGGGATGTAGCTGCGCGTGTACGTGAAGGATTAGGCGCTAGGTTTGAGGTGCAACTCGGACGCTGGTTTGACAAGCCCATCGGGCCCCATCCAAAAGCGATGTATCAAGTTGCTTTCTTACCAAATCAGTTTGAGAAAGTCGTTCCTTGGTTAATGCTCAATCGTGAGGGATTGGATATTCTCGTTCATCCTGAGACAGGGGATGCTGTGGCAGACCACGCAGTTCATTCTCTATGGTTAGGAGAAAAGCTAGATTTAAATATTGAGTTTCTTCAACAGCTTAGTCCGACTTGATCCAACTAAGGAAAGTAAATGACCTGTTGGGTAAAAGTTTTGCTTTGAGGCGTGAAACTTTTTATATTGTGACTAATTTTGGTGAAATTGAAAAAGTCAAATTTCTTAATCAATAAAGGTTTCAGCCTACGGATAGACGCTTTTAGCGGTTTGCTGCAAGTATTCGCAAGAAAGAAAAAAATGGATAAAGTCGAGGCTCAGACCTGACTACAATTTAAGCTACAGCAGATTGCAACTTGATGAGATTGGTATTAAATCTCTTGATTGCGGATAACTGTTTATTAACATCTTCGTTAAAAATAGAAATAAGACATCCGTTTTGCAGAGTGCTATGCTGTTAAGCAACATTCTCATAAAAAGAAATTTGTCTGATGAAAAACATCTCTGCGAAAGAAAAAATTGCAGGCATTTCCCAATTCGGCAAAGCTAATTTCAGAGTCACGAAGAAACAGATTTTGTTTAGTACTCTTATTCTCTGCCTTGGTTTGCTGGGACTAGGTGGTTTCTGGTTTAAATCTAGATATAAAGTTGATAATCAGATGAGTGTAAAACTACAAGAATTATCTAATGTCGATTATCCAGCCAATCCCGCACCATTAGGAAAAAATTTTAAAAGATATTCTAATCGAAAATTAACACTGATTAAGAAAGATGATACACATTTCGATTTTGTATTGGAAGCAACAGACAAAAATACGGCAAAAATAGTTATAAAAAATGTTGATTTAGAGCTATTAGTTCCTAAAGCACCCGAATGGGTGAAAAAAGATCAAGGTTTAGAAATAATCGCTTTTACAGATAGGGAGTGGAACAGGCAACAGATTAGTTTTCCTGCTAATTCAAAAAATATAGAAATTGTTGGAGGAGATGGTTTTGAAAAGCAAAATATTGTAGAGATAGCTTTGGCTAATAATTGCTTAAATGCCGGATTTTGGGAAATTCTACTTTTTACTAAAGAGGATAATAACAAAACCCTTTATTATCAAAGTTGGTTTACTTTCCCAATTGGACATTACAAAAATATTTTTGAAAAAATTAATAAGATTTCATATTGGGAGCATTGGTGGAAATTAGAACACTGGCAAGATCCGAGTGGCACAATAGTAAAAACTAATCTTTTAAGAAATGTCGTCGATCAAAAAGAAGTTGCTACTCAGTTCCCTCTTGATGAGAGAATAATTGTATCAGGAGAGCAAAGTAGAAAAGTTAGAACTACGCTAGCGACCAATATCACCAAATGGAGAGATTTTTACGACGTTAAAAATGAAGTTAAGTTTGCAAGTTTTCGAGCGCCAGGATTTTACGACCAAAATAAGCCTTGGGGAAATCAATACTGGAGAATAGGCAAATTTGATAAAGCCATTTTGAGGAATATTAAACCAATTGGTGTTGAACAAAATTTACAGGAAATTGAGCTAGGATTCACAGATACCAAGACTGGTGAGAAAAATAGATTATTCATCAGTGGCGTTAATCTGAAAAAACTTCCTCAATTGCCTGTAGCAGATTATTCCAAAGGCTTATATATGCCGATGGGAATTGGGATACCTCCTTTTTATCAAAGCTATGAAGAATTAACTAAAAATCATCCAGATGTCAGCCCCTACTTTAGTTTTTTACTAGATTCACAGGAGCGGTGGATAGATCATCACCACTTAGCAGTTGATGGTTCAGTGATGCACCTTGATAAAGATAATCCAAATCTTTTGCATCTTTACTTGCTATCCTATGAAAGAAATACTTTAATAGCTCATTTTTTGATCGATTTAACATAGATATAGCTGTTCTCGGTTCAGTGAGGTATAAAAACCTCACTACCCTCATAACAAGCTAGGAGGCGACTATGATATACCTTATACCAATTCAATTAATAGATTGCAACACATTCTTGGGTAAAAACGCGATAAATTGCGTCTCTATAAATGATCTATTTGTCGCATTCTTTTTTCCAAGTAGATAATTGGTTTTTCAAGACGCGATAAATTGCGTCTCTATATCAGGATTTTATTGCTCATTATGAACTGTATTGAACTCTATAATTGAAGAAACTGGTTGACTTTAATATTTAGTCATTCGGTATTTGCTTGAGTAAAGCTATCCACATATCAGATGGATCTGAATAGTAATCAATTTCTTCAACTTGATATTGATAAGATTCACAACCTTCTCGTAAAATAATGCGATCGCAAGCTTTAACGCTTTTCCCTACTCCAGTCATGTACCCGATTGTTCCTTCATTGAGGCGCTCAAATATGTAGTCGCCTCCACAAACTTGTTGTCTGTAATCATGGGTTTTATTCTTTTGTTTTAATTCTGTTACTGGAGAGATAACCAGAGATAATTTATTTAAAAAACTAAAACTTAAGTTCATACCTGTTATGATTGAAGAGAAGGCACTTAAAAACATTTAAAAAATAGAAATTATAATTCATTTAAAAGCCGATTCTTTTAAATTTACAATACTGTTAACCGCAGATTCAACTGTAAAATCACCTAACTGTTGGACAAGATTTGGTGAGATATAAGGTTTTTGCTTAACTATCTAGTATTAATTAATAAGCTTTTTATGTCTTGAAAATGTCATATATGTATATATTTTAATATCAATATAATTTAGTCACTACTTGTAGTGGCTAGAGCTACATCTATCTGCTTCAGTAGTACTTCTAGGGTAGAAGAGTTATCTAAAACGACATCGGCATGAGCTATTTTTTCTTCGATGGATAATTGGCTGTTAATCCTGGCTCGTGCCTGTTCTGTATTTAAATGGTTTCGTTGTATCAATCTTTGTAGTTGTTGCTCTTGAGAACAACGCACTACCCAGATTTCTGTTACCAAATCAGTCATCCCAGCTTCAAATAATAGAGGCACTACTAACACCAGTATTTGTGACGAAGACTGAGCAATTGCTTTGAGAAAGCGATCGCGTACATCAGGATGAATCAAATTGTCTATCCATTTGCGTTCATCTTGACGATTAAAGATAATTTCGCCTAACTTTTGGCGGTTGAGGCTGCCATCTGGTAGTAAAATTTGTTCGCCATAACGTTGAGCGATCGCACCCAAAATAGGCGAACCTAAAGATACTGCTTCTCTAGCATAAATATCTGCATCCAAAATCGGCAGGTTATAAGTGCTAGCTAAATAATTAGTGACAGTGGTTTTGCCTGTGGCGATACCACCAGTTAAGCCGATTATGCGTTTTGTCATTTGTCATTTGTCAATAATTCTTCTTCCCCTGCTCCCCTGCTCCAACTCATTACTTATTACTCATTACTCATTACTTCCCTGCTCCCCTGCTCCCTCATCTACGAATTTGTCGCCCATACGATCAGTGCTTGGGTTAAACCATCTAAAGTATATTCTTGGGCTTCTACATCCACGCGTCCGAATAAATCATGGCAAGTTTTAGAGGTTTGAGGGCCGATAGAGGCAATACAAACTCCCTCTAAGAATTGGCTAATATCAGAGTTGTTGGAAAATATATTATTAGTAAGTTGAGAGAAAAATTGTACAGTTTTAGAACTGGCAAAGGTAATCACATCTACCTTGCGGTTTTGGAGAGCTAACTTTGCCGCAGGTGGAATACTACTAGGACAACAAGATTTATATGCCGCAACTTCTATCACCTTTGCTCCCTTGAGAGTTAATTCCTTAACTAAAACTTCTCTGCCGCCGCTTTCAACTCTGGGAAATAACACCTTTTTACCATCTAATTTATCTGGGAAATTTTCCACCAAAGAATCGGCAACAAAGTTAGGGGGAATAAAATCTGCTTGCAGAGAGCGTTGTTTTAGACTTTGGGCTGTTTTCTCACCAACGACGGCAATTTTGATGTTAGCTAAGGCACGGCTATCTTTACCTTGGGCAATTAGCCTTTCAAAAAAGTAGTCTACGCCATTGGTAGAAGTGAGAATTAACCAGTCGAAGTCAGATAAATTAGCGATCGCATGATCCAAAGCTTCCCAACTGGAGGGCGGGCCGATTTCTAAGGTAGGCATTTCGATCACGGTTGCACCTGATGCAATGAGGCGATCGCTAAATTGACTCGATTGGCCAACTGAACGTGTAACCAAGATCATTTTACCAGTAAGAGGAAGAGGAGATAGGGGAAAATTGCTTGACATAGAAAGGGGGCTAAAAGTTTTGGCTGTAGTCGAAACCTGACAATCTATTTTCTCAGGTTGTAAGTACTTGCGTAGCCCAACAACTTCGCCAATCACAATTACCGCTGGAGAAAGGGATAATCCGGTGGTTTGTTCCAGAATATTGCCCAGTTGCGCCGTCCAAATTTGTTGTTCGGGAGTTCCTGCCCAACGGATGATGGCAATGGGTGTTAAGTGCGATCGCCCATGTCGCACCAGTTGATCTATGATCTCTGCTAGATGTCGCCCTCCCATCAAAATTACCAGTGTCTCTAAGCGTGACAGCGCCTCCCATTCTAAAACCTCTGGTTCATGAGCTGTAAGCACTGCAAAAGTGCGGCTTAACACCGGATCTGTTAGGGGAATTCCTGCCAACAAAGGTGCTGCAAGGGCTGAGGAAATTCCTGGTACTAGTTCAAAATCACAACCGGATGCTTTCAACGCTTCAATTTCGGAAGTGCAACGCCCAAAAATCAATGGATCGCCTGATTTGAGCCGTATAACTTGTTTTCCTTGCAGACAGTGCTTTACCAGTAACTTGTTAATCTGTGCTTGGCTTGTACTGGGTTTGCCACCGCGTTTACCGACATCCAATTTCAGACAATCATCTGGTACGCACTGCAATAATTGAGCATCTACTAAAGCATCGTAAACTAACACCTGAGCAGTAGCTAAAAGATTGTAAGCTTTTACTGTCAGGTATGCTACATCTCCAGGCCCAGCACCTACGAGGTAGACTTTGCCTTTGTCATTTTTCATTTGTCAGTAGTTATTCTCCCCTGCTCCCCTGCTCCTCATGCCCCATGCCCAATATTCAATTCGTCTGGGTATTAATTTTTTGGATTAGCCGATCGACTTGCTCAACCATCTCCTTGTTTTTCTCAGCTTGGAATAATTCTCTGGCTTTTTTGAGATTAACGATCGCTTCTTTTGGCTGTTGTTGTCTTCCCAAAGTGACTCCCAAATTATAATAAGTGAATGCATCGTTGGGTACAAGGCTAATGGCTTTTTTGTAATGTGCGATCGCTTCTTGTGGTTTACCTCGATCGTCCATTGCATTTCCCAAACCGGTGTAAGCTTGTGCGTGTTTGGGATCGAGACGAATGGCTTCGGTATAGTTGGCGATTGCTTCTGTGAGCTTGCCTTGAGCGTAAAAAGCACTTGCTAAATTATAATGAGCGTCTGCATAGTTAGGGGCGAAGCTGATGGCTTTTTTGTAATGTGCGATCGCTTCTTCTAGTTTGCCTTGAGCGTATAGAGTATTTCCCAAGGCATTATAACCTGCTGGATTTTTCGGGGCGAGGCGAATGGCTTCGGTATAGTTGGCGATTGCTTCTGCTGGCTTTCCTTGAGCGTACAAGGCGTTTCCTAAGTAATAGTGAGCGTCTGCATAGTTAGGATCGAAGCTAATAGATTTTTTATACTGGATAACTGCTTCTGCTAACTCACCTCGATCGTAGAGAGCATTTCCTAAACGGGTGTAAGTCGGCGCATAGTCTGGTTTGAGGCGAATTGCTGCTGTATATTCGGTAACTGCTTCTTTTAGCTTGCCTTGAGCGTAGAGAGCATTTCCTAAGTTATAGTGAGCTTCAGCATACTTAGGTTCAAGGCTGATGGCTTTCTGATATTGTGCGATCGCAGGTTCTAACTGATTCAGTCTTGCTAAAGTCAAACCCAGATTAAAATATGCTCTAGAGTCTTGAGGATCGAGACTAATGGCTTTATTGTATTGAGCGATCGCTTCTTGTGGTTTACCGCGATCGTCGAGAGTATTTCCCAAGGCAATATAAGCTTGTGCAAAATTGGGTTCTAGTTCAATTGCCTTCCGAAAAGCTGCCTCCGCTCCCTTTAAATCTCCCTGTTTATAGAGATTGCTTCCTTGCTCGAAGTTAGCAACTGCGTTTTTGTTGCGAATGACTGCGGACTGAGTAGAGTTGTGAATTTTTGCTAAGATAACGCCAACATTTTTACCAAAGGCGGTATTTTCATTACTCAAACACAAGCAGATAATAGCTGCTACGAGTAGATTCTTGTTTTTCAGCATTTTTATTACCTTACCTGCTTGGTTTACATATAATCTCAAGTTCGGCTAATTGCCATCATACAAATACCCCATTTCAGCCCTTCCTTACTTGTTGTTAGGAGAGCAAAAGTGTAGCTTTGGCGAGGTTATAGCTGGAATTATAAGTGATTAAGCTAACTTGATACAAGTGTAATCTCATATAAATAGGCTTCTTGGCATTTGTCGGGAAAAGGGAAAGGGTAAAGGTTTTGTATTTTCCTTTCCCCTTTAACCTTTACCCTTTTCCCACTATAGATAGTGCTTTATTAAAAGTAAAAAGTCGTTTTTAGGTAATTGCTGACACTTTTGTTTCCATCAATTTAACAATGGCTGCAATTAATTTTTCTGGGTTAAGAGGTTTGGATAAATGCATCTGAAACCCAGCTTCTAGGGCTTTTTCGTGGTCATTGTTTCTCGCAAAGGCAGTCAAGGCAATTGCTGGAATTTGTCCACCTTGTTCTAGTGTCCGAGTTCTCACTTCATGTATTAACATATAGCCATCCATATTGGGCATACTAATATCGCTTACCAACACATCTAGCTTGACCTCTGCTAAGGTTTGTAATGCTTCTTCAGCAGAAGATACTGCTATCACAAAAGCCCCATCTTGCTCTAATACAAAAGCAGCAAAATCTCGTGAATCAGTATCATCATCAACGACTAAAATCCTGATGCCATTCAGAGGTAAGGAGTTAGTAGCTAAGAATGCAGGGTAATTTTGTCCATCCCTCAGCCTTAGACTTTCATCTGGTATAAGCGGTAAGCTAACAGTAAATATTGCCCCTTTACCCTCACCGTGGCTATCTGCTTTGACGATGCCGCCATGCATTTCGATGATATTACGCACAATTGCTAATCCCAGTCCCAATCCACCAAAATTTCTCGTAGAGGTGCTATCTGCTTGGCGGAAGTAATCAAACACGAATGGCAAAAAGTCAGCGCTAATTCCCTTACCCGTATCGCTAACGATTATTTGAGCATAACCATCAGTTTTCTGGAGTCGCACTTCTACCTTTCCCCCTCTGGGTGTAAATTTGATTGCGTTAGAAAAGAGATTCCAGACGACTTGCTGCAAACGAATCGAGTCGCCCATAATTTGTCCCACACCCGGTTCAAATACTGTATTCACCTCAATCAACTTTGTTTCTGCTGCTAACTGCATTGTCTGTAGTGCCGACAATACCGTAGACTTTAGATTAATCTTCGTGATATTCAGCGTCAATTTACCTTGTAAAATTCTGGAAATATCCAGCAAGTCCTCAATAAGTTGAACTTGTAAGGTAGCATTTCGCTCGATTGTAGCTAGGGCTTCAGATGTCTTTGTTTGGTCTAATCTGCGGGTTTGCAACAACTTTGACCAGCCGAGAATTGCGTTGAGTGGAGTGCGTAGTTCGTGAGAGAGGACGGCTAAAAATTCATCTTTAATTCGATTGGCTGTTTCTGCTTTCGCTCGTGCTACTTGTTCTAATTCCAGCAGGTGCGCTCGTTCTTCAAGTATTTGTTTTTGTTCGTGGATATCCGTACAGGTTCCAAACCACTTAACTACAAAACCTTGCTCATCTTTGAGTGGTAAACCTCGCGCTAGCTGCCAACGATAAGAGCCATCAGCCGCTCGTTTAAAGCGATATTCATTGTTATATATAGTGCTATTTTTTACAGCATCAGCCCACACTTTATCAGCTCTTTGAACATCATCTGGATGCAATGCAGCCAACCAACCAGAACCCAAAGATTGCTCTAATGTTAGCCCAGTATATTCGCACCAATTTTGATTAAAATAATCGCATTCACCGTTAGGTTTAGTTGTCCATACAAGTTGAGGAATTGCCTCAGCCAAGTAACGGTAGCGTTCTTCGCTTTGCCGGAGAATTTCTAAGATGCGTTGGCGTTCAAGAATTTCTTGTTGTAATTGCTCGTTAGTCTGAGTAATTTCATTAGTGCGAACAGCAACCATTTCTTCGAGACGATTCTGGTATTTTCGCAGTTCATCCTCTACTCGTAAGCGTTCGGCTATTTGGGTTTGAAGTTCTTGATTTGCTTGTTCTAATTGAGTAGGGCTAGGAAGTGCTAGTGCTTGAGGAACTAAAGGCACAAGCTCTAATGCTGTAATTACAGATATTGTTGCAGTTACTGCTTTGAGAAACCCTGACACCCAATAGGTTGGATACCAAAGTGTCCAAATATCCATTAAATGATTAGTGCCGCAAGCTACAATAAATCCAATAAACAGCAAAAAAATCCAATCAAAGGGCAAATCTTGTCGCTTGCGAACAAAGTAGAAGAGTGTAGCTGGAATTGAGTAATAAGCTAGTGCAATGAATGCGTCAGATAATATGTGTAGCCAAACTAAATTTGTTTGCCATAGATAGCAGTGCCCATGTGGAATAAATGATTCTGATGTAAAAAAGTTAGTCCGCAATTCTGATATTATATTTGACATAAAGACTGGATTGTTTAATCTATAAAATCTATTACAAAATTTCTACCCTTACTAAATAATATTCTAGTACTAAAATATTAGCGATCCAGTGTGTCTAATTTCTGTACTGGTTAAGGAAACTACAATATATCTTTCCAAAACAAAAAGGCTGTTAGTATCATCACTGTTTTGCAAAAATAAATCGTTTCAAATTCCCAATATTCTCTTTTCTAAAGCCTAAATGAATTAATGGTGGCTATGGAGCTTGTAGCGCGTCCGATTGCAATTGTAAGGGCTGTGAAGAGATTGGTCAAACTTGCGGAAATTGTGGACATAATTATGACATATAGCAATCCGATTTGATTTCTGAAATTATTTGTGTAGGAAGGGAACAGAGAAGAAGGAATAAAATTGTACGGAGTTTTGTTCAAAAATCAAATAGGAGTCCGATACAATAGTAAGTTACCAAATAAAAACCATTCTCACCATAATGATGGGAATGGCAAAAAATTAGGAGACACAACAGGAAAATTTAATCTCTGCAATTCTCATTAAACTTAAGATTCACTTGACTTAGCACTCATTTTATCTATTAGCACTCATTTTATCTAATAGTTGAGTGATTTTTTTAGCTTTTTCAGGTTGGCGCTGTTTTTGTAATAAATCTTTAGCTTGTACCAGGTTAGTTTTAGCTTCTTCTTCTTGCTCTTGCTGCATGAGAATATTCGCCAGACGCAAGTAAGCATCAGGATTTTTCGGACTGCGGCGAATTACTTCTCGAAATAATTCTGTTGCTTCTTCTACTTGTCCTTGCTGGTTTAAAACATCTCCCAAAAACAAACGTACTACATCATTAGTAGAGTTGATGGAAATCACTTTGCGAAAAGCTGCTTCTGCACCTTGGTAATCTTTGGCTTGAGCAAGATTGATGCCTTTTTGAAACAAGTCTGAAGTTATCAAAGTTTTCCAAGCGAAATAGCCAAGGATTGACAGACTCAGAACAACTACAACAGCAGCGATAATCGAACTAGTGGGAAAGGTTTCTAGCATTGTCTAAGCCAAAAGACAGGCGATAGGAAAAATCAGATATTCCATAAAAAAGAGTTTCCAGATAAATTGGTAGAATTGAGCGATCGCACTTTTCTCTTGTAAGTCTACCGTCAAACTCCGCAACCACAGCCAAGCCAACAGCCCCAAATGAGTAACTACTAGGAATATAGCGTTAACTGAGGCGACGTTCAGCACCCCAACCAGAATTATTCCCAGATAACAGGCAGTGATTACCCAAAGAGACAGATTGAACACGGCTTGGGGGCCAAGTTTGATGGTGAAAGTAGTAATATTGTAGAGGCGATCGCCTTCCATGTCGGGGATATCTTTAAAGATAGCGATCGCAAAGGTAAACACTAAAATAAATAACGTCAGCACCCACACCACAGGCGGAATTGTTTGGCTTTGTTGCAACGCCCAGCTGTAATGCAGATATAAACCTAAGTTAACAATCGTACCGCGCACCGAAAAAATACACAGCGCCGCCCAAATGGGAAACTGTTTTAAGCGAATTGGCGGTAAAGAATAAGCAGTACCAATGGCTAAACTAATTGCTACCATACCCAATAAAAACGGGCCAGTTAGCCACGCCACAACCAGCGCCAAAATCCCAGTCAAAGCGACAATTAATTTCCCAGTTTGCTGAGAAAACTCACCAGAAGCTAGGGGTAAATGAGGCTTATTGATCTTGTCAATTTCTACATCTTCTAATTGATTCAGCCCCACAATATAAACATTGCCACACAGACAACCAATCCATGCACCAAAGACAGGGAGTAGCGAATACGTAGAGACGTGATGAATAGCGTTTGTAGAGATATGATTAATCGCGTCTCTACTTATAGCAATGGCAATTAAATATAAACCAAAAACACTCAGACTTGTACCAATAATTGTGTGAGGGCGAGAGAATTTCCAGAATGCGTATAACCACTGGAAATATGATTGAACAGGTTTGCCTGGTAAAGGGCTGTTTTGAGAACTTTGGCTCATGAGTAGCTTAAATACAGTATTCTGCTTGGTTGTTAATCATTGTCACAGAATTTGGTCATTAGACTTCTTTCATGAATCAATAGACCTCTTGCATAAATCAAAAATAAGAAAGAACCCCACGCCAAAGCTACGTTTTGTCTCCCCTCGCCGCAAGCGGGGAGGGGTTGGGGTGTTGAAATTGGCTACCCTTCTCCTCCGTGCCCTCTGCGGTAGGCTGCGACAACCCGAAACCTCTACGTTATTCTAAACTTATAACTTCTTGCGCCAACTTAAATCAAGAATGCGATTAATTTTATACAGTAAACCCGGCTGTCATTTATGTGAAGGCTTGCAAGAAAAGCTAGAACAAATCCAAAATCTCAGTTTCGAGTTGGAAATTAGGGATATTACGACTCGTGAAGATTGGTTTGCTGCGTATGAGTATGAAGTGCCGGTAATTTATTTATCGAACCGCAGAGGCGCAGAGGACGCAGAGGGGAGTGAGAAATTATTGCCACGTCCTTCTCCTCGTGCTAGCGTGCAGCAGTTGGAGCAAATGTTGCGTAAATATTTAGCCAATTAGAAAAAAATAATGCAGAATAAGCGCAAGATCAAGAATGTGACGAGGTTCACAAAATGAAATTGCGGGAATTACTAACAGCGGTAGACAGTGTTGAGCAATTGCCTAGTTATCCAACTTTGGAGGATGTGGAAGTTAGGGGTTTAAAGACGAATTCCCATGCTTGTCGTGTGGGTGATTTGTTTATTGGGATGCCAGGAACGCGGGTTGATGGTGGGGAATTTTGGCAAAGTGCGATCGCATCGGGGGCTGTAGCTGCGATCGTTTCTCCCGAAGCTGCACAAAAAAATCCTCCCACAAATCAGGCTGTGGTCATCAGTGCAAGTAATATTACTCAAGCTTGTGCGCAGATAGCCAGTGCTTTTTACGGTTATCCAGGGCGAAAACTCAAGTTGGTAGGCGTGACTGGTACAAATGGCAAAACTACAACTACTCATCTGATTGAATTTATACTCAACAAAGCTAATCTAGCTACAGCTTTGATGGGAACTCTCTACACTCGTTGGGCAGGTTTTGAGCAAACTGCTGCCCACACTACGCCCTTTGCCGTGGAACTCCAACAGCAGCTAGCAGAGGCGGTAAAGGCTGGTAGTGAGTTCGGGGTGATGGAAGTAAGTTCTCACGCTTTGGCTCAAGGTAGAGTGTTGGGTTGTGAATTTGAGGTGGCAGTATTTAGTAATCTTACTCAAGACCATCTCGACTATCACAGCGATATGGAAGATTACTTTGCTGCCAAAGCGTTGTTGTTTAGCCCTGATTATCTCAAGGGACGGGCAATAATTAATGCTGATGATTCTTATGGGAAGCGGTTAATTTCCTCGTTAGATTCCCAACGGGTTTGGAGTTACAGCGTCAACGACAACAGCGCTGATTTATGGATGAGCGATTTAAGTTACCAGCCAAATGGTGTTAGTGGGACATTACACACACCAAAAGGTGACGTGGCTTTTCGATCGCCCCTCGTCGGACAATATAATTTAGAAAATCTTTTAGCAGCCGTAGGAGCAGTTTTGCACTTAGGGCTAGATTTGCAGTTAGTGGCAAATGCAATACCTGAGTTTCCTGGAGTTCCCGGACGGATGGAACGGGTACAGATTAGTAATGAGCAAGATATTAGCGTGATTGTCGATTATGCCCACACGCCCGATAGCTTAGAAAATTTACTGAAAGCAGCACGTCCGTTTATACCTGGCAAAGTGATTTGTGTATTTGGTTGTGGAGGCGATCGCGATCGCACCAAGCGCCCAAAAATGGGTAAAATTGCTGCTGAGTTAGCTGATGTGGCAGTAGTGACATCAGATAATCCCCGGACTGAAGACCCAGAAAAGATTTTGCAAGATATTTTGGCGGGAATTGCTGATACAGTACAGCCAACAGTAATTTGCGATCGGGCGATCGCAATTCGTACCGCTATTTTACAAGCACAACCCGGTGATGGAGTATTGCTTGCTGGTAAAGGTCACGAAGACTACCAAATTCTCGGCACCGAAAAAATCCATTTTGACGACCGAGAACACGCCCGCGACGCTTTACAGCAAAGACTTAACGTACAAGCTTAATTTGGGCATTGGAAAAGGCAGAGGGGCAGAGGAGAAAAACTTCCTGCAACTTCTCCCCTGCCCCCCTGCCTCCCTGCCCCTCATTGGGTAGACTTTTTTATAGTTAATATTTCTTTCCGTGGTAATTTTGTAAAAAATGCACACATAAAGGTGAAAATCGAAGACAGAATTATTTCTTGCTTCATCCTTTTTGTGCTTGACTCATGAATGTTTCTTTGGCTAAGGATCTGTCTGTTTATCAACTGGTTATGGGAGTGCAAGCGCCTCCTAAACCATTGTCCCTCAGTCCTGCTACTCTGCTATCACTGGTGAGAGCGCAAATTGACTTACTCATTGAGCAGCAAATTGCAGCCACTCTATGGGTGAAGCTACCACCAGATAAAATTTGGCAATCAGAATTAGCGCGTTATCAATCCTCGGTAGGTGCGTCTAGTCTCATTTATACTTGCCAGATTGAGGAGAGTAGGAAAGGGGAAGCAGGGGGAGATGAGGGAGCAGAGGGAGACAAGGGAGAGGAAAAAGTAAATACCTCCTTGTCCCCCTTGTCCCCCTCATCCTCCTTGTCCCCCTATCACATTCCTGTTCACCTACCACCAGATAGCCAAATGCGACGGGAAAACTTTCTAATGGTGTTATCGCCACAGTTTTGCAGTTTAATTTTGGCTCATCGACCACTTAAAAAACGCAAAAATCAGACATCGGGGAAGGTAAATACTAATAAAAACCAGCCATTGCTGATTATAACTACTGTTGAGGGGAGAGTAATTCAGCAAGTATTAAATAGTATCCAACAAGCGATCGCACCAGAATCATCCTCAATTTTACCTGCTAGTTTTATTTGTCCAACCGTGCCCCAAGCGGCACTTATGAATCAACTGTTGGCAAAACAACTCCTTCGACAAGATGAAATTAATCGTCAAATCATCACAGTACGCACTAATAAGTTGGAGCAGCAAAATCAAGAACTGCATAACAAAGAGCAACTTAAAGATGAATACCTGAAAAATGTCTGTCAGGAACTGCGTATACCCTTGACGCACATGAAAACAGCACTGTCGTTATTAAATTCCCCTAATCTTAAACCCCCACAACGACAACGTTATTTACAGATGTTAAATACTCAGTGCGATCAGCAAAACTCCCTGATTAATGGTTTCTTGGAACTGGTGCAGCTAGAACAAAATTTGGAGGGGACGACTTTGGAGTTGGTGCGTCTCTCAGATATAGTACCTGGAGTAGTCAGTACCTACCAACCTGTAGCCCAAGAAAAAGGAATTATGCTAGCCTACACCGTACCGACTGAACTCCCATCTGTTTGGTGCGTGAGTGGTAAGCTGAGGCAAATTGTGATTAATCTGCTGCACAACAGCCTTAAGTTTACCCCTAATGGAGGTCAAGTATGGGTGCGTGCCCGTAGTCAAGGCGATTATGTCCAATTAGAATTCCGCGACACAGGTATCGGTATTGCCGAAAACGAAATTCCCAAAATCTTCGATCGCTTTTATCGCGTGCGTACAACAGCAACCGAAGATTATGGTGGTGCTGGGTTAGGGTTAACGATAGTACAGCAATTGCTGTTGCGCTGTGGTGGATCTATTTCTGTAAAAAGTAAATTATCTGAAGGTTCTACCTTTACAGTGCAACTGGCAACTGCTGGTAATATGCCAAGAGCGATCGCTACAGAAAATGAGTTATGAGTTATGAGTTATAAGTGATGAGTTAAAAATTCATAACTCATCACTCATAACTTATAACTCCTACAGTTATCTTGCCTAACCTGCTGCAAACTCAGTAAACTTCCGCTTATAAGGAGCATGAAAACCCAAAACAATATCTTGTTTTGGCACTCCAGCAGTTACAATTATTCAGCGCTCCCATAACACCAAAAATTGGTTTAAACGGTGACTCTTGTACCGTCAAATTTGGTGAAGGTGAAGCCATTGAATATTTCTTTATAACCCAGTCTCTCATCCCTGAGCAGACTAATAGCAACCTCTTCTCCTAAAGCCAAAGCAGCGGAACCATCGGAACGCCAATGGATACCGCCGTGACCGCGACCAATCGCATAATTAGTTGCCAGTTTATTCAACTCTCCACCCACAGTTAATGGTGATCCACTGTAAGCAATTACTTTTGTCGGGTCTTTGGGATCGGGCACTACTGGCGAGGGAATAACAAAGTTTTCATCAAAAAATGCTTTTAACAGTGTGACATTGACGCCAGCAGTAGCAGCCGCACCACCTGTATAAGATGAATGGATTGGCGCTGCTTCTGGATATGCTTGGGGCAATAGATAGGTGCCGAAGGTGCTAAAGGTCTGAGCCAAAGCTTGGGAATTAAAGACCTCAGAATTAATTGGATACTGAGCTTTATTAACAATGTTGTTGTAGACTAGCCCTCCATAGGCTTCTGGGCGGAGAATGCGGTGGACATAATACTTCTGCCAGTACGAGGCTCTAATCGCACGCGAGGTACCCAAGTTAAGCAAGGCTTGTAAATGTCCCACTGCAAAGGTTGCAGCTGAACCACTTTGAGTTCTCGATCTGACGTAGGGATTGCCTGGATTCAAAGGAGTACCGATGCTACCAAGAATCAACGAGGCTCCCACGTATGTAGGGCCGCCAATATGGGCATACTCACCTAAATCCCGAACCGTGACTATGTAACGGTTTTTGGGGTCGTATTTAATAGATTTCCCGGAACTACCTCCATTCTGAACAGTCAACCATTCCTGGAAATTGAGTAGAAAGTCATTACCAGGAAGAGCAGTACGAATCAATGGCGAAACAGACTGAGTTCCCCAAGGAATAGTTAGCAACAAAAATTGTGAGAGATAGGGCCCATCTAGCACCCCTGGTGGAGTAACATATTTTGTACTTGAACCGGAACCGACGTAGTTGACACTACCACGAAATAAAGTTTGAGGGGTGACACGACCATTTTGTTTTGGTCCTTGAAACGCCGAAAGCTTGTTGAGGTCTTCAACGGCTGCCAAGACTTTTGGGTTATCAGTATTGTTTTGGAGCTTAGAAAGAGGTACATCTCGGAGTAAAGCTTGCCAGTAGAGTTCAACTGCTTCAGCAGCGCGCGATGCACTAGCTAGAAATGGTGGTGACGGTACAGCTATTTGTGCTGCATTGATCCCTTCTAGGCTAATTGCTAGGGCCCCTTGAGGATTGACCAGCTTTCTAGTGCCACCCAAGATGATATTTTCATAATCATTCGGGTTTTGTGTTGTCAATGCTCTGGTCAAAGAGTTGTAAGCTTCCAGCTTGACTTCGCCTAGCTCGTTATGCGGTAGTCCTCTACTGTCAGAACCGATTTTGTTGGGATAACGCTCCTCATCGCCGTTGGCCGGATGAGCCGGAATCGGAATATTTCGTTCAAGTGCCGCTGCTTGAAGACGTACTCGATAGGCTTTATCAACAAACCTCCTGTAGTCGAAGGGTCGATTATTATACCGCCTGTTGACGGCTTGGGCTTGTACAACGTCTCCAACATCTCCTCCGTTCTTTGAGGAGAAAGGTGAACCTAAAACTCCTGCAACAACGCTAGCGGCACTAAATAAACCAGCGCGACCAATAAATGAGCGTCTGCTGGCATGACTACCAAAAAAACGTTTGCTAGCTACACGGGGTTGTTTCAGTTTATCTATTTCGCTATTAGCCTGAGTATCTTGCTCGGAACCTTGATGAGAATTTGGATCTACTTGCATGAGATGTTCTCCACTGGAAAAAAATAATGCAAAAATTTAGTCATGAGTCAATACATGAGCATCTGAAAGCTAGAACAACTAGCCACACATGAAATACCCACCTCCTAAGAAATAAGGCAGAAGGGAAGAGGATTTGACTTGTTTCTTCCATCCATAACGGAAGCGAACGCGTTCGTAAACAGCTTCTGAGAAACAGAGTAATCTCACCGGATTTGAAATGAAATCTAGGGTTACTCTACTGGAAGGTAACTTGCATAGGAGTAATTCTCCTAAAAATCATGTCGGCATTCAGTGCTGGTATGATGCTTTCATCAGATGGCTGTTATGCTTCTGTAGTTGTAATCAGTCTGATAGGATGTTGCCGGATTAAAGCACAGCTAAAACCACCGCTTACTTCCAGTCCAACTATTAACTACTAAAATTCTATCGGTTTACCGTATTTAAAATGTTAAATCAGACTCTCTCACAATTGGTGATGAAAATCAAGAGGTTTTTACAATAAATTTAGTAAGAGCGTTAAAGTCCGATAGTCACAGGCGCATAGCATCGTATTCCGTGCTTTTGACTGTGGATGAAACGCGATGTGATGTTTTTGATCAAGTATCAAAGGCAGAATAGCACGCTTGTAAACCCTAAATCCCTGGTATTCCTGGATGAAAGGGTGTGGAGTTGCAGGTTCGGGTGTGGGAAATTGAAAAGATGTTGTACTATGCGATATACTCGCATTCATTTGTCTTAAACACTACACCCAACACCTTGCCCTGGCGAAACCTCACCAGTTGATGTGCAACTTAAATGCGTAACAGCTTACCACTCTGCTGAAGCCACAAAGCTGCTTTTAGTAGCACATCTGAAACGATCGCTGTATCTTGTATACTTGCTTGACGAATTGAGATGTCTATTTATTTATGAATAAATATTAAATAAAAATAGATTAAACAAAATTTTTTCTAGGTTATTTACCAATACAGAACTTACTAAAAATCCTCTCCAAAACTGATTCTGTTACTTCTTCTCCAGTAATTTCTCCTAAAGCTTGAATCGCACCCCGTAAGTCAATTGTCCAAAAATCAAGAGGTAACTGCTGGGCAATTGTTGCTTGCACCTGTTCCAAAGAAATTTTAGCCTGAGTTAAGGCTGCTCCCTGTCTTTGATTAATGGCTAAATCCATATCAGCAGCTTGCACTTTTCCAGATTGAACTATTTCTAAAATTGCTGTTTCTAAAGCATCAATACCTTGATTTTGGGCTGCGGCTGTGACAATTTTGGATTTTGGACTTCGGCTTACCTCGGCTCCGCTCGGCACAAGTCGCTCAGTCGAACGATTTTGGATTTTGGATTGCAGAGTTGTTCTTTTGCTTTCTTCTACTAAATCGATTTTGTTAATCACTAGAATCAACGGACGGTGTTGTACTGTTTCATAAATTTCTTCATCGCCTGCTGTCCAACCTGCGGAAGCATCGATGGTAAGCAAGACTAAATCAGCTGCATTGGCAGCACGACGCGATCGCTCGACGCCAATTTTTTCCACTTGGTCTGTTGTTTCCCGAATCCCTGCTGTATCTAGCACTTGTATGGGAATTCCCCCAACAACTAACTGAGATTCCACCACATCGCGGGTTGTACCAGGTAAATCAGTCACAATGGCGCGATCGCTCCGACTCCAAGCGTTCAATAAACTCGACTTACCCACATTTGGACGCCCAACAATTGCCACTTTTAAACCAGTGCGTAGCAACTCACCTCGATCTTTGGTTTCCAATAACCTAGTTATTTCTGCGGCAATTCGATCGATTGCTGATATTATTGCTTTATCATCCAGCGGAGGTAAGTCTTCCTCAAAATCAATCCGAGCTTCAATTTCTGCCAAGATATCCAAACAGTTAGCGCGTAACTGCCGAATTGGATGAGCTAATTTTCCTTGTAAACCAGCTAAAGCACTTTGAGCAGCTTGGGGCGATTTAGCTCCCACTAAATCGGCAATACCTTCGGCTTGAGTTAAATCCAATCGTCCATTCAAAAAAGCGCGGAGAGTAAATTCTCCCGGTTGCGCTAGTCTAGCCCCATTTTCCAAACACAGTTGTAATACCTGCTGCACCGCCATAATTCCCCCGTGGCAATGGAATTCTACAACATCTTCACGGGTGTAAGAACGGGGTGCTTTCATAATCAGCAACAAAGCTTCATCCACTATTTGTTGCGTCTGGGGATGGTGAATGTAACCGTAGAGAATCCGGTGACTTTCCCAAACTTGTCGCCCTGGTGCATGAAAGAGACTTTGGGCGATTGCCATTGCTTGAGAACCGGACACCCGCACAATGCCAACACTACCCTGTTGGGGGACAACAGCAGTAGCGATCGCGGCTATAGTTCCAGTAGTAGCAAACAGTTCTGACATGAGCGCCCTTTATAAAAGTGAGGAGTTAGGAGTGAGGAGTTAGGAGTAAAAATCATAACTCATAACTCATAACTCATAAGTTTCTAAATGGTGAGTATTTAGACTAATGAGATACCAACTGGCAAGGTAAAATTTACCTGTAGGTCATGCCTGATAGTAAAGAGTTAAGAGTGAAGAGTTAGAAATAAAAATCATGACTCACAACTTATAACTCATAACTTTAGAGAGAGGAATGTACTGTGGAGCAAAAGATTAACTGCGCTGTAGCCTGTGTTAACGGGTGTGTTTTAGGGGATAAATGCCCCAATATCGAGTTTAGAGAGTCAGCCGCAAAATTTATTGAAGAGACTCCCTTAGACAAAATGCTGGAGTTGGCACAAGAACGTCTGCGGAAAAAAATGGCAGAACCGCCAAAATGGGTTTTTCCTGAAGATCCATAGCATTTAAGCCAACAGGCACAAGCAAGACAGCGGGGAAGTTAAATGGTATCTGGATCTATATTTAATTCTCGCAGTTTTGCTGCCAAGCGATCGCTGTGTTCCTTCTCGTGTTGTGCCACTTCTTCCGGTGTCGGAACCAGTTTTCTTTCAGGAGTTTAGGGTTAAAGCATTCTACAGCAACTAATTATTCATCACCGCATCCAAAAGTACATTGGCATCAAAGCGGACTACATCAGTGCAAGGTAGCCCTGTTTCTGCTATTGTTTGAGCGATGCTTTCTTGAGCCGCAGATTCATCTAAATGGGCTGTGTTCAGTGCTATACCCGCTACAGAAACACTTCCAAAAGCACCACCAGCATTAGCAACACTTTCATACATTTGAATCACCTCTGGTAAAGGTGGAATTATTACATGGGGATGATTGCGGACATGAACTTGTCCCGCCCGATGTACTAATATTAGTTGGGTTGGTTGCGAACCACGGATTAGGGGTAGAGTTGCTGTTGAACCAGGGTGTAGCAGCGAACCTTGTCCTTCAATATGCAAGATGTCGTAGTTTTTGCCATAGCGCATAACAATCTGTTCCACAGCACCAGCGGCAAAGTCTACCCGCACGGCATCTAAAGCCACGCCGTCTCCTTCTAACATCACCCCAGTTTGTCCTGTGGCGAGGAATTTAGAACGCCAGCCCCGCAGTTTTGATGCCCAATGTAACTCTAGACTAGTTGACATTTTACCAATCGCCATGTCGGTTCCCACTGTCAACACCCGCCGACACGGAAGGGTACGTGCCATTCCACTAGCAACGCTGATATTAGATGGTTCTTTTCGGACATCCCAAATTAGTTGCCCTGGTTTGAGCAGTGCATTTAATTCTGGGATACTTGCCATTGGTGTATGTAAACCATTCACTAAAGACATTCCCGCTTCTAAAGCATCTTTGATTTCCAGCCAGTAATCATCTGGTACAGCACCACCACCAGGGGCAATACCAATTACTAAAACTTCTGGTTTGTACTCTAGGGCTGCGGCTACCGATGCCACAATCGGCACATCACGCTTGATGCCTGTTAATTCTGGTAGGGATTTACCAGCACACTCGCGATCGATTACGGCTACAATTGGGGCTTCACTGTAACGTAAAATTGCTAGCCCTGTTTTACCCTGAGTCCCAGTAGTTCCTTCATGTAGCAAGATAGCTACTCGTTGATTAAGTGGTAGACGCACTGTGTTGTACTCCCAAGCCTGGTAAATCGTTTGGCAAAACTCTTCCTGCTTTTAGCAATGCACCCGTAAAAGGGTCATCAATTAAATTCAGGTGACTATCTAAATCTAAATAATCAGCTAGTGGTGCCAGCTGTAATGCTGCTGTATTAGCTAGCGAACTGTCAGAATAGCAACCGAACATTACTTGCAACCGATATGCTCGTGCTGTATGCACCATTCGCATTGCCTCTGTTAGTCCCCCTGATTTCATCAGTTTGATATTAATGCCATCCACGTAATTTGCCAAATCGGGAATATCAGCACTTGTGAAACAACTTTCATCGACAAAGATGGGGAGGGGAGAGTGTTGTTTGAGTTTTGCTAAACTTGGTTCTTCTCCCCGTGGCAATGGCTGTTCTACATACTTTATACCTAAATCTGCTAGCCAATTGCACATAGCGATCGCATCTTCTAAACTCCAACCGCCGTTGGCATCAACGAAAAATTCTAGTTCAGGTGCTTCTTCTCGCACCGATAAGAGCATTTTTTGATCGGCATCTATGCCATCTGGATTACCTAGCTTCACCTTGAAAAGACGGACATCGGTAAATTTTAACCAGTCTCGCGCTCTCGCCCTAGCGCCTTCAGGCGAATTAATCCCAATTGTGACAGAAGTCGGGACTATTTGATTGCGATCGAGTCCCCAAAGTTGCCACAAAGGTAAACCTACGCGCTTACCCAACCAGTCGTGCATTGCCATATCCAACGCAGCTCTTGCAGCAGAAGGAACTTGGTTTTGTGTTAAAACTTGCTCAATTTCCTGACGTTGTAAGGGGCTGAATGTTTGCAACAGCGGCACAACTTGCTCTAGAGCATCTTTGATTGCATCAGTTGATTGCCGATGATTACCCACACCAAATGGCGATGCTTCCCCCCAGCCTTCGATATCATCCTGTGAAATCCTCACCCATACATTCGTTGTCTGTGCCGTTGTACCTCGACTAATAGTCAACGGAAATCTCTTGTTTACTGTAAATAAATTTACATTTATTTGCATACTTATTTTACATATTATGTTATCGCAAAAGCCAGTGTAAGTTCAAAATTTAAATTATCGGATACATCTGTTATACTTTTTTACATTCATTGCAAACTTTTTATATATACATTTTATTTTTACTTAGTTTATGAACAACTTAAAAAAATGGAATATTTTAAAATCAAAAATGGTTTTAGATAACCCTTGGTGTCAGGTGAGGCAAGATGAAATAGAATTACCGAATGGTAAAATTATAGATGATTATTTTGTCAGTATTAAGCCTGACGTTGCAATGATTTTACCTATTACTAGTAATAAAGAAATTATTTTTGTCCGGCAATATAGACACGCCGTAGGTGAATTTTTCTTGGAACTGCCAGCAGGTAATTTCGATCCCACAAAAGAGAGTGCCGAAGTAGCAGCAATTAGAGAACTGAGAGAAGAGACTGGTTATATTCCCCAAGAATTTAAAAAAATTGGAACTCTATACGATAAGCCGAGTAAAGATACTAATCAAATACATTTATTTTTAGCAGAAAATGTGACCAAAGTTGGAGAGCAGCAACTAGATATTACAGAAGAGATTGAAGTTATATTAATTCCTGTAGAATCAGTTTTAGATAAAATTATTCAGGGAGAAATTTCTGTTGCCGGAACTGTAGCGGCTCTCTTCTTAGGTTTAAATTTTATTAATTATTAATAATCATTAAACCTCTCTTCTGTTTAAAAAAATACTTTATACGAATTGTATCGTGAAGCTTTTACAGCAACTTTTTTTGGATGTTTGAGCATAGAATAATATTAATAAAGTTTCCATAGCGGCATCTCTGCGCTGCGAGCAAATAGATTGGAATGGTGGTACAATTTACGTGAGGCGAGTCAAAAAACGTACGCCCTCGGTTCAACCATTTTCAGGTTTGGAGATTCGCTCTCTCCGTCATCTGCAACGAGATTATCCTGCTAGTCCCTATATTTTCCAGTCTTCTCGACTTGGCCCGTTGGCACATGATACGATCGCCGGCATTGTTGAGCGGGCTGGTGAATCAGCTGGTTTGTCTTTCCCTATTCATGCTCATATGCTGCGGTATGGAACAGGTTATTATCTGGCTAATCGAAGTATTAATACCCGAACAATTCAGAGTTATTTGGGGCATAAAAATATTCCGCATACTGTTCGTTACACCGAACTTGCATCTACCAAGTTTCAAGGTCTTTGGGATGATTGATGTTTAAGTCCTCTGCTTAATTGTTGCCCATCTCCCCCGAAAAAAATCGCTCTCTATCGGTATCGCTTTTAGGATTTATCCTCTATACCTGATATTTACTTAATATTTACTTGATATTTACTTGATAGTTGATTGTTGATAAATAAGCCTATTAATTTATATAGAAAATTCTTGAAATTGGAGATTTATTAAATTTACTGTATTTTAATTCAGTAGCAGAGGGAATCATCATGCACAACCACATCTCGCGCCGTGCGTTCTTCATCGGCGCTGTGAGAGCGGGAGTTACCGGACTCGCCACCACGTCCCTCTCAAGAACTGGACTTCTCGGCAGCATCGCCGTCGCACAAAGCCAACCTCGGCTGCGGCTCAACCTGCCGACCTACCCATTCTTCGACAACCTTCGGACTGTCATGACCGAAGATATAGACCTCCTCGACCGACTCGTGAGCGCCTACGCACGCACAACCCCGCCTGGGGGTCACGATCCGATCGACTTTCTCTCACGCTACGTCCCGGTGTACGTGTTCGAGCGCACACTCCGACCGTCCGAACCTGGCGACCCGTCGCTCCCGACGTTGCTGTGGCTGATGCACCTCGCCGGGTATTTTGGCGGCGTGTGGTTGCGCGACGCTTTCATCCGCTTTCCGGTGCCGGGTTCGCCGAACCCACGTCCCGGATTTTTGCCGACTGCGAATAGCTTTGACGCGATTGTGACGCGCATTAACGCCGCGCTCACAGCATTCAACGGCAACGATGCCGGAGCGATCGCTTACGCTGAGGGGAGTCTTCGGGGCGCGCAGCTCCAGGGACTCACTGACAGCTACGGGTACAACGCGGGCTACCTCGACCAGATTCTCACCGGTTCAAAGCCGACGAACGCAATGGCTCCTGTAGGCTACTTCATCTACAACCCAACTTTACTCTTCAATGGTACCTATGCTGTCGAGGAGATCCGCCCGCTCGATGATTGGCGGCGACACGTCGAGCAAGCCGTAAGTCGGCCGGGCAGTCGCTATGCTGAGATTGTCAACGGTGCAGGTGGTGCCGACTCACTCCTGGCGATCCAGTCGGCTGGGGTTGCACGGGGCAAGGCAACATGGCAGCCCCAGAACGTGTTCCTCGCGATCGCAAACTACGACCAGCCCACCTACGACCTACTCCTCGTGACCAGCGCGTACTTCTTGCAGTGCATACAGGCTACTGGGCTGGCGGCGCTTGCAGCGTCGGCAGTTGGGAACGCAGACTGGGCGCGGGCCGCCGTGCGATCAAACGCGATGATCGTGCCGTATGGAGGCAGCTACAGCGTTGGCCTCTTTGACAACACTGGTCAGCTGCCGACCTTCACGATGGTCTGACGGTTGACTGGTCGCCGTGGGCTGCGGACTTTGAGGTTCGTCAGCATCCATCACGCTTGGGGGTGGGGGGTAAGATCGCTCCTTTTTACTCTAAGAATGTTGTGGGGGCGATGCCTGCTATTAGGGACTTCCAGAAAATAAATTATCCAATTTACTCAGATAATATTTTGTTGTCTTCCCCCTGCTCCCTGCTCCCTGCTCCCCTGCCTACCCAGCGATAGGATATTTTTTTAGTTGGAAGTCCCTTAGATGCGTTCGCCCTACCACGCCACCTAATTTTTTAGTTTTTTATCTTGCCCATTGCTGCAAAATATAACCATAAAAAGCCTCTTTATCTACCTGATCCATTGCATCAATTTTACGACCGCCAGTAACTACTTTAGTACGCCCCTGACTAAGACCAGTGGTGATAATTTCTGTTTCCCATTCGCGCAGTTGATAAAATTCTGGATGTCCCAAATAAGCCGTTGCCAACACATCCCAAAAATAATAATCTTGGGGGATAACTAGTGCATAACATTGTCCGGCTAAATCAGAGATGGGATAGTGGCGTTGTCGTCCCATTTTGTATACTAACTCTGACGTGACTGGGACATTATTAGTTAAATCCAAAGGACACATAATAATTTCGATTTGGGTTTGCCATACCCGCGCGGCTGAAATCGCGTCCCAATAAACATTCCATTCAGCAGAACCATCTTGTCCAGGTTCTAAACTTTTTTCTACATTGCCACCAACATTCAACGCACCCCCCATCCACACAATCTTGTGAATCTTGGCTTCAATTTCTGGTGCTTTGTCTAAAGCTGCGGCTACCGTTGTCAACGGCCCAGTTACCATCAACGTTACGGGGTCTGATGCGTCCCGCAACACCTGTATCATGAAATCTTGACCTGTTTCGGCAAGCAGAGGCGTGGTGATGGTTTTGCTTTGATTGAGAATGGGGAGATGGTCAACGATAAACGAATCACGGCGATAGAGAGTAGGAAATGGATTGATACCGCGCACAGTGCTTTCTGCTACCGGGATATGAGAAAATCCCATCAAATCTATAATTTTACGTGTGGCACTAACAGCCGGTTGAACGTAGCAATCTGCTGGAGTGACGACAACACCAAGGAGTTCAATACTATCCATCGTTAACAGCAGCATAGTTGCTAAATAATCATCTACACCGCCATCGTGATCCATTAATACAAGTTGTTTTGTCATAAAGGAGAATTATATGGATGAGTTTATGGAAGCTGCAATTCAAGAAGCAAAACAAGGCAGACAAGAAGGGGGAATTCCTATTGGTTCGGTTCTCGTCAAGGATGGTAAAATTCTCGGCAGAGGACACAATAAACGTGTACAAGACGGCGATCCTGTTACCCACGCCGAAATTGATTGTCTCCGCAATGCTGGAAGAGTTGGCAGCTATAGAGGTACAACACTCTATTCAACTTTAATGCCATGTTACCTGTGCGCTGGGGCAGTAGTACAATTTGGCATTAAAAAAGTCATCGCTGGAGAATCCAAAACTTTTCCTGGTGCTAAAGAATTTATGGTATCTCATGGCGTGGACGTAATTGATCTTAATCTTGATGAGTGCGAACAAATGATGAGTGAGTTTATTGAAACTAACCCCGAACTTTGGAATGAAGATATTGGTAAATAGTCATTGGTCATTTGTCATTTGTCATTAATTATCCTCCCCTGCTCCCCACTATCCACCTTTTAAGGATAGGTATTTTAAAATCAGCTAGTAGATAGAGTAATGTGATGACTGGAAAAGCCACTGCGTTGCAACAAAAGAGCAGCTTTAATTGGGTCTGGTTAGCAATCAAGAAGTGAAATCTGGAGAGGATGGTTTAGTAGCTGACTTGCCAAACTATACAGCTAAGATATTTGTTTCAAATTTCCAGTAACCTAGTCTGTGGATCGTAGGTGTCAAAAGGTTGCAAATACATTGTCCCAAGCAGTGCGATCGCTCGTTAAACAAACTGCTTGCGTCGCAACGCAGTAATAAGAGTAGTTGTGGGATCAACAGCAAATAAAATAACATCATGTCCGATCGGATAAGCCCAAAACCCAGATTGTAGAGACGCGATTTATCGCGTCTTGAAAGACCAATCATCTACACCAATAACCTTTAACCCAAGCGTATTGTGACATAACACCATCTGCGAACAAGGCGTTGGGCAGTAATTAACAGGAGGCTTTATGATATTTGTTGACAATTTGCGCTTCCCTTTGACGCTTTTCACAGCACTAGGCTGCGGATTGGTGGCTGGCGTCTTCTTTGCCTTCTCGACTTTCGTGATGAATGCCCTTGCACGACTCCAGCCAAAGGAGGGCATTGCCGCCATGCAATCCATCAATATCACTGCGATCAATCCGTTATTCATGTTGGCACTGTTCGGGACGGCTGTGGCTTGCATCTTTCTAGCGGTTTCCTCGGTGTTAAAGTGGCATCAACCTGATGCTGCCTATTTGCTTATCGGTAGCTTGCTCTATCTTATTGGCACCGTTCTAGTGACGATCGCGTTCAATGTGCCGCTGAATGATGCCTTAGCGATCGCCAAACCGGATAGCACTGAAGGCACGAACCTATGGGCTAGATATCTTACCAATTGGACGTTCTGGAACCACGTTCGGACAATAGCGGCACTGGCGGCAGCACTTGTACTCGGACTGTGCGATCGCACGTGAAATAGGATAATACCCTGTAATCGGCAAAATGAAGCTATATGAGTATTCAAGCAGCATACGATAATTGGTCAGCCACATACGATGCTGACAAAAATCTGACGCGCGATCTCGATCAAACTGTCACCAGAGAAACCTTGATGGGTTTGAGGTGTAAATCAGTCGTAGAAATTGGCTGTGGCACAGGTAAAAATACACTTTTACTTTCACAAATTGCTCTGAAAGTTTGTGCGATCGATTTTTCAGCACAGATGATCGAAAAGGCGAAAGAGAAAGTGAGGGCTACTAATGTGGTATTTCTTACAGAAGACATTACTAAGCAATGGACTTGTCAAAATGAGTCTGCCGATTTGGTCACTTGTAATCTTGTTTTAGAACATATCGAAGACCTCAGCTTGATATTTTCAGAAGCATTTCGTGTATTAGTCAAAGGAGGATATTTTTTTATCTGTGAGCTTCATCCATTTAAGCAATATAAAGGTACAAAAGCTAATTTCCAAAGACAGCAAGAGATCATTGAAATTCCGGCATTTGTGCATCATTTATCAGATTTTTTTAACGCAGCGAAAGTTCATGGCTTCTTACTTGAAGATTTCAAAGAATGGTGGCATGAAGAAGATAAAAATAAACCACCAAGGCTAGTATCAATCTTGTTTAGAAAGTGAAGAAAATTTTGGGGTATTGGAATTTAGAGCAGTTGCAGAGATACTTGCAAGAGTGATGGAAGATGGGCGATTAATTATGGAATTTCCAAAACAGATAGAGAAAATTTCTGTCAGCGCTGACAATTGTTTAACATCAGAATTCTCGAAAAAGATTCATCACTCATTAACACAGCGAGATGCTCAGTTTATTGAATCATTGATGCCTGTATGGGAATGGTTTTACCGTTATTACTTTCAAGTAAAAACTGATGGATGGCATCACATACCAACAACAGGGAAAGTGCTACTGGTTGGATCTCATAATGGGGGAATGGCGTCTCCAGATTTAATCATGATGATGTACGATTGGTTTTCGAGATTTGGAACCGAGCGTTTGGTGTATGGTCTAATGCACCCTTCCGCTTGGAAAGTGAGTCCAGAAATAGCAGGATTAGCCCAGAAATTCGGAGCAATTGTTGCACATCCCAAAATGGCTAGCGCGGCTTTCGATCGGGGTGCTAGCGTTCTGGTATATCCTGGAGGACAATATGATATGTTTCGTCCTTATAGCCAACGTTATAAAATTCATTTTGCTGGTCATCAGGGCTTTATCAAGCTAGCTTTAAAACAAGAAGTTCCGATTATTCCTGTAATCTCGGTAGGCGCTCATGATAGCTTGATAGTCTTATGTGATTGTTATGATTTTGTCAAACAATTGCATCAGTGGGGATTGCCGTGGTTATATCAAATTGACCCTGGAGTTTTCCCAATTTACTTAGGTTTGCCTTGGGGCTTGTCTATTGGCCCTCTGCCTAATATTCCTCTACCTGTGCAGATTCACACTCGTGTCTGTCATCCAATTACTTTTGAAAGATATGGTCGAGATGCAGCTAGAGATCGTAACTATGTGAATACTTGTTATGAAATAGTCCAAAGTCAAATGCAGGAAGAGTTAAATAATTTGGTTAGAGATACTCAAAAATCTAACTAAAACACGAATATTAGTGACGAAGTGACGCCTCCCCCAGTATTTCCAAAAGCGATCGCTCCATAACTTCACTGACAAATTTATTACCTTGTAAGTTGAGGTGGATGTGATCGTGAAACAAACTTTGGGGGTTGGTAGTTGAATTGAAATTCGGTAAAAAGTCAATATAGTTAATTTGCTGTGCTTTGGTAAAATCACTCAAGCGCTGACGTGCTTTAATTTCGTAATCGCGGGGGCCTGGTTGACCAATTTCTCGTAGTAAAGGAGTCATCACCAGCAGAAATTTGCTATTGGATTGGCGAGTCAAGGCTTGAATTTTAGCGATCGCCTCCAGATTAATCCCCACGCGATCGCCTGATTCATTTTGGACGGCTTGCAGTTCAGGAATTGGCTTTTGCTTGACGATATAACGCTGCCATACTTCCACTAATGCCAGGGGAGGTTTACGATCTGGATAATTGCGATCGCGTCCTACTGGTAATGAAGTAGGAGGAGTTGCAAACAAATCATCGGTATTAATTAATAACACCACTGCTTGCGCGTTAAAATTGCCAAACTTCTCTAAATAGGCTAATTCATTCCTTGGCCCCCAAGAGTTTGCTGAAGCATTTAGCACTTCTACTTCCTGATAATTACTATTAGTGGATGATGCTAGAGAACGCATCATCAAACTAGATATTGTATTAGTCTGATCTGTCCACCAACCACCATTAGCAATAGAATCACCTAAAAGTAGAATTCGCAGGTCAGAAGATGCGGGTATCTTTTTTATCGGACTACCTCGCATAGAATATTCATTAATTTCAATGCGATTCCCAAAACGACGGGTACGCTGGTTAGGAGCCAACAAATAACCAATCTGCTCATCGCCAATATAAATCAGAGGATTACCAAAACCAAACAGCGATCGCAATCCAATCTCGATTACCACAAACAATCCCACAACCACCGCTAAAATTACGCTCAGTGCTATTTTCACCTACTCACACCCTCTTATACTGAGTTGCTTTTCAATGATAGTAGGGGATTGGGCGTTAGGAGTGCTGAGTGCTGAGTTAGGAGTTAGGAGTTAAGAGTTAGGAGTTTTGTTTATCTCCTTGTCCCCCTTGCGCCCCAGCCCCCAGTCCTAAATTTTTAAAGTGAATTTAACGTCATCCGCAAAGAGAAGGACTACAATCAAAACGGACAAATATCTCATGCTCCAACAACAGAGGATTACAAAGCTGTGTCCGACTTAAATCGCGGAATTATGAAATTTAAGGGTGCAGATTCCCCAAAAGTAGTCACTATCTCTACCGTGTTGCTTCTGGGATCGATCGCTGCTCTTGTCATTTGGGCGCTGCAAGCTGCCTATGCGCTAAACTAAAACCATTAGTAGTCTAGAAGGACACTTGTCTTAAACGGTTTCCGTCTTAGCCAAGTGTCCATTTAGCAACTAGTCATTGAAGAAGAATACAGAATCCAGAATCCAGAATTCAGAATGTCTTTCCTTGGGGGATTCAAACCACTAGCTGATTGTATACTTCTAAATCTATAATTTGGATTGTTTTTAAACCCCCGTGTTTATGCCTTAGCCATCATTCTGAATTCTGACTCCTGACTCCTGAATTCTCTTTGAAAAAGCCCCCCCTAATAACCATCAAAAATTTCAGAAAAACTTTAGATTTTAGATTTGAGGTTTTAGATGGAAAATTTAAATCTAAAATCCAAAATCCAGAATGTTTGAACCTTGGGGTATCTTAGTTATTTTAATTCTCTGCCCCCTTTTGGGCGGATTACCCCTGATTGCATGGATAACTTATGCCCTTAAACGGAAGCAGTTATCACAAGTTGGTACAGGAAATATTAGTGTATCAGCTGCCTTTTATCATGGCGGTAAAATTGTCGGAATTCTGGCAGTCTTGTCAGAAGCTTTTAAAGGAGTTGCGGCAGTCTTACTCAGCCGCATTTTCTTCCCAGATGGATCGTCTTGGGAATTACTTGCCCTAATCGCTCTGGTAATCGGTAGATACTGGATAGGCAGAGGAGCAGGTACGACAAATGTTGTTTGGGGATTTGTCGTACACGATCCACTTGTAGCGATATTTGTATCTTTCTTTGCAGGTATTGCTTTTACAATTCTGCAATCAAGAAAGTTAGTCAAATTTGGGGTTTTGCTACTTTTTCCATTGTTTGTGGCACTTCTGCACTTTAGCGATATTCCCAGAATATTTGCTGCTGTGGCCTTAGCTGGTTTAATGGGCTGGATTTACACCAAAATTCCTGATGATATGAAACTGCCAGCCCAAGAGGCACAAACAGAATCGCAAGCGATGTTGGAATTTTTACGCGGCGAGCGCACAATGGTTTCTCTAGATGAAGAGTTGAATGCTGCCATAGTCGGAGAAAAGGCGGCGACATTATCTCAAATTAAGCGCTGGGGCTATCCAGTGCCGAAGGGATGGGTACTAGCACCTATCGACAATCCAGAAGGGTTAACAGAATTTCTCCAACCCTCAGAATTATCTCCCTTGGTGGTGCGTTCCTCCGCTATTGGAGAAGACTCAGAACAAGCTTCTGCTGCTGGACAGTATGAAACAGTTGTAAATGTTACTAGCCAAGAGGCATTAAAAGAAGCGATCGCCCAAGTTCAAGCTTCCTACAATCATCCCTCAGCTATCCAATATCGGCGCGATCGCGGCTTAAATGATACAGCAATGGCTGTGTTGATTCAACAACAAGTCCAGAGTGTATATTCTGGTGTTGCCTTCAGCCGCGATCCCATTACCCAGCAAGGCGATGCAATCATTATTGAAGCCCTTCCAGGCAGTGCAACGCAAGTCGTTTCGGGAAAAATCACACCAGAACAATATCGCGCTTTTGTCGTTGAAACAGAAAATTCCTACTCTGTACAATTAGAGGGTCAAGGACGAGTCCCACAATCATTAATTAAGCAAGTTGCTTACCTTACTTACCGACTCGAAAAACGTTATCATGGCACTCCTCAAGATATCGAGTGGAGTTATGATGGGCAAACGCTTTGGGTGCTGCAATCTCGACCGATCACCACTCTGTTACCCATGTGGACACGCAAAATCGCTGCTGAAGTGATTCCCGGAGTAATTCACCCCTTAACATGGTCAATTAATCGTCCCTTAACTTGTGGAGTTTGGGGAGAATTTTTTACTTTAGTTTTAGGCGATCGCGCTTTGGGGTTAGATTTTGCCAAAACAGCAACTCTGCACTATTCCAGAGCTTACTTTAATGCGTCCCTCTTAGGAGATATTTTTCTCCGCATGGGACTACCACCGGAAAGTCTGGAATTTTTAACCAGAGGAGCTAAATTAAGTAAACCCTCCTTGCAGTCAACTTGGGAAAATTTGCCAGGACTAGGAAAGTTGCTGAAGCGGGAATTAAGTTTAGAAAAGGACTTTAAGGAAGATTATCACAACCGATTCATTCCTGGGTTGTCGCAGTTGGCGCAGGAAGATATAGATAGCTTGGAACCACCGGCGTTGTTGGCAAGAATTGATTTTATTCTGGAGTTGCTGCGTCATGGAACGTATTACAGCATTTTAGCTCCCTTGAGTGCTGCCCTGAGACAGGCGATTTTTCGGGTAAAGGATAAGCAAATCGATCATAGCGTTACCCCAGAGGTAGCGGCATTGCGATCGCTCAGTGCGATCGCTACAGATGCCAAGCAGGTATTGCTGGAGTTTGAGCCACAGCAAGTATTTGAACAATTAAAACAAACCCCCGAAGGAGAGAAAATCCTCCAAGCATTTAACGAATTGCTGCAAGATTACGGCTACTTAAGCGAAGTAGGAACCGATATCTCCGTTCCCACTTGGCGGGAAAATCCCCAGATGATTCAGCAGATGTTTGTGCAGTTAATGCAGGGGAACGAACCACAATCAGGTGCTAAAGACGCGATTAATAGTATCTTTGCTGGTAAGCGCAAACGCTCTTTTGTGCAACGGCGCGTAGATATCAAAGGACGAGTCACCGAAGTTTATTCCCGACTTTTAGCTGAATTGCGTTGGAGTTTTGTGGCTTTAGAGAAGATTTGGTTAGAGTCTGGTTTACTCAGGCAAACAGGCGATATCTTTTTTCTTAACTTTGATGAAGTGCGGCGTCTAATTGGAGATGAAGATTCTAGCTTCATAGAGCAGCTAGATAAGTTAGTCGAATTTAGGCGATCGCAATTCCTGCAAGATAGCGAGATTATTCAAATACCTCTTTTAGTTTACGGCAATACACCTCCTCACCCCTTAGCTCCCTCTGAACTTTACTCTGACCAAATTTTACAAGGTATTGGAGCCAGTCATGGGCAAGCCGAAGGTAGGGTGAAAGTGTTGCGAAATTTACAAGACATTCCAGACATTGACCGAGATACGATTTTGGTAGTACCTTATACAGATTCCGGCTGGGCCCCATTGTTATTAAGGGCTGGGGGATTAATTGCCGAAGCTGGGGGAAGACTTTCTCACGGTGCGATCGTTGCTCGTGAGTATGGAATTCCCGCAGTGATGGATGTTCGCGGTGCTACATGGATCTTGCAAGATGGTCAACGAGTCAGGATTGATGGGTCTAGGGGTATTGTGGAATTATCTAATGATTTAAGACCCGAATGATTACCACTTCTTTGAAAGACTTGCCAGAAGAGTCGGTTTCTCACAATGCCGAAATCAAGAAAAAGGTGATGTTACGCTTCGGCGATTTACCTCACCTGACTAACTTTTCTCAAGCACGTTTTGCTCCTGGACAAACCGCACCAGCACACGCACATCAAGATATGTGCGAGGTATTTTTTGTAGAAGCTGGTTCAGGAGTAATTCACATTGATGGTACAGAATACCCTTTACTTCCGGGAAACTGTGTAGCCATCGAACCGGGAGAAGTACACGAAGTTGTCAATAGTGGCTCAACCGAACTTGTTTTGACATACTTTGGTTTGCGAGTCGAAAAATCAGCGTAATTATTTTGAATACAAGATACAGTGAGGGCATAACCATGTTGTGTTGTGCCCTCATAAAAGTTTGCGGAATGTGGGTTATAAACCAATACAGTTCAGTTAAGCTTCTCTTGCTTCTCTTCCTTTGCGTCCTTTGCGGTTCGTTAAAAAAAGGTCTTAGCCTTAACCCAAGCGTATTGGGTTATAAACAAAGATAAATTTGCAAAATCCTAATATACCAAGGGTGTCGCCCCGCGCATCTGACGCAAAGAATTTATACAAGCAGCACAGTCGCAGCCAAATAAGTCGATTGCCACATTGCTTTCTTGTTCATTGAACTCCAGCATGGGAGCATCTTCTTGAGAAAACTCTATTTCACGTTGATAGTTAGGAATTTGAGCCAACACGGAAGCCCTGGCACATACTAAACCCACTTTATGTTTATTGCGTATACAAGATAGACGATCTGTGGTTTTGGTTCCTGGTTCTGGCTCCATAGCTTGTGCGTGATTGAGCATTACTCCCATAGAGAGAAGAGAGCTAATCAGCACAGGAGAAGAAAGCAAACTCAGTATGAATTTGTTCATTGGTTTTCTTGAAAAACAATCTCGATTGCTCAGATTATCCGATTAAATCTTACAGTGCAAGTAAATGTGTATCAGGAATAGCCCAAAATCCAGATGTAGAGATGCGATTTATCGCGTCTTTGCCGCTCTAAAATTTTCGGGGTTGCATATTTGCGGGATGATTTTACTATTTTTGTGGGGTGGGCATCTGCCTTAACTTGACACCAATGGCAAGATGCCCACCCCACAAGAGTTAATTGGATATTTTTTTATTTGGAAATCCCTTAGCCGAACATGATGTTACGCCACTTTCTCCCCTTTTCCACCAGGAGAGGCTAGCACCAAAGAAAAAGACTCGCGATGCTTGCTGCTATAAGCACCACAGTTGGTTTGATGGCGGGTTCTCCAAAAGAGTACAAGTCACAATAGTTTTATATTTGTTGCCTGACTCTGCCTTTCGTATTAAAATTTTGAAGTAATGCTTCATGGTGAATGCAGTCAAACGTTCAATTCGGATATTAAAGATGCGCCCCTGCATGTCTGATTTTCTATATCACCCTACAGAACTTATCTTATTCCATTTCCAACCCCTTTTTGCGGTGGATTGTACTTAGGGTATGTGGGGGCGGGCGATCGCTTAAGTGCGATCGCATCACTGGTTAACTATCTACTGGGTGCAAAGAGTTGACTCGTATGTCATCCTAGATTTATGAGAGTTAATTCAGTGATGTCTTTGGTTTTAGTATTGAAAGGCTTTTTCCTTTTAGTATTTACAGACTTCTGAGAGAAATTAAAATCTCTACACAGTGATGATTTTGGAGAGAATCGATGTCAATTTATGTAGGTAACCTCTCTTATGATGTTACACAAGAAGATTTAAGTGGTATTTTTGCAGAATATGGTACTGTAAAGCGCGTTCAAGTACCTACTGACCGTGAAACAGGTCGTCCGCGCGGCTTTGCTTTTGTGGAAATGGGAACTGAAGCTGAAGAAACTGCTGCCATTGAAGCTCTAGACGGTGCTGAGTGGATGGGTCGTGACCTAAAAGTGAATAAGGCTAAACCCAAGGAAGACAGAGGTGATAGAGGTTCCTTTGGTGGTGGTAACAGAGGAGGATACGGCAACCGCGGCGGTGGCGGTGGCGGTGGCGGACGATACTAACCTTGGAAACAAAAACTCACCAAGAGTCTTAAGGTCAGACAAACAAGAGTCTGTCTTTTTTTTGTAATGTTACCGCCTGCATAGCCATTGATGAAGTCAACTTAGTAGGAGAAATAATGACCCAAGTAATTGTAGGTGACAATGAACACATTGAGTCAGCCTTACGACGATTTAAACGAGAAGTTTCCAAGGCGGGAATTTTCCCAGACATGAGAAAGCATCGTCATTTTGAAACACCCTTAGAAAAACGCAAGCGCAAAGAAGTTGCCAAGCACAGACAAAGTAAGAGAAGTTTTCGTAACTAAGGGCTGAGATACAGCAGAATTTAGGAGTCAGAATTCAGAATTCAGAAGTCAGAATTCAGAAGTAAAACAGGCTTTATATCTTGCTTTGACACGAATCGTTGTGTACTTCGTCTTCCTTGAATTCTGTTGTAAATATGAATTGAATGAATTCCCTCATAGATTCTATGAGGGTTTTTCTTTTGTCGATTTTAAAATCAGGAAACCTAAAGAAACGCTAAAATCAAGTCAGCCTTTGTATTGTAGCGGTTGTGTCCCACATCACTCAGAGTGCGGTTCACTGCATAAATCCTGATTGTCAACGTCCTTATCCTCAGCCTTGGGGAAACAAATTTTGCAACAGCTGTGGCGCACCGCTAGAGTTGTTAGACCGCTATGTTCCACTTCAACCCTTGGGATCGGGAGGATTTGCTCAAATCTACACAGTTTGGGATGAAACAACTCAAACAGAGAAAGTATTGAAAGTATTGGTAGAAGATTCACCAAAGGCACTGGAGTTATTTACCCAAGAAGCGGCAGTTTTATCTAGTTTGCACCATCCGGGTGTCCCCAGAGTCGATGCCGAAGGGTATTTTCAGGTACAACTGTTTAACCCCAAACCGCACCAACTGCCTTGTCTGGTAATGGAAAAAATCAATGGACGAACTTTAGAGGAGATATTAAAAAAGTTTCCCCAAGGGTGTCCAGAGAGTTTGGTTTTAAATTGGTTTGCCCAAGCTGTGCAGATTTTACAAGAATTACACAAACGTCAGATTCTTCACCGGGATATCAAACCTTCTAATTTAATGCTGGGTACATCTTCGCCATCTGTAACCCCGTCTTCAGGGCAAGCAGAAGGCGATCGCTTGGTGTTAATTGATTTTGGCGGGGCAAAACAATTTAGCGCCTCTAAGCTGCGTTCTAAGTCTAGTTCCACACGATTATTTTCTTCTGGCTACAGTCCACCAGAACAAGTGACTGGAGGTATTGTTGGGCCAAGTGCCGATTTTTATGCTCTTGGTCGAACGGTGATCGAACTACTAACAGGCAAATACCCCCTAGAGTTGGAAGATCAACAAACGGGTAAATTGCGCTGGCGAACTGTGGTGAATGTCAACCCGCAACTAGCAGATTTGCTGGATGAGATGGTGCAGGAGGATGTGCGATCGCGTCCAGCAAATGCAGCTATAATTCAAAAACGTTTGGCGAAGATTTCTCAACCATTACCGCCACCAGGGTTATTTGCTCAACTGCAAGACAAGATAAAGCTTGCCTCAACGCAAGTTTCCCAGAGATTTACACTGATAACACAAGCTATTGAACAAGTTTTAGCTAACTTTAGCCTAGCTGTTACCAAAACCGTTCTTTTTATCACTCAGACAATCTTCAAAATTTTCCGAGCTTGTTTGGCGACGATTTGGGCGATTGTACTGAGTACTATCGGCGCTTGTTTTGGTGCGATCGCAGGTTTTATTTTGGCCTATCGTACCAGCTTGGGGCCTCATGTTGTGGAATTGATTGGGAATCAGCTAAATCAATTAGTACCAAATACTCAACCCGTCTTCGGGGCAGATATTTTGGTGTTCGTCGCCGCAGGCTGGGGAACCGCATGGGGACTGACAGTATCCGGGTGTTTTGGTCAACGGCGGCGGTTTTTAGTGGCTTCCCTGATGGGAATAATTAGCTATGGCTTCGGCTGGTTAATTTTGCAATTAATCACCCCAAAAGATAGCGGCGAGGGCTTAATGGCAGTGATTTTAGTGGCAGTTTGCCTACTCACCTTGAGTTTAGGACTTCGCAGCCATCATGTAGTGTACGCTGTGTTCGCAGCCTTTGGCAGTGCGATCGCCTATGCAGTTTTGATTCTTTTGAGGTTAGCACCTCCCATCTTCCAATTTACCAGTCAACCAGGTTGGTCAGAGTTACAGTTACCTCTGATTTTTTTTGGTTCTATAGGCTTCTTTATCAGCTTCTGGTTAGGAATAAGTTACTACCTAATTGTCCCTGGATTGCGTCTTTTGGGATGGCGATGAAAGAGGAAAGAGGGATTCCTATATTTAGGACTTGCCTAAGTGTCATATTTTTTTGTAGAGGTTATCAAGAGTCAAAAAATCGAAATCTTGACCCTTGACCCCGATAGCATGAAGATATACGTGCCAGTTGCGTAAATCCTGCTATTTTAGCTGTTAGATACAAATAATTGGGGATTAACTATGGAACTATTTCTATGATTATTGCTGCTTTAGGTGCTGGTGCGATCGCAGCTACTAAGGATACAGCAGGAACAGCAGTTAAAGATGCCTATCAGGGTTTGAAAGCCTTGATTAAGAAGAAGTTTGAGGGCGATGTTCTGGGACAAGCGATGGTAGATGCCAAACCAGAAGAAATCAAGCAAGCGGAAGGTTTGTTAAAAGATAAAATTACCAAAGCTGGTGCTGATCAAGACCAGGAAATTATTAAAGTGGCTCAGGATTTACTCGAAAAAGTGAAAGAACAACCTGGGGGACAGGAAATAATCAATCAAACTCAAACCAACACCATGAGTGGAAATACCGTTGGTGGAAATGTGAACTTTGCACCGACTGTGCAAAATCAAGGTTAAGGATACCAAGATCATGAGCGAGTCAGTCCCAAATCACTCATATCAAGAACAAGAAAATCTCTTAAAGGATAATAGTGTTGGGCGTGATTTGACTTTCGCTCCTGTACAGATAATCAACTACTACTATCGAGAAGAAGCAAGATTAGTCCCGTCTGATTCTACCGACGCTGCTGATGAATATTTGCCTTGTCCTTATCGGGGGTTGTTTCATTTTGGCCCCAATGATGCGGATGTTTTCTTTGGGCGGGAAATATTTATCGAAGAACTTTATAGTGCAACTAAAACCAAGAATTTTATTCCGGTGCTAGGTGCATCAGGAAGCGGTAAATCTTCGGTGGTATTAGCGGGATTAGTCCCTAAGTTACAAAAAGCAGGTCATTGGCAGTTTACTCACTTTCGTCCTGGTTTTGATCCTTTCCATGCTCTAGCTTTAGCTCTAGTTCCTCTTTATACACCCAAATTAGATCAAACAGACCAAATTGCCCAAGCCCGAAAGATGGCTGGTTACTTGCAAGATGGTTCTGTTATTCTCTTAGATGTTTTTGCTAAAATTCAGCAAAATCACCCCAATCATCGGGTGCTACTGATTGCTGACCAATTTGAAGAAATTTACACACTCTGTAACAATCAAGAAATTCGCCTTAAGTTTCTCGACTGCTTATTAGCCAGTTTAGTAACTCCTACTTCTCTGACTTCATCAGCTACGGTATTGGTGACAACGATGCGGGCAGATTTTTTGGGAAATGCTCTCTCCTATCGTCCCTTTGCTGATGTCTTGCAAAATGGTGATGTGAAACTGGGGCCGATGAATCGGGAGGAACTAACACAAGTCATTGAAAAACCTGCCCAAAAATTCGGGGTGACATTTGCAGACGGACTGGTAGAACGCATTCTGGATGATGTGGAAAACCAACCGGGAAATTTACCTTTGCTAGAGTTTGCTTTAACAGAGTTGTGGAATAAGCGATCGGGTAAACAATTAACTCACAAAATCTATGAAGAAATTGGTCAAGTAGAAGGTGCCTTAGCCCGCCATGCTGATGAGAAATATGGCAACTTGACAGATGATGAGAAGCAAAAAGTGCGGCGGATTTTTATTCAATTAGTGCGTCCGGGTGAGGGAGCAGAAGATACAAGACGCATAGCGATGAAAGCGGAATTGGGGGAGCAAAGTTGGTCTTTGGTAAAACAATTGGCTGATGCTCGGTTGGTGGTGACAAGTCGCAATGCTACCAGTCAAGAAACGGTGGAGGTAGTCCATGAAGCTCTGATTCGCAATTGGGGAGAACTGCGAGAATGGATGAATACAAACCGCGTTTTTAGAGCTTGGCAAGAGCGACTACGTTCAGCCAAGGGACAATGGGAAGCAACGAAGCGAGATCCGGGTTCATTGTTGCGGGGTGCAGCATTAGCAGAAGCAGAAGAAAAATTGAAGGAACGCCCAGAAGACTTAATTGATGAGAAAGAATTTATCGAGCAGAGTATCCAAGAACGCTATCGCGGCGAAAAAGAAAAGGAAGAACAACAGCAGCGAGAAAGATTAATTGAAGGATTGACTATGATTGGGCATTTACTCCCAATAAAGCCTGTCGATGCTTTAGTTCAGGCAATCCAGTCAATTGGTTTAAATTTAGCGTTAGTGCAATCGTCTGGAAATATTTTGGATTCTGTTAAGCAAGGCTTAGACCTAGCCACAAAATCAGCCCGAGAACAAAACGTTTTCAAAGGTCATAAGGATGGGCTAACATGCGTTGCTGTTAGCCCAGATGGCAATTTGATCGCTAGTAGCAGTAAAGACGGTACAGTTCGGCTCTGGGACACTCAGGGCAACCCGATTGGCAAACCCATTCAGGAGCATCAGGGGTCTGTCTGTGCAGTTGCCTTTAGTCCAGATGGCACGTTTATTGCTAGTGGCGGTCAGGACGGGGCGGTGCTATTCTGCAACACTCAAGGCAATTTGATTGGTCAGCTTTTTCCCAAGAAGCATAAGAAAAAGGTGTCTTGGCAACCAGTTATTTTGCTTCTTAAACTTTGTCTTAGTAACTTGCAAAGTAACTGGATAATCACTATTTACTCGCTTGTCTTACCCTCGATAGGTTACGGTTATTATGCGTATGGTATTTTTTATTTTGCTTCTATCTATATTAAAAATAAAATGATTTTGAATTCATTTTATTTTGTTTGGATGGTTCTTACGTTGGTCGTTTCTATCTGTTGGTTCAGTCCTTGGTTTAAAATGAAGGGTGCTGTCACATCAGTCGCCTTTAGCCCCGATGGTAAGTACATTATCACTGGTCACGAAGATAAAAAGGTGCGGTTGTGGGACAAGCAGGATAAGCTGATTTGTATGCCTTTCCAAGGTCATCAGGGTAGTGTTACATCCGTCTCATTTAGTCCAGATAGCAAACAAATAGTCAGTACTGGTCAGGACTTGACTTTCCAGTTGTGGAATTTGCGGGGAATGCCCAAGAAAAGCTCGTTTAAGTTTAGTTGGGACTTCCGCATAATAATAGAATTATATTGGACTTTTATAAGAGATATTTTTGCCCGAATGTATTTCTTCCCATTTTGGCTGGTGTTTAGATATTTCTATCCACCGAAGACGCAGATTGGTCAACTCTTCCGACATCAAGATGCTGTCACATCAGTTGCCTTTAGCCCGGATGGACAATACATTGTAAGTGGCAGCCGCGATAACAAAGTGCGGTTGTGGAATAAGCAGGGTAAGCTTATTGGTGAACCGTTCAAGGGACATGAGAATGATGTGACCTCAGTTGCTTTTAGCCGAGATGGGCAATACATTGTAAGTGGCAGCCGCGATCGCACAGTGCGGTTGTGGGATAATAAGGGTAATCCGATTGGTGAACCGTTCAAGGGACATGAGAATGATGTGACATCAGTCGCCTTTAGCCCTGATGGACAATACATTGTAAGTAGCAGTAGTGACACGACAGTGAGGTTATGGGACATTCGTAACCACGACTGCGAAAATTGGCAAGATTATCTCCAAGTGGCGTGTAACAGGTTGCGTTACCATCCCATCTTCAAAAATCCTGAAACAGATATAGCAAAGAAAGCGTGCGAATTCTGTATTGAAAGGCGATCGCGCTTTGGGCAAACTTAAAAGGCGATCGCATTTTGGGGAAACTTCAGGGGCGATTGGTATACTGAGAACAACTTTTAGAAAGGGCGATCGCATTTTGGGGATACTTCAGGAGCGATCGCCCTTTGACTCGTTGTATAACTATATTTATAGCTATTCTGAAAACAGATGACCCGATGTTATGAGGTGGGTTGCGAATGCTGAATATTTCTCTGCCAGAGCAGGTTCAATCGTTTGTCGAAGAGCAAGCTAAAGTAGAAGGCTTTAACTCACCGCATGAGTATATCTATCAATTGATTTTGCGGGAACAGGTGCGGGTTGCCCAGCAAAACCGGGTTGAGGTGCTGCTGCTAGAGGGGTTAGATAGCGGAGAAGCAATTGTTGCAACCGATGACTGGTGGGATCAGAAGCGTACTCAGCTAGTTGAACAATTTCAGCAGCCAGATGCATGACGAAACGCATCATCATCTTGCCATTGGCAAGCCAAGATTTAGATAACCATTTTACGTACATTGCAGAAAATAATGTTGAAGCTGCCTTGCATTTCTTCGATTCTGCTCGGATGACTATTGCCCAACTTGCCAAAATGCCAGAAGTGGGTAGCCTTTATCCCGTTAGCAATCCTCGTTTGCAGGGACTACGAAAGTGGGCAGTGAAACACTACCGGAAGTACCTGATTTTTTATATTGTATGGGAGGATGCCATTGAGGTTGTGCGAATCCTATACGCAACACAAGACATTAGCAGCATTTTGGATGGTGACGGATAAGGGGCGATACTCTTTCAGAGTCACTCCGTGAACGCACTTTGGGGAAGTTTTCCTAAATTGAGAATTGCTGATATTGGGATAAATCCCTCCTGTCCTCTGCCTTTGTTGTCAATCAAGTGCCTAAAAACAAGATCCCCCTAGTCGTATTTTTCGTCGAGCTAGGGGGATCACATATTTGGTAGTCTATAATTGGTTCGGTATAGTTCCTTACGATTTGATTCTATAGTTTATATTTCCGTTTGAGTAGTCTTACTATTAGAATTTATGGTATTTTTACAGCTTCTTAATCAATGCTTCATCCCTGTACTTCCTTAGAGAAGCAGTATATGTAAGGATGACAGTACGTGATGTTCGTAACTTGTCATTTTTGTAAATATCAGTAAAAAATATGAAACTTAAGATTGTTGCTACCGTCTCCTTGTTAGCTTGTTTAGGGTTTGCAGAGCAGGCTCTTGCGTTAAATCAGCTAGACTTGGATCAGTTGAAGGCAACAAGTGCCTGTCCTCGGTGTAATTTGAGTGGTGCTGACCTAAGTAAGCTGAATCTAACTGGAGCAAATTTGCGAGGGGCTGACTTGAGCGGCGCTACATTATCTCAAGCTAATCTCACAAATGCCGATCTCACCGGTGCAAATTTAGAAGGTGCGGTTCTAACTTCGACGAATCTCAATGGTGCTTCTTTAACTGGAGCAAATTTAAAATCAGCATCCCTGGAAAATGCCGATTTGTCTTTTGCAGGCTTCATCAGTGCCAATTTAGAAGCAGCAAACTTAAAAGATGCCAAATTGCAATTTACTAATTTTCGGGGTGCTAACTACCGACTAACAACTCTGGCTAATGGTGTCGTCACCTCCGACAAACCCTATGGCTGGTCGTTAGAGCGTCCAAATTCCAGAGAATGTAACGAGTACAAACCCGAAAATACTTTAGCCACAACCTGCTACTCAAAATAAACTGGGGCATTGAAAAGAGGCAGAGGAGCAGAGGGCAGAGGGGAAAAAATTACTGCAACTTCTCCTCGGTAACAGAGCGTAGCCGTAAAGCCTGCGGCATAGCTTCGCTTCGGGCGCAGCCTCTGTCTGCGACACGCTGCGCGAACGTAGAGAAGTGCTGCTCCTCTGCTCCCCTGCTTGTTATCAACACTCCTTAGACCTGCCTTGAAAATAAGGCAGGAGGCAGAAGGCAGGAGGCAGGAGGAAAAGACATTTTCATTGTTCCTTGTGAACGCAGCTCATGGAGTCTCTTGCAAAAGTGCTTTTTGCAAGAGGTGGGAAAAGGGTGCATGTTAAAGGGGAAAGGGAAAATACCAAACCTTTCTCCCTTTTCCCGACTTATGCAAGAAGTCTCTTGTATAGCAAAAGCATTTTGTTTGTTAACAGTTCTTTATCATGGGAAAAAAGCCTATAGATTAATTGAATCGATGCTTACCCATATAAAAGACTTAGCAGCAAAACTAGCGCCTCGCTTAATTGAAATTCGCCGCCACATCCACTCTCACCCAGAACTCAGCGGTCAGGAGTACCAAACAGCAGCTTTCGTAGCTGGTGTTTTGTCTTCTAGTGGGCTGCATGTACAAGAGGGAGTTGGTAAAACGGGCGTGATTGGAGAACTCCAAGGCACTGGCCAAAATGACCGTTTATTGGCAATTCGCACTGATATGGATGCCTTGCCAATTCAAGAGGGCACTAATTTAGAATATGCCTCTCGTGCAGATGGTATTATGCACGCTTGCGGTCACGATGTCCATACCACTGTGGGGTTAGGAACGGCAATGGTGCTGTCTCAAATGGCAGAGGAGTTGGGTGGGAAAGTGCGGTTTTTATTTCAGCCAGCTGAAGAAATTGCCCAAGGGGCAAGCTGGATGGTGAAAGATGGAGCGATGGAAAATGTCTCGGCTGTATTAGGGGTTCATGTTTTCCCTTCTATACCCGCAGGTTCTATTGGTGTGCGTTACGGGGCTTTGACAGCCGCAGCTGATGATTTAGAGATTCTGATTATGGGAGAATCTGGACACGGGGCGCGTCCCCATGAGGCGATTGATGCGATTTGGATTGCTTGCCAAGTTATTACTGCGCTGCAACAAGCCATCAGCCGGACACAAAATCCTTTGCGCCCTGTAGTATTAAGTATCGGGAAAATTAATGGTGGCAGAGCGCCGAATATAATTGCGGATAAAGTGCAGTTATTGGGAACAGTGCGATCGCTTCATCCCGAAACCCGTGCCCATCTCCCAAACTGGATTGAAAACATTGTATCTAATGTTTGCCAAACTTACGGAGCAAAGTATCAAGTCAATTATCGCCAAGGTGTACCCAGCGTCCAAAATGATTACGCCCTGACGCAATTGTTACAGTCAGCCGCAGAAGAAGCTTGGAGTAGCGATCGCGTTCAAGTACTACCCGAACCGTCTCTTGGTGCTGAAGATTTTTCTATGTATTTGGAACGCGTCCCCGGTTCTATGTTTCGCTTGGGTGTCGGCTATAAAGAAAGAATCATTAACCACCCATTACATCATCCCCAGTTTGAAGTCGATGAATCTGCTATTATCACCGGGGTTGTCACTATGGCATACACAGCTTATAAATACTGTCAGCAAAATTTGTAAATAAAAACTCCCAGCAGATAAATACTGGGAGTTTTTGTTTAATTAAGCTTTTTTAGCGGATATAGAAAGTCCGAAAGCATCCTATACATTCGATTCAGTTACAACACCCAGCTTTTGTTGAATTCGGGTCTTAGCGGCTTTGAATTCAGTCGCCAGTTGTTCGGTTTCATCGCTGCTTAAGTTGTTGCGAATGGCAGCAAACATTGTGCTTTCTTCTTGACGAATATGGTCGCCAATCGCGTCCATCAACTGTTTAACTTTTTCTTTGAATTGAGGTGAAGATGGGCTAAGAGCCTTAATTTCTTCTAATGCTTGCTTGGCATGAGCTTGTTCATCAAACAATTCTTGGGTGTTATCTTGACCGTAGAAAGGACGTACTCTTGGGTAGACTACTTCCTCTTCAGCTTCAGCGTGGGCACTTAAATCCTTGTAAATTTGACCGAAATACTCTTGGATCTTCTGTGGATCGTTGCTTTGTAGTAGTTCGGTGAACAGGGTATTTACCTTGTTGTGATCGAGGCGGATGACATCTTGGATATTTAGATCCTTTTTGTCGCTGTTTTGGGTGACAGCACTACCTACCACACCACTGACTGCGGCCAAAGCGTCTTGAACACGTGCCCAAATTCCTTGATCTGCATCTTGTCCAGTGAGTTCGCGGACACCCAGAATTTCCAGAATGCCTTTGAGTTGTTCTTGGTGAGCGCGGTTCTCAAAGTTAATAGTATTCAAAGGTGCGATCGCTAGCAACACATCAGCACCAATTTTTTGAGCAGCTTTGTGAACTATCAAGCCACTCATTACTATTTGATGTTTCAGTAATTCATGCTGAGAGACTTTTTCATACAGGCTCAACTCAGAACCTTTGAACAATTCACGAGCTTTTTCAATGAATTGTGTAACATTTTTTTTGGGTTCTGCCTGAATCCCATATTGACCAATTACGGTTTCTAAAACACCAAGGTTTTTTTCATCATCTTTGATAAAATTTCGGATGCGATCGGCAATTTCGCTATCAAGTCCTTGTGTCAAAAGCGATTGTTCATTTTCGATGACCAACTGTTGCAGGGCTTTAAGACTTGCAAGTTTTACAGCAATAGCATTGCGTTTCGTATCATCTAAAGTAGTTACCATCTGTGTTCTCCGTCGGCAAAGTGTTCGTAATTCTTACTTGATATAACCTTGACACAGAGGTTAGGGAGATTCCATCTTTCTTTTGAGCGATCGCTCTCACAACTCTGGGTAGAGAAATAAAACTTTTCGTTACAGAAAAATTGAAGCGATCGCTTTAATTTATGGTTGCAATCAAATCAAGCAGTTTAGTATGACATTCAAATTGAATAGATTACCAATTTAGGAGTAATCTATATCTTTGGAATGAAAATTAACATCAAAAAAACTACTTCTTATTCAAGAGGGCAAAATCGTAACCAGTCCCACTAGAACAAGACTCACAACGCTCAATTTTGACTAGCATTGCTTCTCCTTTACGCTCACCGGAGGGCAAAAAGTTAATCGTTCCCGTTGCTCCAGATGTTGAAAAATTGCGATTGGACAATACCCTTTGCAACCCTTCGCGGGTGCTGTCTTGTTTTAAGCCAGCAACAATTGCTTGGAGTGCATCATAAGCTCCCGCCGTTCTCTGATTTACTTGTGCATTCCAAAGCTGAAAGGCATTTTTCGCAAAGGGATTATCTTTATTAGCATCACGATGCCAATACACAGGTAACACCATTCCTTCGAGATCCTTGCCATTTTGTAAAGTTGTTGCACTGTACATAGTTTCAGAAGCAAACAGTGGCTTTCTACCTTTAACCTCTTGTGCTACTTTGGTGGCAAAATATATATTTCTGATTGAAGGCATTAATAAAAAGCCACTTGCATTGTCTTCTATGGCTTTATCTACAAAAGCTCTAGGATCAAAATTCTTATCTGCTAAATTACAAGGTGTACTAATAACGTTGCTGCCATATTTCTTGATAGCTTGAGTGTACTGTTCTACAAGTATCTGATTTGATGAAGGGGTTGAAGTATCTCTTGAGCTACGAACATCGCCACAAATAGCAACATTTCTTGCTTGTCGAGCAATGTAGCGAGAATGATTATCTACTAAATTCTCATAGAGCGGATTTATATGAAATAAGTAGTTAGTTGGAGAACTATTAGGCTGATTATTTATGGAATTGTTATCTAATTTTTCGGGATTTTCGGCTTGATTTGGCCGCTCAACGGGTAAGACTAACACCAAGCGATTCTGATTATAAATTGCGGTGTTACGTCTAACCCCCACTGCTGCCACAATGCTTTTGTCTTGAACTAATTCATTATCTAGTCGAGCAAAATCTTCTCTATTTTCAGCACTTGCAATCACAATTTGCAGCTTCTTACCATTAATTCCTCCTTGGTTATTAACTTCATTTTGAGCTTGAGCTACACCACGCAAAATTTCTTCTGATAAACTAGGATCAAAGTTAATTGATGCTATAACAGCAACTTTGAGAGTGTCCGAATTATCTTGTGCGATTTTAGCATTGTTTAAATAAATTAAAGTTTCCGGGTCATTAGGATTATTTTTTAGTGAAGCGGTAAACTTGTTAACAGCAGTGTTAAAATCTTTTTCAGCAAAAGCTTTAACTCCATCTGTTTTCTCAGGGTATGTTTGCACTTTCAACAAAATCCTTGTACCCAAATTCATTATTGAAGGCTTATTTGTAAATGAAGATATAGTAGATGTGGGGTTTGATGATGTTTTGATGATAGTAGAAGAAACTTTGCTAATTAACCATAAAATAGCTGCTACCATTACCCCAGCCAGACCTAGAGAAATAAGCAGTCTGAAGTTTTCTTTTTTATTTGTCATAAATAATTACCCAAATTTTACAAAATTTATCTGAAACAAAGAGATTTCTGACAATTGAGCAAGACCAACAATTTACCAACGATTTAAAAATATTGAGAAATAAGTTTGTTGATTATTTCAGACACAACCATAAGAATAACTGTCAATAAACCTGCAAGAATAACTAGTAATCCTACTAGCAGCAATCCATTTACACCAGCTACAAAAAGATTATTGGTTAGGAGATTTCTGAAAATCAAGACAATGAGTAAATTTGCTATGATAGCAATAAAAATTAAATAAGCTTTTTCGAGAAGCGGACGAGATTGAACAAAGACTAATCCTCCTAAAATTAGCAACCACAATCCAGAGCTAATCCAAGACGTTCCAAGAAAACTTATAAGTGCGATCGCTAAAAATGAACTACCCGATCCAGTTATTATTGCTCCAGACAATAATCTAATATTAGATAATTGTGGTAGATATCGAGTTGATTGATGTTGATTTTGTGGTTGCGATTTTGAGCGCAGAGTAGGTGGAATAACTGTAGGAGCCGATGTATACCTTAGCGGTGGCAACTTATTTAAGTCTTGTAAGACAGCCTGTGCAGATTGATAACGCTGTTCGTGATTTTCTTGTAGTGACTTATCAATAATCATCTCTAATTCCTGACTTATGGGTTGCGTTAAATGTTGCCGCCAACTAGAAACCCAACCATAGCCTTGTTTTATCCACAAACTCGAAGGAGGAATATTCGTCAGCAGATGAAAGCAAGTTATTCCTAAACTGTAGATATCACTGGAAGGAAAAACTTTACCCGCTTGCATTTGCTCAATTGGTGCATAACCTAATGAACCAATAATTGTCCCCACCGTAGTGTTTGTCGGTTCCGCTTTTTGCTTTGCCACCCCAAAATCAATAAGTACCAACTTCCCATCATTTTGACGGCGAATAATATTTTCTGGTTTAATATCTCGATGAATGACCTGTTGCTGATGTATGTCTACCAGTACAGACAATAAATCATTTAAAAAATCTCGAATCTTGGCTTCATCAAAAACTCCCTGCTGTTTTAACTCTTGCAACAGATTTTGCCCTTCGATAAACTGCTGCACTAAATACAGATATTCAGCTTCCTTAAAATATGCATACAAATTGGGAATTTGGACATGTTCTCCTAGTTCTTGGAGACGTTTGGCCTCTCGTTCAAACAACTCAGTCGCTTTTTTATGTGCCTGACTACCCTGACTGCCATAAAATTGACTGAGAACCAGCTGCTTCACAACACATCGTTCATTGAGCTTGTCTATATCTTGTGCGATATATGTGCGTGCAAACCCTCCTCTCCCTAATGGTGTGATAATTCGGTAACGATTTCTCAATAGTGATACCAACTCTGTGCCGCAACTGAGGCAGAAATTTGCCCCGTCAGGATTTTGGGGATTCTCGCAATTAGGATTTAGGCAGCAGACCATATAATTATCGCTGTCATTTTATTAGTTTTTAGAATATACCTTAACTAAAGGCGCTGCATTGTAAAGTCTCTACATAGACAATGATAATTGCCTAGCGATCGCTTCCCTTTGATCCCAAACACGAAATCACCTTTAGCAGTCAGCAACTTTATCTCTATTGGCCAAAGTTCGCACTTCTTACTAAAGCATATCAAGGACTCATTTCTCTTTGCAAATCAACCGCAATTCTCAAAAGCAATACTGCCCTTTACGGAACATTTGTTTGTAACAGAAGCTTTTTTTCATCCCAGCAACGCCGTAATTACCATACTTCTCCATTGTGGGGTTTACAAAACTCCCCGCAATTGTGACGATTACGCTAGAATTATTAAAGGTTCTTTACAGAGTTTGCCGATCATCCCCAATTCTGTTAAAACAGCCTAGCATTCAAATTGTAAATCTTATAAACACCCTCTAGAGTTCACCAAAAGCTTCTATGACGCTCCCAATTCGCAACGTCGCCATTATCGCCCACGTTGACCACGGCAAAACCACGCTGGTTGACGCACTCCTCAAACAATCCGGCATTTTCCGCGAAGGCGAAGACGTTCCGGATTGCGTTATGGACTCCAACGCCCTAGAACGGGAACGGGGTATTACTATCCTGTCCAAAAATACAGCAGTTCGCTACAAAGAAACACTAATCAATATTGTTGATACTCCTGGACACGCTGACTTTGGTGGCGAAGTTGAACGCGTACTCGGCATGGTTGACGGATGTCTTCTGATTGTCGATGCCAATGAAGGCCCCATGCCCCAAACCCGCTTTGTCCTCAAAAAAGCCTTAGAAAAAGGTCTGCGCCCCATCGTTATTATCAACAAAATTGATCGTGGTAAAACTGACCCCCACGTTGCTGTTGATAAAGTATTGGATCTGTTCTTGGAATTAGGGGCAGATGAAGACCAGTGTGATTTTACCTACCTGTTTGCCTCCGGTATGGCAGGTTTCGCCAAGGAAAGCTTGGAAGCAGAATCGGTAGATATGCAACCCCTATTTAATGCGATTCTGCAACACGTTCCACCACCAGTAGGCGATAGCAATAAGCCTCTGCAATTGCAAGTCACAACCCTAGATTATTCTGAATATCTGGGACGGATTGTCATTGGCAGAATTCACAACGGTACTATCCGCTCAGGACAACAAGCCGCTTTGGTAACAGAAGATGGCACTATTGTCAAGGGTAAAATTACCAAATTGATGGGCTTTGATGGACTGAAGCGCGTAGAGATGGAAGAAGCAACCGCAGGTTATATTGTGGCGGTGGCTGGTTTCGCGGATGCTTATATTGGAGAAACGATTACTGACCCCAATGAACCGCAAGCTTTACCACTAATTAAAGTGGATGAACCAACCTTGCAAATGGCCTTCTGGGTGAATGATTCGCCCTTTGCTGGTCAAGAAGGTAAGTTGGTGACTTCTCGTCAAATACGCGATCGCCTATTCCGCGAACTCGAAACCAACGTTGCTTTGCGGGTCGAAGAAACCGATTCTCCCGATAAATTCCTCGTTTCCGGTCGTGGAGAACTCCACCTGGGTATCTTAATTGAAACCATGCGCCGGGAAGGCTTCGAGTTTCAGGTATCTCAGCCACAGGTAATTTACCGCGAAATCAACGGTCAACCTTGCGAACCTTACGAACTTTTGGTGTTAGACATTCCTGCTGATGCTGTGGGTAGCTGTATTGAACGCCTGGGACAACGCAAAGGCGAAATGCAAGATATGCAACCAGGTAGTGGCGATCGCACTCAGCTAGAGTTTGTCATACCCGCCCGTGGTTTGATTGGTTTCCGGGGTGAATTCATGCGGATGACTCGTGGCGAAGGCATCATGAACCACAGCTTCTTAGACTACCGTCAACTTAGTGGTGACATTGAAGCACGTAACAAAGGCGTTTTAATCTCCTTTGAAGAAGGCGTTTCTACCTTCTACGCCATGAGAAATGCCGAAGATAGAGGAGCATTCTTTATTACTCCCGGCACAAAGGTTTACAGAGGCATGATTGTGGGAGAACACAATCGTTCCCAAGATTTGGAACTAAATATCTGTAAAACCAAGCAGTTAACCAACCACCGCGCTGCTGGTGGCGATGAACTAGTGCAACTGCAAGCACCGATAGACATGAGCCTAGAGCGTGCTTTGGAATACATTGGCCCCGATGAATTGGTAGAAGTTACACCCCAATCAATTCGTCTGCGGAAGATGTCGAAGAAGTTGGCGAAACGGTAAGTAAAGCTATAACTTATTGATTTAGAAAGCCCACTGATGTGGGCTTTTTATTTTGTTGGTTATATCTCGTGTATGTCTTTTTTAAGTTGCTCAATTCCTCGAAACTATCTGGTATTGTTTGTCGTACTTGTATCCCAAAAGACAAATTTGTTTTCTATGAAGATTTATACAAATGTTCGTTATGTTCATTAGAACATAAGGTTTTTATTGGTATAAATAAATATAATTGTCAGTCTTTATAAAAAAACTAACTAAGCTTTTATTAGTACAGCATGACCGCAAATAACATTAAATTTACGATCGCCTTCAACGACCCTGACTTGGACGCGGAAGAAAAGGACGAGCAGGTTCAACGACTAATTACTGAACTTAAGCAAATTGACGAATTAGATGCAGTTGGTCGTGTTCTTGATCCCAACCCACCAGAAGGCAACAAAGCATTAGGCGGGTTTCTGGTGGGTTTGTTAATGGCTGAGGTAAATACAGCCAATGCAAAAAAGTTAGTGGGATTTCTGGGCGATCGCCTCGGTGGTAAACCGATTGAATTGTCGGTGGAAGCCAACGGCAAAAAACTGTCGGTGAAAGCACACAGTCGGGAAGAACTAGAAGCCGCCATCAAAGCAGCCGAAGATTTTATTGCAGTATAGACAGGAAAAGATGGCAAAGGTAGCATTGCTGATTGGAGTCAGTGAGTATGAGCCAGAACTAAATCCTTTACCTGCGGCTGTCAAAGATATTGAGGCGTTGCAACGGATTTTGAAAGATTCGGGAATGGGCGGATTTGATGACGTGAAAGCGCTTCTTAATCCTGACCGACAAACAATGGAATCTGAGATTGAAACCTTGTTTTCAGGTCGAGCCAAAGACGATCTTGTGTTGCTATTTTTCTCTGGACATGGCATCAAAGATGATGGTGGCAAGCTATATTTTGCAACTCCGATAACTCGCAAGAATTCCAAAGGGGAGTTGATTCGGTCAACATCTGTACCTGCCAACTTTGTTCAAGAAATCATGAACAATAGCCGTGCTAAACGGCAGGTAATTATCTTAGACTGTTGCTTTAGTGGAGCGTTCGATCCTGCCTTACAAGCCAAAGATGATGGATTAGTTGACTTGCAAACACAACTCGGATCTGAAGGGCGAGTGGTACTCACTTCCTCCAGTTCAACTCAGTATTCCTTTGAGCAGCAGGGATCAGACTTATCGATTTACACCAGATATCTAGTGGAGGGGATTGAAACAGGAGCAGGCGATCGCGATGAGGATGGCTTTGTTTCGGTACTGGAATTGCATGAGTATGCTGTCAGCAAGGTGCAGGAAACTGCCCCCAATATGACCCCGAAGATTATTGTTCTTAAAGACAAGGGGTTTGAAATTGTTCTTTCTAAAGCACGAGTTACTGACCCTAAGTTGAGATATCGGAAAGCCACTTCACGTTATGCAAATGTCGGAACTATTCGACCTGCTGGTCGGGCTGTTCTGAATACACTGAGGCAGCAGTTAGGCTTGACCTCTGAAGAAGCTGCTGAAATTGAAACCGAGGTATTACGCCCTTATCAGGAGCGATTAGAGAATTTACAAACCTATCGAGAAGCTTTAATTGCAGAAGTAGACCATGAATATCCTTTAAGTGAGGAAGCCTGTAAAGAAATGAATATGCTTCAAGAGCTTTTAGGGTTAAAAGACGATAATATTTTGCCGATTAAGCAACAAATCGAGGCACAGTTTGTATGTCAAGCTTGCAAAGGATCGAGAGAAGTTCGCAAACGCGTAAGAACTCCATTTGGTTCTTTTACTGAAGTTTCTATTTGTCCTAATTGTAAAGACTCGGAGAAATTAGCCTAGATTTTATCAGTCAATTAAGTCATGAGAACTTCATTAAAATAAGCAGATTAGATAAAGATGTAAGTGTTGGCACTTACCGTACATTTAGTCAAATCCTTGAGTAAAAATGACAAGGACTGAAAAAGACAATTATCGTAACTATTTGTGACATTGCGATCGCCAAACCATAGCATAGATTTAGAGTGCGCTCGCTCTTACGGAAATATCTCTGTTTCATAAAACGTATTGACAACGTAAATACACAATGCCTACTATGTAAGGTATGGATGTGTATTTCGTGCTTAATGGTGTCACTTTCGTTTGGAACGAAGAAAAAGCTTGGATAAATCCTAGCAATCATGATGGCGTGACATTTCAGCAAGCCACAGAGGTATTTTTCGATCCGTTTTTAGTGGTTGTTGATGCAAGTCGCAATGATGAACAAAGAGATGCTGTTATTGGCTTAGACAGACGGTGGAATCTTCTGTATGTCGTCTACATTGAACGTGAAAACGACATAATTCGGATCATTTCAGCTCGTAAAGCTACACGTAAGGAGCGAGAATATTATGAAGGTTGAAGCACTGAAAAAGCGACTCGATAAAAATCGTCCAATGACTACAATCACAATTCGTATTCCCGAAGATGTCATTGAAGATTTGAAAAGAATAGCACCATTACTGGGATTTTCTGGCTATCAGCCGTTAGTTCGTGCCTATATTGGACAAGGGCTAAGAGTTGATCTGGAACGACTAGAGGATGATACTATCTCAGCACTGATTGCTAGCTTGAAGCGTCATGGTGTTAGCGATGAGGTTATCCATGAAGCCCTCAGTGAAGTTACTCAAAAATAGTGCAATTGCGATCGCCCTTAGTCAAATCTTTGAGTAACAATGAAGAGGACTGAAAAAGGCAATTATCATAACTATTCGTGAAACTGCGATCGCCAATTAGCAGCATAGGTTTACAGTGCGATCGCCCTTGTCGTGCATATTAGTCAAATTTTTGAGTCAAAATGAAGAGGACTGAAAAAGGCAATTATCATGACTATTCGTGAAACTGCGATCGCAAAATTGCAGCAACTTTCCGAACCACTCCTGCAAGAAGTGACCGATTTCATTGATTTTGTGATCCACAAACATCAAGTTAAAATTGCTGACAGTCAGCCTGATGAACCACTTGTGGAAAAATGGTCACAATGGTTTGAGGCTGTGGATTCCCTAGAGGTATCTCCACCTGAAGCAGTCAGTAATTATCAGCAACTCTTACTCAACAAATATCGGCAACAAGGGCTAGAGCTATGATCCTGTGCGATGCAGGAGTCTTATTGTGTTTAGTTGATCGCACTCAACCTCAGCACAATGCTTATAAAATCGCAGTGATGCATTTGGCAAAGCCTCTTGTTACAACCTGGTCATGCCTGACAGAAGCCATGTATCTTGCCCTGCATCGTGGTGGCTGGCAAATGCAAAAACAGTTGGGGCAGCTTCTTTGAAATAAACTGCTGACAGTTTACGAGATTCAGGAGAGTGATTACAGCCGTTTGTTGGCGCTGATGGAACAATACCGCGATCGCCCAATGGATTTAGCAGATGCAACATTGGTTTTGACTGCTGAAAAGACAGGCTATCGTCAAATTCTCACTCTCGATTCTGATTTCTTATTTTATCGAATTGGTCATCAAGACACCTTTGAAATTATCTCAGTCTAAAGCAATGAGTAACCAAATCACGATTTAGATGAGGTTTAGCAACGCTAGGATGGATGTCTGTTTGAATGACCTGCGCGTAGGTGTAGCCCGTCGTAGACATCGCTCTTTTACATATTTCACACAAAGCGATCGCCGATTAAAAATTATCAATATATTTTCTTAGAAACACTAATTCATTTGCGATATCCTCGGCTTCTAAACTTTCTACTAACTTCAACAAGCCTCGTAACTACAGATTTTTTTGGTAAATCCCTGAAACACTGTGAATTTCTGGTGGTGTTGGGTTAAAAAAGAAACATGAAAATCATCAAACCCATCACCAATTGGTTAGAAACTCGCGCCAGTGCCCCTGCTTATGGCGGTTGGGTACTAGCAGCAACGGCTATTTGTTTTTTTGGCGCAGGTATCAATACGATGGCTGGTTGGCTTTACGCCATTAGCGGCATCAGTTTTGCCCTTTTGGGTGTAGCAGCCATCTTACCGCCGCGATCGCTCACAGGTCTATCCATCACTCGCCGTCCTATGCAACCAGTGTCAGCAGGTGACGATCTAACGGTGGAATTAGAAATCTGCAATCAGACACAGCAGCCTGTAAGCTTATTGCAAGTTGAAGATATACTGCCCTTCGTCTTAGGGAAACCAGTACAAAAGGCAATCGAAACAATTCCTCGCCAAGGTAGTTACCGTTGGGTATATTACCACCCGACTCAGCGCCGGGGTGTTTATCGCTGGCACACAGTTGAACTAGGTTCTGGTGCGCCTTTGGGGTTGTTCTGGTGTCGCCGTCAGCGTGATTGTGCTGCTACTGCGATCGTTTATCCGACAGTGTTACCCTTGGCTACCTGCCCCTTAGTAGATGAAATGGGACAAGAAGAGAGCAAAAGGGGCGATCCTCGTGGTAAACCCTTGCAAACAGCGACAACCGGACTGGTACGATCGCTCCGTCCTTATCGTGTAGGAGATCCCACCCGTCTGATTCACTGGCGGACTAGCGCCCGCTATGGCGAATTAAGGGTGCGAGAGTTAGAGATGGTAACAGGTGGACAAGAAATAGTTATTGCCCTTGACAGTGCTAGCAATTGGGAAGAAGAAAACTTTGAACAAGCAGTAATTGCCGCAGCATCACTGTATTTTTATGCACAGCAACAACAATTACAGGTGCAACTATGGACAGCATCAACAAATTTAATTAAAGGCGATCGCTTTGTTCTAGAAACCTTAGCAGCAACCGCAGCCTTAGAAGATGCCAGTTCAGTTGTTCCTAAAAGCTATCCCTTGATTTGGCTAACTCAGAATCCTCTGAGCCTTGCTACTCTTCCTCAAGGTAGTCGCTGGGTTTTGTGGCCAAATATCTCCTCAGCAGCAGAACCAGAGGTAATTAATTGGGAACACCCTGGTATAGTTTTGCAAAGCGATGGCCAACTGCAACCCCAGCTACAAAAAACATTACATTCATAAATCAATTCAAATTTTATAATTTCAAAGACTGCTGACAAGTACAGCTTCTGCGATTTCTGAGATTTTCTCTGATCCCAGAACACCGGATATATCAGCCTTTGAGCAAATGTAAAACAATTTGAGCAGGTAAGGTTGGGGAAATACACCCAGTAATCCCCACATGAGGCTGAGGTACAATGCAAAGAAATATTTAAATTATGAACGACATGATCGCATCAGAACATAACACAAAATCCAGCGATAAAAGCCTAGAGGCAATGCGGCATTTTTCCGAACAATACGCCAAGCGTACTGGAACATACTTCTGTTCTGAACCTTCTGTCACCGCAGTCGTGATTGAAGGACTAGCCAAACATAAAGACGACCTGGGTGCGCCTTTATGTCCTTGTCGCCATTACGAAGATAAAGAAGCTGAGATTCACGCCACATATTGGAACTGTCCTTGTGTGCCAATGAGAGAACGCAAAGAGTGTCATTGCATGTTATTCCTCACCCCTGACAACGAGTTTGCTGGAGACAAACAAGAAATCTCTCTAGAAACAATCAAAGAAGTACGAGACAGCATGGGATGAGCGAAATCATCCCCCAAGAGTTTTGGCAAGGCGTAGAACAGTTCAATTCTGGAGAGTTCTACGCTTGTCATGACACTTTAGAGGCTTTGTGGATTGAAGCTAGCGAACCAGAAAAAAGCTTTTATCAAGGCATTCTCCAAATTGCTGTAGCGCTGTATCATTTGGAAAATCGGAACTGGCGAGGTGCTGTAATTCTATTGGGAGAAGGCAGCAATCGCCTACGCCGTTACCCATCTAGTTACAGCGGCGTTGACGTAGATGAGCTATTGAACCAGAGCGCAGTGTTGTTGACGAATTTACAACAAATCGGGCCAGATAAAATTGCCGCTGGCGATCTGGGCGAAAATCAAGTCTTATCTTTGCCTAGAATTGTGCTAGCGACTGATTAAACTTCAGGTGAAATTAATTAATTTGCGTTGCCCGAAATCCTTGGTAGGCAAAATTCATCTAGCTGACGACTTCCCGTACCGCTACGTGGAAGCAAACTACGCGTAGTGTCTCCGTTAAAAGAAGAATATTGTGCCTACATCGATTTCACTCAGATATTAATTACCTGAAACCTTGAGGTTGGGGCTAGCGTCACTATTTCAGCCAGTAGTTATCGGCAATCACTCCAGATTGTATACTTCATATCTGGATAAAGTACTTGAGATAATTAGAATGCAAGCTGAAATCCTAAATCCCCAATTGCTATGATGCCCTGCTATCAATTACCCATATCCCAAATGCGTCGCTTTGGATTAGCTTTAATGCTGCCAGCTGCACTTTTGGGCGCTTTTGCCTTCCCTACCCAAGTGCAAACCGCTACTGCACAAACATCTCAGGCAAATCGCCCCCTGACTATCCGCGCTGATGTGCAAGAATATGACGCTAAAAATCAAGTAATTACCGCTCGTGGTAATGTGCAAATGTTGTATCCGGCTCGTCAACTTCAGGCAACATCTGCCCAAGCACAGTATTTTAGTAAGGAACGCCGAATTGATTTCAGTGGTAACGTCTATATTTTGCAACAGGGCGGTAACAGTATCCGAGCAGAGAAAGTAACCTATTTAATCGATGAAGGGCGATTTGTTGCTTTACCCCAATCCAACCGTCAGGTAGAGTCCATCTACATGATCGAGGAATCAAATAATAGCGGACAAACTGCGACACCTGCCCCACAAACACCACCTTTGAAGCCTTCTAATTAGCATTTACCACCAAGAAAGGGTGCTTCCAGCGTGAAAATTGTTTTAGAGAATATTCACAAATCTTACGGCAAGCGAGTAATTGTCAATCGTGTCAATCTTTCAGTTGCTCAGGGCGAAATTGTTGGTTTACTAGGCCCCAATGGGGCTGGTAAAACCACGACTTTTTACATTGCCACAGGTTTAGAAAAACCCAATCAAGGAAAAGTTTGGCTGGGTAATGTAGACGTGACGGGAATGCCAATGCATAAAAGGGCACGACTGGGTATTGGTTATCTAGCACAAGAACCAAGTGTTTTTCGCCAGCTCTCGGTAGAGGATAATATTCTGTTAGTACTAGAGCAAACTCATGTACCACGTTGGGAGTGGGCAAGGCGACTCAAAACTTTACTGCGGGAGTTTCGGTTGGAAAAATTAGCTAGGAGTAAAGGAATTCAACTTTCTGGTGGTGAGCGAAGGCGGACGGAATTAGCAAGGTCTTTAGCTGCTGGACAAGAAGGTCCAAAATTTTTACTTTTGGATGAACCATTTGCGGGAGTCGATCCGATCGCAGTTTCAGAAATTCAACAAATCGTAGCACAACTGCGCGATCGCGGTATGGGAATCTTAATTACAGATCATAATGTCCGTGAAACCCTCGCGATCACCGATCGCGCCTACATCATGCGTGAGGGACAAATTCTCGCTTTTGGCGCTGCTGACGAACTCTACAGCAATCCCCTTGTGCGGCAATATTATTTAGGGGATAATTTTCAAGTCTAAATTATTATCAATTTAGACTTGAAAATTTCCAAGGATATTTTGATTTTTGATTCTTCAGCATAAATTTATTAGCTAATGTTTAGCCATTAAGAATTTAATTTTGATCTTAAATACAGTAGAGATGCTTTGCTTTGCCAGGGTTGCCAATATCTAAATTTTCAAGTTGCTTATGATATCAAAGAAGCTCACGTATTTTAATAGTCTCTATTCGCTGCTGCCTTTTACGATCATGGATCGTTACCTTGCCAGCGAATTGTTAGCGCCGTTTTTCTTTGGTGTCGGAGCTTTTTCATCAATTGGTGTCACCATTGATGCTGTATTTGATCTCGTCAGAAAAATTGTAGAATCTGGGCTACCCATAGACATTGCTATTCAAGTTTTTTTGTTAAAATTTCCCAATTTTATCGTTTTAGCTTTCCCCATGTCTACGCTGCTGGCTACTTTGATGACCTACAGTCGTCTTTCTAGCGAGAGCGAACTAATTGCCTTGCGTGGTTGTGGCGTCAGTGTCTATCGCATGGTGCTAACTGCTGTGATGTTAAGTCTTGTAGTCACAGGAATGACATTTGTCTTTAATGAAGAAATTGCACCAGCAGCAAATTATCAAGCGGCGATGACTTTACAGAAAGCACTCAAATCAGACAAGCCAACTTTTAAACAGCAAAATATTTTCTATCCTGAATACCAGGATGTTGTCCAGCCGGATGGTTCTAAAAATCGGATATTGACACGCTTGTTTTACGCCGACCAATTTGATGGTAAGCGTATGACAGGGTTGACAATTATAGATCGCTCAACAAAAAATCTGAATCAAATTGTAGTATCAGAATCGGCTCAGTGGAATCCTTCTCAAAATGTCTGGGATTTTTACAACGGTACGATCTATTTTGTTGCTGCCGATCGCTCTTATCGTAACATCGTCAAATTTGAACAACAACAACTGCAACTACCGCGCACGCCATTAAGTCTGGCAGAAAAAAGCCGCGATTATGGTGAAATGAATATTTCTGAAGCACTAAATCAACTAGAAGTGGAAAATCTTGGTGGCGATCGCCAAAAAATTCGTAAACTTGAAGTGCGGATTCAACAAAAAATCTCTTTGCCCTTTGTATGCGTAGTTTTTGGCTTGGTAGGTGCAGCGATGGGAAGCATACCCCAGCGGACGGGGAGAGGTACAAGCTTTGGAATTAGTGTCCTAGTTATATTTTCGTACTACTTAATTTTCTTTATTAGTGGCGCGATCGCACAAGCAGGTGTCCTCTCTCCCTTTATGGGCGCTTGGTTGCCCAACTTTCTTTTTTTGGGAATAGGTTTATTCTTATTGATGCGAGTTGCGAGACGGTAAAGTGAGGTGGATGCGGCAGTAGACAAACAATATTAAACATCTGGTGAAATTAAATATGCGTTATCCATAACCCCTGTAGAAACATCGCAGTGGTACATCTCTACATTATTTTTCACCAGATGTCTATTATTCTCCCACTTCAATTACGGGTGATAATTTCGACATTCTGGTGCATTGGGGTTTTCCTTGCAGTATTCTTCAAAAGAGACTTTAGCTGATATCATACCCTCAGCTTTCTGATGAGCTGCTTCTGCCTGAAGTTCTTCTACCTCATCCCAGGCAGCTGCACAGGCTTTAGAATAAGCACCTTGTTCAGTGCAAATAGCACGAGCCTGCTCAATTGCTTTTTGAATTCTCCCCTCCAGCAGTAGCGATTTTGGCGCTTCCACAAAGTCGCTTTTAGTCAAAATGTCGGTAATCGAGATGATGCCCAACAACTTGCCTTGAATCACAGGTGCGCGATGAATACCAGTATTAGCAAATAACCGCGCTACATATTCCACACCCAAATCAGGATTGACTACAATGCAGGGCTTGCTCATAATTTCATAAACCCGCACTTGCTTGGGATCTTTACCGTAGGCTGTGATCTTATAGACAATATCCGTTGCTGTGACAATGCCATAAGCATCATTCTCATGGCGGCAATCCACAACCAGTGCCCGCAATCCTTTATCTTTCATCAGCCCCACCGCTTCAGCAACAGTTGCCGAACCGCGAATGGTAACTACGTCTTTGGTCATGATATCTTCAGCTTTCATCATTGCTGTAGTCTCCTGGTTAATAGTCCGGTGCAGCACTGCGCCCTCATGGACGTATCGAAGCATTGCAGCGCACAGTTGGCTAACTAGAAAGTAAAAAAGTTGAACTTTTGCCCAGCTACAACAATAAATTAGACCAGTTGTCAACTTATGATGTTATCCAATGTAACCAATGCCCAAAAACTAAGCATAAATTGTGATAAAACTCTCTTAGGGACTTGCAAATAAAAAATATCCAATTAACTCTTGTGGGGTGGGCGTCTCGCCCGCCCTGTAGACTGGGCGGGCAGGATGCCCACCCCACAATATTGGATAATTTATTTCTTGGAGTTCTCTTACTGAACCTAGCGTGACTTCGGTAGCGTTCGGTGCATCCAAAGTATTTCTTACTGCGGTAACGCAACCACACCCGCAAAACTTGGGGAATTTGATCTTTTTGTTCAGTTTCAACCTAAATTATCCAACACCATAATAGCCATATTTTGATGATAGGTTGGATGTTTGAAGGTTTATTTTTTCATTGCCGAAAATTGCCGCATTTTCCAGAAATAGCTAGAAATCAAATTAGTAATAATATGAGCGACAATCGGCACTAACAAGTTGCCCGTAAGCAGGGCGCTATATGCCAATATCATCCCGACAATTGTTGCCCAAATTACATAAGGCCATTGTTGGGAACCGCTAAAATGCAAGATGCCAAAGCAAAGACTGGATACAATTACAGCTGTAAGATCGGAGCCTAAAGCTGGTAGCATCACACCTCTAAATAACAATTCTTCACTCAACCCTGGTAGCAACCCCAGCCAAATTAAATCTGGTAAAGCTAAAGGCTTGAGTACTACTTCTAGGTAATAATCTGCACTCTTACGATAGGCAGTCCACAGGCGGTAAGTTAAGCCACTTAACGCGGTGAGTACAAACCCCAACCCTACACCTAACAGCAACTCTCTTTGATTCAAGTCCCAAGAAAATAGCGAAAAGTTGCCAAAGTATAACGAAAGTTTGGCGACTATCAACAAAATGATTGCAGTCGCTCCCATCGCCCCAAGTACTTGGATGCGCGTCAGGTATGGAATTTCTGGCTCTTGCTTTTGTTGTTCAATCACGGGTTTTTTAGGGGAGAGATGAGGGAAATGAGGGAGATGAGGAAGATGAGGAAGATAACAACTCATAACTCATAACTCCTAACTCCTAACTTTTAATTACTGGCTGCAAAGGTAATAATTTGGGACGGAGAGCGGAGGGATTGATACCTGCTTTGTGTGCTACCAATACACCTACTGCTTCTAAATATGAGTTTACCTGTATAGATTTGATCCCCAAAGGTTGGGCAGGAACTTTTATCAGAGTTTTATTTTCTTCTACTGTAATTATTTGGCATTGTCTTTGGCTTAAACTCAGTAAGGCACTGCTACCACAAGCATTTGCAGGTGCGATCGCAGCATCTACTTCATCTGCCCAAATATCTCCTTGCTGTGATGCTATTGTTCCTCTGTCTACTATAAATTGTGGGGCACGACTTAATCCTACAAGGACGCACGGTAAAAAGGTATAGCCCAATTCTTCGGCGGCGGAACGGGGAGATAAATCAGGTTGTGGAGGTTCGCTCAAAAGGGCGGGAGAATGGGCGCAAGGAATTTGAAAGGTTCGCACTAGCAAATGGCTAATTACGGCTTCTGCACCCGCTAAGGAATCAACACCTTCACCCTGGCGGTATTTTTGTACTGCTTCCTCATCCATATCATCAGGGAAACGAGCAACAACTGCGATCGCTTCTGCCCCCGCTTTTTTAATTAATATCTCAGCTGCCCTTAACAAGCTATCTGGGTTGCCAATTGTTCCCCAACTCGCTCCCGATGCTGTAGTCCGTAATTCTACATTTAATGGTGCATCAGTAATTACATAATCTGTTAAGGTCAATCCTAGAGTTGCTCTAACTGCATCCGCTGCTTGTATATGTCGTAGCCGTAACTCTGGCTCAATGGCTTGGTCTAAAAGCAAACCTACTTTGTTGTTGCGGACTGGACGCAAACCCCAGCATCCAGAGGCAAATTTGTCAAGTCCATAACCTTCAACATAGAAAGCATTTGGCAGATTCCAATACAAACTTGCGCCATTCAGGACATTGGGGTGAGTAATTAGGCGATCGCAAACCTGTGCTATAAGTTTGGCAACAGGTAAAGCATCTCCTGCATAACCCCCAATGGCAGCCCCAACGCCTGTTGGTACGATTAAGATAGCGGTGTATGGACAATTCATCTTAAGTTATGAGTGCTGAGTTATGAGTTATGAGTTTATGAATAACAAGCCATCAAATACTAACTCCTAACTCCTAACTTCTAACTCCTAACTATTGACTGTAGTCACCACAGCTTCAACTGTAGCTTTTTGTTCGTCAGCATCTACAGAAGTAACTGCCCAACGCAGAGGTTCGCCTTGTTTTTTTAACTCTGTTTCAATGACTTCTAGTAATTCTGCGGGAGTTTCTTGTAAATCAATTTCTGCGGTAATAAAATGAGTCGTCATTTTGGTAAATCCTGTTGATTTGTAGTTTCTAGAATAACTGAATATCAGTTGCTATAAAATCCTTGTGTTATTTATAAAGTACTTAGAGGATGTTTTAAAAGTATTGGGCGAATAGAATTTGCTACTACACAAACAAAGTCCACCTCCGTGGACTAAGAAAAAATTAAGGGTTTTTAACCTGCGGAGGCAGGTTTTGTATTTCGACTCCGCTCAACACAAGTCTGTGTAGCCGCGACTTCTAGTCGCCAGGGCTTTACAAACATCATCATGATAACTGTTCGCTGATTATTTGCCTTTGCCAAATTGTAACTGATAAAGTACATCTTCCTTTTCGGTCTGAATTTTCAAATCAGAAAGGGGTTTGGCAACACAAAGCAATACGTAACCTTGCTTTTGCAAATCTGGACTAACGCCCATACCATCAGCTTGATCTACAGTTCCCTCGCTTATTTGACCGGCGCAAGTTGTGCAGACACCTGCATTACAAGAACTCGGCAGTTCCAAACCAGCAGCTTCGGCAACTGATAAGATCGTTTCATTTTCAGGAACTTGCAAGGTATGAATTTTGCCTTGGTGATCAATTTCTACGGTGTAAGTTTTGGGCATATACAAAAGAAGCGTGATGCAACGGACAAATTTATCAGTTTATCTGAATTAGTTAAAAATATCCAGATGTTACCACAAAAATTTAGCTAAAAGATTGATAATCATAGCAGCTAATTCTGAATATTTTGTATGTTTGTAACATTATTTACAATATAATACACAAATAAATTAGTTAAATTTGCTTACTATAAAATATTCGCGTAGGCGTAGCCCGCCGTAGGCATCGCGTTTCTTGCGATCGCTGTAAATCAACAATATACACTATGTAGCGATGGTTGCACTCACCAACCAACTTTGGTCATCAATGTTGTAAAGTTGACTCTTAACGTTACAACATAAAGCCTTAGAGCTAGAACATAAAGCCTTAAGGTTACAACATAAAGCCTTCAGGTTACAACATTAAGCCGGTGATTTTGGAGTAATAAGTAATAAGTAATGAGTAAATACCCATTTCTCATCCACTCATTACTCATTACTCATTACTCATTTAAAGTACTGTCACCAATGATAAAAAGCCGTCCTCAAAAGACATGGCTTTAGACCCAAGTTTTCGGTGAAAATTAAAGGTGTCCAGCAGATCCCCGATTTCGCAAAGAAGTCGGGGATCTATTTCATCACGAATGATTCAGGCTTGCTATATAATAAGACTTTGCATTAACCCAGAACTTCTGAAATCTTAAGATTTAATGACCAGGTTTATACATGATCAATTTGCCAAAGACTATCTAGAAGAATTATTAAAAGATTACGGAGAAGTCAAGGCATCAGAAAAAGTATCAGGAGAGATTAAAGAAATAGATGTTTTATTCACTCCTGCTAAACAGCAAAGCTCTAATATACAAATACTGGGTTTGCTAGGAAGATTTGCTGAACATCCTGCAATTATAGAACCGTACCGCAATCCAGCTTCTACCGATGAAATCTGCGACTGTATTCTAAAATTATTAGAAATAAAGGCTTTATTGCGACGAGAAGCTAAGGCAAATAAAACCAAACTTCAAGACTCAGAAATTCCCAAATTGTGGGTTTTTACACCAACCATATCTGAAACTAGATTGTCTAGCTTTGGAACTATTCAAAAACAAGGTTGGTTATCAGGAGTGCATTTTCTGCCAGATGCCTTGCGAACAGCAATTGTAGCGATACACCAACTACCGCAAACACCAGAGACATTATGGTTGAGGCTTTTAGGTAGGGGAAGTGTGCAGTCACAAGCGATTATCGAGTTGCAAGCGTTACCATTAGATCATCCATACCAGAAACAAACTCTTGAATTAGTTTACAACTTGCGCGAAAACTTGAGAGTAAATCAAGAATTAGAAGCAGATGATAGGGAGTTAATTATGCGACTAGAACCACTTTATCAAAAAAATAGAGAACAAGCCAGAGAAGAAGGAAGGCAAGAAGGAAAACAAGAAGGAAGGCAAGAAGGAAGGCAAGAAGGAAAACAAAACTTAATATTGCGTCAACTCAATCGCCGTATTGGTGAGATTGATACGTCATTAATCGAGCAAATTCAAGGCTTATCACTTGAACAATTAGAGAATTTAGGAGAAGCATTGCTAGATTTTTCTAGTTTTTCTGATTTAGAAACTTGGTTAAACCAACAATCAATCTAATTTATTATTACTACACCTGAGAAATCGAATTATTACCCCCCTTAATCCCCCCTTATAAAAGGGGGAAACAAGAAAATCCGGTTCCCTCGCTTTTATAAGGGGAGGGTTAGGGTGGGGTAAAACAATATTTGATACATCAATCATGACTTTCCAAACATCTTCTTAGTCCACGGAGGTGGACTAAGTTTTGTGTAGTAACAAATTCTATTCGCTTTTTAAACTTTCAGTATAAAAAAATCTGCTAATAACTGATTACCAGTAAGGCTTTCATCATAAAAGTAAGCTAAACTTTTATAGCCAAGTATTGCCTAAAAATTTCATAATTAAAGATAGAACATCCCAATGGAGAACATCAAAATGCTAGAACAATATCGTAAACACGTTGCCGAAAGAGCAGCACTCGGTATTCCTCCTTTACCATTGGATGCGAAGCAAACATCAGAATTATGTGAATTACTGAAAAATCCGCCCAAGGGTCAAGAGGAGATATTATTACATTTATTGAGCGATCGCGTTTCTCCTGGTGTCGATCCAGCAGCTTATGTCAAAGCTGGATTTCTCACCGCGATCGCCAAAAAGGAAATCACTAGTCCCTTGGTTTCGCGCATAGAAGCGGTACAATTGTTAGGGACGATGGTAGGTGGTTACAATGTGCAATCCTTAATCGATTTACTGCAATGGCCCACTGTATCCCTCTCTGACTCATCTGAAACACCTCTGGTAATGGGCGGACAAGGAAAGGAACCCATCGCCGCCTACGCCGCCAACGCTTTAAGCAAAATCCTCTTGGTGTATGACGCTTACCACGATGTTTTAGAGTTGTCTAAAACCAATCCTTTCGCCAAACGGGTAATTGACTCTTGGGCGGAAGCTGAATGGTTTACCATGCGTCCCACAGTACCAGAAGCGATTACTGTTACCGTTTTTAAAGTTCCTGGCGAAACCAACACCGACGATTTATCCCCCGCCCAAAGCGCCACAACTCGCCCAGATATTCCCTTACACGCCTTAGTGATGTTAGAGTCACGGCAACCGGGAAGCTTACAAACCATTGCCGAACTGAAAAAGAAAGGTCATCCTGTAGCTTACGTGGGAGATGTAGTTGGTACAGGTTCCTCGCGTAAATCTGCCATCAACTCAGTATTGTGGCACATGGGAAATGATATACCTTTTGTGCCAAACAAACGCGCTGGGGGTTATGTTTTAGGTGGTGCGATCGCGCCAATCTTCTTCAACACAGCAGAAGATGCTGGTGCTTTGCCTATTCAGTGCGATGTCACCAAACTCGAAACCGGCATGGTAATTACCATCCATCCCTACAAAGGCGAAATCACCAACGAAACAGGCGAAGTCATTTCCACCTTTGCCCTCAAACCTGACACCATTCTCGATGAAGTCCGCGCAGGTGGACGCATCCCCCTACTTATCGGCCGTACCCTCACCGACAAAACTCGTCTTGCACTCGGTTTAGAACCCAGCACAGTTTTCACCCGTCCCCAGCAAGCCTTTGATACAGGCAAAGGCTACAGCCTAGCACAAAAAATGGTCGGTAAAGCTTGCGGATTACCTGGTGTACGTCCCGGCACATCTTGCGAACCCATCATTACTACCGTTGGTTCTCAAGATACCACAGGCCCCATGACCCGCGACGAATTGAAAGAACTCGCCTGTCTTGGTTTCAGTGCAGACTTAGTTATCCAAAGTTTCTGCCACACAGCAGCTTATCCCAAACCAGTAGACATCAAAACCCATCACGAACTCCCCGATTTCTTTGCTTCTCGTGGCGGTGTCGCCCTCCGTCCCGGTGATGGTATCATCCACTCTTGGTTAAACCGGATGCTGCTACCCGACACCGTAGGAACTGGCGGCGACTCTCACACCCGCTTCCCCTTGGGTATTTCCTTCCCCGCCGGTTCTGGATTAGTGGCCTTTGCAGCCGCCTTGGGTGTCATGCCTTTAGATATGCCAGAGTCAGTTTTGGTAAGATTTAAAGGAGAATTGCAACCAGGTATCACCCTGCGCGATGTCGTGAATGCTATTCCCTACGTAGCAATTCAAAAAGGTTTGCTGACAGCAGAAAAACAGAACAAGAAAAATATCTTTTCTGGGCGAATTTTGGAAATAGAAGGTTTGCCAGATTTAAAAGTTGAACAAGCCTTTGAACTCACCGATGCTAGCGCCGAACGTTCTTGTGCCGGATGCACAATTAAGCTGAGTGTAGAGACAATTTCGGAATATCTGCGTTCTAACGTTGCGTTGCTGAAAAATATGATAGCACGGGGCTATCAAGATGCGCGTACCATGCTGCGCCGTGTGGCAAAAATGGAAGAATGGTTAGCAAATCCCGTGTTATTAGAAGGGGATGCTGATGCCGAGTATGCCGAAATAATTGAAATTGATTTGAACGAAATCAAAGAACCAATTGTTGCTGCTCCCAATGACCCCGATAATGTTAAATTATTATCGGAAGTTGCTAACGATCCAGTGCAAGAAGTATTCGTCGGTTCTTGTATGACGAATATTGGTCATTATCGGGCAACAGCAAAAGTTTTGGAAGGCGCAGGTGAAGTGAAAACTCGCCTGTGGATAGCACCACCAACCCGCATGGATGAACACCAATTAAAAGAAGAAGGTGTATACAGCGTTTTTGGCGCTGCGGGTGCGCGTACAGAAATGCCAGGATGCAGTTTGTGCATGGGTAATCAAGCGCGAGTTGCTGATGGCACAACAGTATTTTCTACTTCAACCCGCAACTTCAATAATCGTATGGGTAAAGATGCGCGAGTGTATCTTGGTTCAGCAGAATTAGCCGCAGTTTGTGCGCTGCTAGGACGGCTTCCCACAGTGCAGGAATACTTGGATATTGTGGCGAATAGAATTGAGCCTTTTGCCGATGATTTATATCGGTATTTGAACTTCGATCAAATCGTCGGTTTTGAGGATGAAGGGCGAGTGATTGCGTTGGAAGATATGCCGAGGCTTGAGGATATTTTGGGTATGCCAGCTAGTAGTTTGCGTTAGTAGATAATTAAAGTAGGGTGGGCAATGCCCACCCTACTTTAATTATCTGGATAAAAATGCCAGTAAAAGATATTTACCATAATGCCGTGAAAAATGCCTTAATTAAAGATAGCTCGGTAATTACGGCTGATCCCTATCCAATCAAATATCCTGAAGTTAAACTGTTTGCGGATATGGCTGGTGAAAAAAACCTGTCTATAAGTAGAGAAAATTAACAGTTGGTATAATTTAAGCGAAACTGAGTCTTGACTTTAGGAAATGATATGATTCCTGGGGAGAAGATACTTAAGCTTAATGAAGTTAGGGTTTCATATAATTATTATATAGCAGTCGCCAAAGCCGTTAGGACAGTTTGCGGGAAACGCGTCTTCAACAGCGTACTTTGTGATTTTATTGCTGTCCTAAGCTCCCTGTCCGTTGCTATATCAGATAGAATGTTTTTTTCGAGACTCACCTTTAACTTAGCCAAGTGGTAAAATTTGGTCAGACTAGTTAAATCAATACAAAATTTTCTAAGACTAAACATTAACAAAAACAAATTGTCAATTTATGGTAACTCAATTAGAAATTACAGAGGAACGCAAAGAAAAGGCTGAAGAAGAAATTCGTGACAAAAGAAAGCGTGTTGACTACACCACCTTAGAATACCCTATCGAAGTAATTGTTCAAAAATATTTAGATGGCAAAGATAAAGAGGAAAATGAATTCTTTATTCCAGACTATCAACGAGAAATGGCTTGGGATGAAGATAGGCAATCAAAATTTATTGAATCTGTAGTTTTAGGTTTACCAATACCTTATATTTTCGTTGCTGATATATCAGAATCAGAAGATTTAGCACGTTTAGAAATTATAGATGGTACACAACGTATTCGCACTTTAACTAGGTTTATTAACAATGAACTTAGATTAAAAAATCTTGAAAAATTAAAAACTCTGAATGGGTTTACTTTTGAAGATTTACCGCCACAACGCCAAAGGCGTTTTAACAGAACTACTATTAGAATGATTCAATTAACAGAAGAAGCAGATGAAGAAGTCAGAAGGGATCTGTTTGAGAGAATTAATAGTGGTAGTCTTGAATTAAACGAAATGGAGAAACGCAGGGGAAGTAAACCAGGAAAGTTTCTCGATCTAATTGAGGAACTATCAAGAAATAAAAAATTTCAAGATTTATGCTCTTTTACTAAACCTGAAATTGATAAAAGAGATCCACAGGAATTTGTATTACGTTTTTTTGCATTTTTAAATAACTATAAAAATTACTCTGGTAGAAAAGTTCATGAGTTTTTGGATGACTATTTAGAACAAGAAAATAAATCTAGTTCTCTAAGTATTGATGCAATGAAAAATGAGTTTTATTTGATGTTAGAATTTGTGGAAAAGCATTTCCCTAATGCTTTACATATTTATCGAAAAATAAAAAATCGCTATGAACCGACAACTCGAATCAAGTTTGAATCAATCTCTGTCGGTATTGCTTTAGCATTAAGAAAAAACCCAAATCTAGTACCAAAATCAACTGGTTTTTTAGATTCTCAAGCATTTAAAGATTGTACTCAATCTGATGCAAGTAGTTCTCAAAATAAAGTCAATAAGCGTATTCATTATGTTCGCGATCAGCTTCTAGGCAATTAATGAAAAGTACATTATTTCAAGATTTTGATGACCGCGCTCAAGAAGTTAGTAGATATTTTTTATTTTTGAAAAATTTAGAGCAAGGTTCAATTAAATTAAGCATGGGTAATGCTAAGAATACAAAAACAAAATCAATAAACAATGATTTAGAAAAAACTCTTAAAGCAACAGGGTTTTTGTTGCTCTATAATCTGGTCGAATCCACAATGCGTAATGCAATTACAACAATTTTTGATGAATTTCAAAATAAAAATATTTCTTTTGATGATGCCACAAATAAAATTAAAAAAATTATTATTAAGAACTTCAAGGATAACAACTCTACTGATACTCTTTTACAGAATATAAACAATATTTCATGTGATATAATATCTAGCAGTTTTGATAAAGAAAAATTATTTTCAGGTAATATTGACGCAAGAAAAATACGACAAACATCTGAGATGTATGGCTTTTCATGTACAACAAATTCTAAGAAAACTAAAGACGGTAGCGATTTACTAACAGTTAAGACTAATAGGAATGATTTGGCACATGGTTTTAAATCATTTGAGGAGGTTGGTAGAGATGCTACTGCGGACGAATTATTGGAAATTCAAAAAAGAGTTATTTCTTATTTAAAGGGAATATTAGAAAATATAGAGAGTTATCTATCTAACAAAGAATATTTAAAATAGTTAGTTCAGGTGAGTTTTGTGGAAAATTAAGATATAAAAACCTGCCTCATTACTACAGCTTATAGTAAGGGTATGGATTTCTACACATAGGAGTTATTAAAATGCTTGAACTTCACAAAAGCTATGTTATCGATGACAATCAACGACCTATTGCGGTACAAATTCCTATCGCTGAATTTGAAAAGATTGAAGAAATTCTTGAGAATTATGGTTTAGCAAAACTCATGGAGGAAGTAGAGGAAGAAAAACCATTATCAAAAGATGAAGCACTACAATATTATCAATCACTAAAAGAAGAAAATGTGGCAAGTTGAATATACCAAAAGATTCTTGAAAGAACTTGCTGCTTTACCAGTTGAGATTCAAAGCCGCATAGAACCTATCGTGTTTCAAGAAATTGAATCAGAGAATCCCTTTGAATTAGGATATCTTGAAAAACTGAAAGGCTATAGCGATAAATATAAAATTTGAGTTGGTGATTATCGGATTGGCATTACTCTTGATCAAGAAACAAAAACATTAATCTGCCAACGAGTTGCTCACCGCAAAGACATCTACAGAATTTTTCCTTGAAGCACATACTGTAGTATTAAAATTATAGGCGATCGCAAAAGTTATTTAACTGCTGAAACTCTTCAAAAAATTGAACAAATCAAAACCAACCGTAAAAAATTAGCCGTTGAACTTCCTGTGGAAGTGGCTAGCTTTTGATCATGAATAATTGCCCAAATTACCTGTTGCTTCAACTATTGTCTCACTAATAAACATTTATGGACTTCTACACAACAGTTTTGCGAAAGAGTGCTGGTTATTGGTTTGCTTTATGTTTAGAAAATGGACTGGTAAGACAAGGGATAAATCAAGCAGCAGCAATCAAGCAACTTAAAGAAGCGATCGCATCTTTTTTGGAAGTCTATAAAATCGAACCTAATATGTACCATCCTGCACTCACTATAAAAGAATTACATGAGTTTTTGTCAGTGGATGACACTGAATTAGGATGATACATCTTCGAGTTCAAGAAAGTTGACATAAAAGTGCATCAGGTAGCCCATCACATACTTCGGATATTAATGGCTGTACGATGTCTACGACGGGCTACGCCTACGGTATCTTACTAATTTTTTATACCAGCCATAATTCATGTCTTCGTCCCCGGATGTACCTATAGTCTGGGACTTGCTGCAATTGATTAGACGAGATTCATACTTGTTAGTTATCCATTTTCTACACCCTACCCAACGCTAGTAGAAAAAGGGTTGGGCGTTAGGTCTATGACTCAACTTAGAAGCATAGACTAGATAGCCCTGACAATAGGGATGAAGCATGGAAATTTAACTGTATTGTAACGGTGGCTTTAGCTCCTGTTATTTGTTGACGTTGCAAAAGTTTACATTTAGAATGGAATCGTCAAAAACAGATAAGTATTTATTCTTATTTATCCTGATAATTTGACATTCAATGAGTATATATTCTTATCTATGTCAAAAATTTAATTTTCTATAGTTAAAGAATGTTTACAAAAGTATTGAATCCTTAATATAATGAAATTAAAAGCGATAAGCCAAATTGATTGTCAGAAGTGATGAATGCTATTGAATTTCCCTGGCTAACAGCCATAATCCTCTTACCCTTGGTGGCTGCTTTAGCCATCCCCCTAATCCCAGACAAGGAAGGTAGAACTGTCCGCTGGTATGGTCTGGGCGTTGCTTTTGCCGACTTTGCACTGATGATTTATGCCTTTTGGTATAAGTACGACTTCCAAAGCTCAACACTCCAACTTATAGAAAACTATCCTTGGATACCGCAGTTAGGTTTGCATTGGGCTGTGGGAGTTGACGGTTTATCGATGCCCTTACTGCTTCTGACAGGCTTAATAAATACCCTCGCAATATTCGCGGCTTGGAAAGTTAACACCAAGCCGCGATTATTTTATGGTTTGATGTTAGCGATGTACAGCGCCCAACTTGGCGTATTTGTTGCCCAAGATTTGCTGTTGTTCTTCCTGATGTGGGAAATCGAGTTAGTGCCAGTTTACCTGCTGATTTCCATTTGGGGAGGACAAAACCGCCGTTATGCTGCTACCAAATTCATTCTTTACACCGCTGCTGCATCAATATTTATCTTGATTGCCGGTTTTGCAATGGCATTCTCTGGAGATACCGTCACTTTCGACATGGCGACTCTAGGAATGAAAGAATACCCCAAAACCTTGGAATTGTTGGTTTATGCAGGTTTCTTAATAGCCTTTGGTGTAAAGTTACCGATTTTCCCCTTACACACTTGGCTACCTGATGCCCACGGTGAAGCATCAGCACCCGGTTCGATGATTTTGGCTGGTGTGTTGTTAAAAATGGGTGGTTATGCTCTCATCCGCTTCAATGTGGAAATGTTGCCCAATGCCCATGTGACTTTTGCCCCAGTGTTAGCAGTTTTGGGTGTGGTGAACATTGTCTACGGTGCTTGCTGTGCCTTTGCTCAAACCAATCTCAAACGTCGTTTGGCTTACTCTTCAATTGCCCACATGGGGTTTGTGCTGATTGGGATTGCCTCTTACACAGAACTGGGTATCAGTGGTGCAGTGTTACAGATGGTTTCCCACGGCTTGATTGCTGCTAGCTTGTTCTTCCTATCTGGCGTGACTTACGATCGCACCCACACCTTGATGATGGATAAAATGGGCGGTATGGCTAAGGTAATGCCCAAAACCTTTGCTCTGTTTACCATTGGTTCAATGGCTTCTCTCGCCTTACCCGGAATGAGTGGTTTTGTGGGTGAGTTGATGGTATTTCTGGGTATCGCCAGCAGTGATGTTTACAGTTCCAGCTTCAAAGTTGTAGTCGTTCTGCTGTCAGCAGTTGGCGTGATTTTGACACCAATTTATTTACTGTCGATGCTGCGTCAAGTGTTTTACGGTGAGCAAAGTCAAGACTTGCACTTGGATGCTGTAATATCTGATGTCAAACCCCGCGAAATATTTATTACCGCTTGTTTGCTGCTACCAATCATCGGAATCGGATTTTATCCCAAGTTGGCAACGCAGACTTATGATGTAAAGGCAATAGAACTAGCTGCTCATGCTCGTCAAGTTCTACCAGTTGTTGCTCATCAACAACCATCAAGTTTGTACTCGCGGATTTTCTCTGCACCAACATTGGCTACTTCTCAAGTTGAAAGTTCGATTAACATTTCTGAGTAAATTAACTTCCCATTAAGGGGTCTGCAAGTAAATTCTAAATTATTAGGGCAATAGAGGGGTGGTTAAATAACTACCCCTAACATTTTGGCTTTATAGAATCACCATTTCATCCTGTTGCCACCAGATCGCCGACTTACTTCAAACTCGAAGCTTGCCGTCCACCTAAGCGTTGTTCTGACGCTGTAGGTAAGACATTGACAGAGATTGTTGCATAAACACCTTGTTTTTGACCAATCATGATCAGGCGAATAAAATCTCCTAAGCCTTCTACCAATCGAGCGTTACGTAAAACACCAGAATCTACTGCTAAAAATCCGATTTCTTGGGCAAGTCCCATCACTGTTTTTCTGGCTTGTTCATCATCTCCTGCAACAAAAACAGAAACTCCATAATCTTTTAGTGGTTCAGGTGCTAATTCAAAGACTTCCTGCGCCATCGTATTAAAAGCTTTTACCACCAGCGCTTGAGGTATATCTTTAGCAAGCTTTTCGGCTAGGGATTCTACTATTGGTGGATAAGCAAATCCTTCAGGAATATCCTGATTATTACAATCAATAATAATTTTACTGTCGAGAACTTCAGGATGAGAAAGCAACTGTTTTGGCATAATGTTGCGTACTGTCCACAAAATTACATCAGCAAACGCCGCCGCCTGATCATTTGTTCCACCTTGCGTTCCGCGTCCTGCGAACTCTGCTGTTGCTTTTCCTTTTTCGGCATCACGAGAGCCAAAAAATACTTCATGCCCCTGCTCTGCCCAGAGTATACCTAGAGAGCGTCCCATGTTTCCACTGCCAATAATTCCAATCTTCATGAGTTAACCCTCATTCCACCGTAAATTGTGAAAAGATTATAGTTAAAGCAGGTGAAGTAGCCACAAAGCAATTATGACCACCAACTTACCTGTAGCCACAGAAATTATACCAATGGTTCTGCAATTGCAACCTGCGATCGCCCGATGCAATGTGGATGAAAAGCGATCGCTGGGAAGCTATACCATTGCATGGGAACTGCAACAAAAATTTGCTGCAATGCAACGTCTCTACATACTTGTTCACCAGATGTTTCATACAAAAAGATAACGACATAAATATCTCTGTAGCTTTAATGTTAGTTTTATTCATATCCCAGCAGACTCCAGTCTGAATCCTGACAAAATTTAAGTTTTAATAAGTACCCTATTTCCTCACAAGTTCCTCACATTCTTTTTAATCAGATATCTCATATAAGGACAAACAACATAAATATCTCTATAGTTTTAATATTAGTTTGGTTGATATTTCAGTAAACTCCAGTTTGAATCCTAACAAAATTTAAGTTTTAATAAGTACCCTGTTTTCTCACAAGTTCCTCACATTCTTTTTAATCAGATATCTCATATAAGGACAAACAACATAAATATCTCTATAGTTTTAATATTAGTTTGGTTGATATTTCAGCAAACTCCAGTTTGAATCCTGACAAAATTTAAGTTTTAATAAGCACCATATTTCCTCACAAGTTCCTCAGATTCTTTTTGTAACTTCAGGATAGAGACACTCAACTATTGCATTAATTAGCTTGAGAATTTACCGCCTTCTTGCGTTGGGGTATTTCGGCAAAAGCTAGACTACCTCTTTTCTTAGCGAAGGTATTGAAGCTTAATTCTATTTTTGCATCTGTAGGAGAGTTCTCTCATGGATTTTACAGAGAAAGTGCCATTTTTTAATCTCAAGACTTTAGGCTATTACAGGTGAGTCCTACGTAGGTGATACTATACCTACACTAAGTTAATTCCTGCCACAGTTAAAAACGATTTAGTTTCTAAATAAAGTAAACCTTCTAGAGATTTATCCTGCACTAGTTAAATAGTTGAGGGAGATGTATTTTGACTGCATTGTCCATGAAAAAACAACTTTAACAACATAGGTACAATCAATATGAACTTTAAACAATTTGGTGTATTACTGTCTCTATCTACAATTCTTGGACTCAACGTGATTGGGACCAAGGTTTTGGCTCAAGAGTCGCCTAGTATTACTTTTGGAGATGCAATCGGGTCTGGTGGATGTATTGTTGACGATCAGCTTGCTGGAGAGGATGGTAGAACCTTATCGATCGTCTTGGATAACTTTAGTGCATTCAATGGTCAGCGTCAAAGGTGTATTTTACGCGTTCAAACTTTTATTCCAAGTGGTTTCATCATCCAAGATGTACAAGTACTGTACCAAGGCACTACTGATATTGATAGCAAGAGTAGAGGTACCAGTTTAAACAGAACTTATAGCTTTAGTGGTGGTGCTTTTGGTCAAGCTGTAGCTCCCCCTAAGACTACCAAGTTTACATCTAGTAAGGCATTTGCGGAGCAAGATGAGATTACTGTTCTAGCTGCTACAGGTTTATGTAGTGGTGGTGGGCAAGGACTATTAGGTATTAATATGATTGCACAATCCTCACGAGGAAGTTCTATTTTCGTTGATACAGCAGATCTCAATGCTGGGGATGTAAGGCTTTATTTTGACCTAAGACGTTGCTAGTCCTCGCTTTTAGCGAGTCTGCGGATAGATGGTGATACACCGCACCAAATTCCAAATTTGGTGGTCTTCAATGAGTGATGGGGTCTAAATCCCCCACTCATTGAATCTACCGAATGTATTCTTCTTTAAGATTAAAAATTTCTGTTGATGAAGAGGAAGTTATGTTGAGATTAAATGATGCACGTAATTTTTTCATATTAATGTGCTTGTTTTTTTTCTATTGTTATGATGCCAATTCATCTAGCACTGCTACTGCAATAGACAACCAGCCAAAATTTTTGGTTAGTAGGAGATGTAATATAAGTTTCGATCCGCAAATAAATCAGTTTACACTTCGCTCTCCTATAACCGTAAATGCACAATCGCCAAGAGCTAGATGTATCGTTAGAATTAATACCTCTAATACTCAAAAGCAATTCAGGCTAGTGCCTTTAGCTTTAAAAGGTGTAGTAAAGAAAGCACCAGCACGAGTAGCTATCACATCATTTTTACTTGGCGATAAAGCAACTCCATATCAAATGATCTATGCAAGTGCTATGAATTTTGATTTGACTAATCAAATACCTCCAACTAACTATACAACTACAGGAAAAAGTGTTTTAGGCATTAATTTAGTATTAATGACGAACGGAGGAGAATTAGAGTTAACAGATATGAAGTTTGCACTTCAACAACAATAAAATGTGGATTGTAGCGCTTCTTTAATTTCTGAGATGAAAAGCGAGGAAATGGGATGCTCCCATTATTCCTCATAAGCATTAGTTACTGGAGTTTAGACTAAGCCATACAAAAAGACCCAGCAAGGCTGAGTTAATCAGAGATTTAGTAATGAATAATCTTGAGTATTAAACAGCAGCTGGTGGTTATTGACGTGGTGTGTTACTGTTTTTTAACAATTGAGCATCAGTTTTTATGGTGACGCTTTTTTCCTGGTTCCCAACCAGGGGAATTTCAGCTAGGTTTTGGTGCAGAGGTAGGAGTACCAATCACCGCAAAAATCTCAATATTTGTAAGCTACTTGACGACACTCTTCAAGTCTGGGACAAATCATGTTGGCAGGTGAGTAATGGTAGTTCTTTTCTCACTTTCTGCCAAAAGGGGCACTGTATTTAATCAGACACCCCCTTGTTTGATTGTCATTATTGTATTATTTATTTGGAACATATATACTACGCAATAGTTAAAAGTTGCGGATGCTTTCAGCCTGACTTGAGAATATTTTAATCTCTAATTCCATTTGCTTTGCCTTCTATCATATCGCTTTTAGCCTAAACCCCAGTACTAATAGCAAATAAAAAAAGGAATTTGTTAATGGCCACTTTTACGTTTGCTCCAACAATAACCTTTGAAGTTATTGATGCTGATTTACCTCCGTCATCTGTATTTGATGGACTAGGCGATGAAGTATTTCCTGGTAATTACTTTACCGTCGTACTTGGCGACATCGGAGAAGCAGCAGAATTTGCTGAATTCAACATCAACACATTGTCTTTCCCACTGCAAGAAGCCATTATCAGCGCAACATTCCAGGTTCGGATAACGGACTTAGGAGTATCAGGACTTGGAGTAGCTGAGAATGATAGTCCAGATATCGTGGGAGCCTATGGGTATGTTGGTAATGGTTTAGCTGAGGCTTCTGATCTTCAGGCTAGTACACTCTTAGATACTGTTGATACCTTGTTACCTTCGGTCGGTCAGCTGCTCACTTTTAATGTGACTGATTTTGTCAAAAACCTAGTTAGCAATGGAGATTCTTTTGTAGGGATAGCTCTGCGTGCATTAGAATTTGGAGCATTTGCGGTTGATCCTGCATCCGTAAGCCAACCAACACTAACGATTACCACAGCCCCAAAGATAACCGGAATTATTCTTGAAGGCACGGGCTTGGACGATACCCTCAATGGTGGTGCTGGCAATGATACACTCAATGGTGGTGCTGGTAATGACCAACTTATAGGCGGAGTAGGTCTAGATGTGTTAACTGGTGGTGCTGGTCAAGATAGTTTCTTGTTGCGTATTCCCAACACTACCAAATCTGACCCTTATCGCCCCTACGATCCTGCTTTGCCGGTAGACGGCTATGATACGATCGCTGACTTTGATGCCGTTGATGATAAGATTTTTATCTCCATATCTGAATTCGGACTAGCTCAACCCTTGGGTATACTTAATCCCAGCCTTTTCCATCTTGGTACTACTGCTACAACCACAAGCTTCATCTACGATCAACCCACTGGTAATCTGTTCTTTAATGTTATTAATAACAGCACTTTCCAATTTCAGATTGCTAGACTGTCAAATCAGGCGGCTCTGACTAATGCGAACATTATTCTGATTGCATAGTTTGACTCAGAGAATGTTGCTAAGTCTCTGATTAACTCAGCCTTGCTAGGTCTTTTTGCATGGCTTAGTCTAGTCTAAACTCCAGTTAATTTAAAACAACTAGTTTATGGTACTTTAGCCGACGTGGCTGATTATTAGCATCGGCACAGCTTACCGCAGGTATCGCCCTTTAGAAAAAACGGCGTTGTACTGTTTAACTCCAGTTGGCAGAAATGTTACTTGGGCTAATGCTTGAGTCATTTTGCCCTCTGCTTTATGTCAAATTTGACCTGTCTCAAACCTCTCCACAACACGAGGAGAGGCTTAATCAACGAACTGAAATTAAACCTTAGCCGCAGCAACACTTGGCAAACTTACTTTCAACCGCTTAAACATCGCTTCTCGTGCTTGTGCAGCGAGGCTATCGTCAAAAGGTTCCAACTTAATTTGCTGCTGATACTTTAGCCGTAGTGCTGTTTGAATTAACCAATCGGCGACGAAAGGATTTTTTGGTAATAAAGGACCGTGAGAATAAGTAGCGATCGCATTCTGATAAAATGCTCCTTCTGTCCCATCTTCACCATTATTTCCCAAGCCGTATACCACACGTCCCAAAGCTTCCACTTTTCCCAGTTTGGTGCGTCCACCGTGATTTTCAAAGCCTACCAAATATGGTGTGCTACCCGTCATCTCTTTTAAATCTCGCGCTAGGCGTGAAGCTGTCACTTCAATTACCAAGTTGCCAATACAGCGCTTAGTATTTTCACCAGGATGCACAGAAACTAAATCGAGTATTCCCAAACCATCAATTCGTTGTCCCAAGCCTGGTTCATAATAATGTCCCAGTAATTGGGGTGAACCACAAGTAAATACTCCCGGTGTTCCATTTTCGATTTTGTCACGCATTGCATCAGCTTTTGCACCTTGCAAATCACGCATGACAATTTCTTGCTGACGATCTTGTGCGCCACCACCCACGATTACATCTACAGTTTTAATATCTGCGGCTGTGGAATTTTGATCTAGGGGTAACACTTTAACATCGTATCCTCGCCACTGAGCGCGACGTTCTATAGTAATTACATTACCGCGATCGCCATAAGTACTCATCAGCGTCGGGTACAACCAACCAATTGTTAATTCTAAATTTTGAGAATTCATATTCGTAATTCGTAATTCGTAATTGGATTAGGTGTTGGGAACGGGGAAATGGGAAAAATTTCTCTAATTCCCACTACCCAATTTAAAGAATTTTACGACCAGTCAGAACTTCTCGCACTTCTAACATGGCTGAGTAGGTAGGTAGAATATGCAAAGTTTCATTCTCTGGTGTATGCTCTAATGCAGTAGCGATCGCTTGTCGCAAATCTTCTTCGACAATTAAATTTAAGTTGCTATCAAGGGACTTTTGGCTGTAACGTAAACGTAGTGCCATATCGTAGACGCGATCGCCACTCACGACTAAAGTCCCGCCGCGTTCGACTAATTTCTCGGTATCTACGTCCCAAATCCAGGATACATCAGTGCCATCGGGCGTGCGATCGTTTAGTACCAGCAGTGTGGTTTTATCTGTGCTTTGAGTAACTACGCGAATAGTTTCATTCGTTCCCACAGGATTTTTTGATAACAATATTCGCACTCGTTTACCGTTAATTACTAAATCTTCAGCCCGACCAAAAGCAGCTTGAAAGGTATTAATAGTATCTCTGATTGTTACTTCATCAACTCCTAACTCAATAGCGGCAGTTGTAGCAGCTAAAGTATTATATTTATTGTACAAACCAACTAAAATTTGCGACCATTCACTACTTTCCAGAGTTGGTTTACTTTTAGTGAAACCACACTTAGGACAAGTAAAATCTCCCAAATGAGACAAATAAACACCCTTGTAATCTAGAGAATGTCCACATTTGGGACAATAAATAGAATCAACAGCGTGAGGAATTGCTTCTAGATAATGTTCTGGTTCATTCAAGCCAAAGAATAACACTCGTTGGGGTAACTGCTGACCGAGGTTAGATAATGTTGGGTCATCAGCATTAGGAATTACCACCGTTTCTACTGGTAGGGTAGAAATAACTTTTGTCCAACGCTTACTAATTGTATCTACTTCGCCGTACCTATCAAGTTGGTCGCGGAACAAGTTTAAACAGAGAATGATTCGCGGCTGGAGTGGCGCTAATACTTTCGGTACAATATTTTCGTCAACTTCTAAAATGGCGTAATCAGAATTTAGCGTACCTAGTAAGTTGGTGCTTTCTAACAGCGCCGTCATCAAGCCATTTTCCAGATTTGCACCTGTAGAATTATGAGTGACACGAAACCCCTTGCGTTCTAGTATTGTGCATAAAAGCAGGGCTGTAGTGGTTTTGCCGTTAGTACCAGCAATTAAAATCACTCCGTTTTTAACTTGCTGACTCAATAATTGTAAAAGGCGGGGTTCAATGCGACGAGCGATTGCGCCTGGTAATACACTACCAGCACCCAGACGGAGCGTAGGCGCAGCCCGTCGAAGACATCGCACTATAAAGGTCACACTCTTGGCCACTGACACCGCGAAACCCAATCGCAGCCTATCTATGAATTGTATTTTGTTTCCCACATCTGTACCCTAGTCTTCTGGCGGTTGCTAATTAAAAGTGCAAATTTAATCTTGTGAGTTTAGCGAATCCTGGCTGAAAAAGCCAGTAATCACAATTTTAGATTTTGGATTGTTGCGCTACTTTAGCTCTGTTTTGACTTGCGCGTAGCGATACCAGCCACTTGCGAGAGATAATCTCAGTAGGCGTTATCCTAAAAAATAGTGCGTAAGCGTAATTACATATCCAGCCCAGTTGGCCGAATTCAGCACAAACTCACAACAAGTAGTAGCTTGCAAGGTTCCTTTTGATGAATAGCACAAAGTTTCTTTTTTTACATAAACAAATTACTAGCTGGCAAAGGTGGTTGTCCAAATGCCTGTTGTTGCTTGTAAGTCTTTTCATTATAAGTATGCAACCTGCATCTGCTGGTCTGAATAATGATTTATATGATGGCAACATCTTTGTTGTTTATGCTGGCAATGGTTCATTGGTTCCTCCCAGACAGACACTAGCACAGACTTTAGCGGAACATAAACCCGTATTTTTGGCTTTTTATCTGGATGATAGTAGCGATTCCAAAAGATATGCCATTTCCATTTCACGGGTACAGGAATTTTATGGTCGCGTAGCAGAGATTATGCCGATTAATGTAGATACTATCCCCCAGAAAGAGACCTACGACCCAACTGAACCAGGATATTACTATGCTGGAAGCGTTCCTCAAGTAGTGGTGTTAAATAAGTCAGGTGAAGTAGTTTTGAATAAAAAGGGTCAAGTACCTTTTGAAGATATAGACGATCAATTTCGTATAATCTTTGATTTATTACCACGCACTGAAACAGCACAGCTAAAGCGGCGAGCCTTTAACGAGTTTAGTAGTGAGTTAGCTAAGTAATTTATGGGGTAGACCAAATTGGTCTGCCCTAATTTTTAGTTATATCTGTTACTACATTGCCGCCGATGTCAAAGCATAATATTGAAATATCTGTATTAACAATTGAGGAAATTAATCCATAGTCTATAGTCCGTAATCAATGCCCATTGTCCAATAATTAACTAGAGTGTATTCTGATGTCAAAGGTTTACACCACCCAAGAACTAATTCAAATTTTGGCAGCCGAACGCCAAGCTTGCCTCAAAGGAAAACGCTTAAAGTTAGAAATAAAAGTCTCTGGCAATCCTGTAATTGACCAGTTTATCAGCACTGATGGGTTGCAACAGTTTACTGCCTATCAAGATTTTAAAACTGCAATTCACGAGTATCAGAAAGAAAATCGAGTTTCCGGTATTATTTGGCGAGAAGTGACAGTTAAAGGAAAAAACTTGCACTATCCCGAAATAGATACTGAGTTAATTGCCCTCAATGGTGACTTAGAGATATTAAAAGCCGCTAAAAATTCCATCGTAGAATTTTGGTATGAAGTCACTATAGGAATGGATTTATACTTGAGTTTTAATAATAGTAAACAACACCAACAAATTGTCACATCTGATGTAGAGAGAATTGTTCAAAGAACAGAGTGGGCAAGTTTGTGCAAGTGGGAAAATTCTAGCTTTTTGGAAATGATTTTGCAGTTAGGATGGGGTAAACCAGAAGAAGCTTATTATAAACGAGGAAGACCGCGATCGGGTAGTGAATATATTCATGCAGTCAATCCTGGAAATCGCCCTATTGGTTGATTGATGTGTTGGGTAGGAATACTAAAACCTATGACAACATGACGGACAGAATTGCTGACATAATTGTGTTTACTTTGCTTTCTCAATAAGGCACTCTATCTGTAACAGAAATTTTACCTGTACAGATAAGTAGTAACATGAAAGTACGTGATGTAATCAAGTGACTGGAAGCTGATGGTTGGTATCTTGATAGAACTAAAGGTAGTCATCGACAGTTCAAACATCCTGATAAACCCGGTGTGGTTACAGTTCCAGGTAAATTGTCTGACGACTTAGCCCCTGGTACTCTCAGTAGTATTTGGAGGCAAGCACAGTTATAAGGAGAACCGCAATGCAGTATGTAGTGGTGATTGAAAAGGCTGAAGGTAATTACTCTGCTTATGTTCCTGATTTACCAGGTTGTGTAGCTGTGGGTGAAACTTTAGAAGAAGTCAAGCAAATGATTGCAGAAGCTATTGAATTTCATATTGAAGGAATGCTAGAAGATGGTTTACCTATTCCTAAACCTACAAGCATTGCTCATGAGGTTGAAGTTGCAAACTACAGCAAAATATAATTATAGAAAAATACTAAATTAGCACTAAACAATCCTTCTAGATATTTTGTAAAGTTAGTTTTGAAAGTTTATAGTAAGGACTTTAGTGCTTAGAAAAAAAGGACTAAAGTCCTTACTACGAACTTGTTAAGAAACGATGCTTATCGACTTTGAACTATTGACTCTTGACTAGAGTTTTCAAGTTCGGTAAGTTCTACTCCGGCGGGTTTCCAACCTCCTGCCCAAGCAAGGCATAGATGACGGAAGCGATCGCCCCGCACCTCAAAATTCGGGTACTGGTCGAAACTTGCACAAGCCGGAGATAGCAACACCACAGGCGCTTGATACTGCTTGGCTAATTCTGCCGACTTGGGAATTGCCCTTTCCATAGTTTCCACAATATGGTAGTTATGATACCCCACCTCTCGGAGACGTTTGGCAAAGGCGGGTGCAGCAGAACCAATCAATAACACAGCAGCAGCTTTGGTTTGAATTTGTGCTAGCCAGCCAGTATCATCCCCTGCTTTGGCTTCTCCACCAGCAATTAAAATCGCTGGACTGTTAACGGATGCTAAACCAACTTCAGCCGCATCATAGTTGGTGGCTTTGCTGTCGTTAATGAAATCAATCCCTTCCCATGTGCAGATATGCTCCAAACGATGGGCAACACCAGGAAATTCCCGAACTGCGCGTGCGATCGCATCACGATTAATTCCTGCTAATCTTGCCGTTGCTACTGCCATCAACAGATTTTGCTGGTTATGTTCTCCCACCATTCGCAAACTAGATACTTTCACAATCGGTTCTGGTGTCGAGGTTGCAGTCAATTTTTCCACAACCCAGCCGTCTTCGATATAAAAGCCTTTTTCGCTAATCAGAAAATCTTTTCCTCTCACACTTGTCCAATAGGCATCAGGCCAAGCACTTAAACCTAGCTGGCTCAAGTAGGCATCATCGCCATTGAATACTTGCAATTCCGACTGACGTAATAACTTGGCTTTGATGTTGTAATAGTTTTCTAAAGTTTTATGGCGACTGAGATGATCCGGTGTGAAAGTCGTCCAAACCCCGATCCGGGGAGCAAGAGAACTCGAAGATTCTATTTGATAGCTGCTAACTTCCGCAATCACCCAATCGAGTGAGGAGTTAGGAGTGAGGAGTGAGGAATTATCAAATGCTTCCCCTACTCCCCCTGCTCCCTGAGATAGGGCAACTTCACAAGCGGCATAACCAATATTCCCGCAGGCGGGTGCATTTAATTCTGCTGCTTGGAAAATAGCAGCAATTAAAGCTGTGGTAGTAGTTTTGCCGTTAGTGCCAGTAATTCCTACCCAAGGTAGCGATTGTAAATTTCGCCAAGCGAGTTCCATTTCGCCAATGGTTTCAATACCTAGTTGGCGTGCCTCAACTAATACGGGAATATCCCAAGGCACGCCAGGACTAACGACTATTAATTGGGGTAAATTAGCACCATTCAATTCTAGGGATTGTCCTAGTTTCACGGTTATTTGCTCGGCAGCGAGTCCTTGTTGTTGTTCTAGGAGGGTTTCGGAGGTGTTGCCATCACTCAGCTCTACCTCCCAACCTTCCCGTTTCAACAATCTCGCCGCAGCAACACCGGACTTTCCCAATCCAATAACAGTAGCTTTGGACATAGATTGCAGCAGAGTGTCCCTGGTTAAGCACTCCCTATACTAGCGTTTCTTGGCAAAAATTACACAAGTTTTTGTTGACCTACGCTACAGATTTTTGACGATCGCACCGAAGTCAGCTAAAACACGGGCATGATTGCGAACTAGTCCCAGCAGATGTAACCGATTACGCTTAACTTCTAGATCGGAGTCCATAACTAAAACGCTATCTGGGCCATCAAAGAAGTTACTAACTGCGGGAGCAATTTTTGTGAGTGCTGCTACTAACAGTTGATAATTTCGCGTTTGCTGTGCTGCTTGAGTTTGCGGCACTGATTCGATTAGTGCATTATACAAAGCGCTTTCAGAGGGCTTTTGGAATAATTCTTGACGAACTACGGTTGTTGGTTCTAGCTGTTTTGTATCCAAATCACCTTGAGCGGCTAATCGTGTGGAACGGTTAACGGTTTCGTAGATGTTATCTAAGGTACTGTCGTTGCGGATTTGTTGTAAGTATAAGGCGCGATCGCGTACATCCAATAAATCTTTTAAAGTCCGTTCTGTGTATTCTGGATCGTTTTCTCCTAATACTGCATTTACCAAGTCGTAATCAATCTGTTTTTCTTCTTGTAATAAAGTACGGATGCGTTGCAAGAAAAACTCTTGTAATGCTGTGGTTAATGATGCCCGATCTTTGTGATATTTGGCTGCAAAGTCTGTTGCTATTTGCTTCAATAAATCATCTAAATTTATTGGCAGATTATCAAACCAAACAATTTTAACTACAGCATTAGCGGCACGCCGCAAGGCAAAGGGATCGGATGAACCGGAAGGAATTAAGCCTAAACCAAAGATACTCACTAAAGTATCTAATCTATCTGCCAAACCAACAATTTTACCCGTAAGTGTTTCAGGTAAGATATCACCGGCTCCCTTTGGCAAATAATGTTGATAAATTGCCTTTGCTACTTCAGCATCTTCACCACTAGCTAAGGCATATTTTTCTCCCATAATGCCTTGCAATTCGGGGAATTCATATACCATTTGTGTCACCAAGTCTGCTTTACATAATAAAGCAGCACGTTGGATTCTTTGGCTTTGATTTTCAGCTAATTTTAATTGACTGCTAATTTGCTCGGCAATTTTAACTATTCGATCTACCTTGGCACGCACCGAACCCAATTCTTCTTGGAAAGTGACTTTTTCTAACTGGGGTAAAAAGCTATCTATTGGCTTAGTTAAATCAGCTTCGTAGAAAAATCTGCCATCAGCTAATCTCGCACGAATTACCCTTTCATTCCCGACGGCAACAATATCTGATTTTTTCGGATCTCCGTTAGAAATAGTGATGAAGTTGGGCAATAATTCTTGCTCAAAACTCCCTGATTTGAATACAGGAAAATAACGTTGATGAGTAACCATTACTTCAGTAATTACCTCAGTTGGTAATTCTAAAAATTCTGGTTCAAATTTACCAACAACTGCGGAAGGATATTCTACAAGGTTGGTTACTTCCGCTAACAAATCGGGGTAAATTACTGTATACCCGCCTAAATTCTCTGCGACTGCATTTACTTGCTCTTTAATCAGATTTGACCGTTCTTCTGGGTCAACGGTGACATAAGCAGACTTAAGGGCGGTAACATAATCCGTAGCTTGGGCGATTGTCACAGGTTCAGGATGTAAGACCCGATGACCTTGAGAAATGCGATCGCTCTGAACCGTTTTAGAACCATTCACTAATTCTAAAGGCAGCACCGTCTCATCTAACAAAGCTACCAACCAACGAATCGGTCGAGAAAACCTCGCATCCCCATTTCCCCAACGCATCAACCGCTTACCTTCTAAACCCCAAATCCACTGAGGAACAAGTTCTGTCAAAATTTCCGCCACAGGACGACCGGGAATTCTTTTTTGCACAAATACAAATTCCCCTTTGTCAGTGGGGCGAACTGAGAGCGCATCCAGTTCCACACCTTGCTTTTTGGCAAAACCTGCGGCGGCGGCTGTTGGCTGACCATCTTTAAAGGCGGCTTGGGCGGGGGGCCCTTTAATTTCTTCTTCTCGATCTGGTTGCTGCGATGGTAGACCTGTAATCACTACCGCCAGCCGCCGGGGAGTACCGTACACCTGGACACTTTCGCCCTTGAGGCCGTTTGCTTCCAGGCTTTGGGGAATGCGTTCCTGCCATTGCACTAAAGCATCACTGAGAAAACTTGCAGGTAGTTCTTCTGTACCAACTTCTAATAGAAACCCAGGCATATAACACTGTTTTCAACTTTGCGTAGCTCAACTTTATCAGTTATTCTCAAGCGATCGCTCGTGATTTTTCGCTGAATCGGTCATCGAAGAGAATAAAGGGAAAACCCCATAGTTAACAATTCTAAATTCAACATTAAAGACATTTTGCCTGCGGCACGCTACGCAAACAGACGGGGATTTAAACCCCTACTGTTAGAAGGTCCCCCAGAGTAACTGGGCTACGTGAAAACGCAGGGGTCTTAAACCCTTTAATTTACGATAAATGAGGAATGTAAGTTAAGCCAGAGTGAAAGAAGCATAGACGCAGAGGGGTTTGTTGTCAGACATCACTACAGACTTAACATTTTATGCAAAACTTTATAAAACAAGTGCTTCTCTTCATAAATTCATTACATTACATACCGTATTTTGTGCGGTATTTACGGATATATATTTCTATCGTAAGCTTAGTTTTGATTGATGCATTGATATATGCATCATGACAATCAATTTTGGAGTTATGACCATGAAAAATATTTTCGCCAAAATCACCGCGATCGCAGTAACCAGTGTTGCGATCGCTACTAGTGCTAACAACCCAGCCCAAGCTATTGAATTAAACTTTAACTGGCAAGGTAACGCTGGTTACTCAGCAACAGGTTCATTCAGCTACGACGAAACTACAGCACCAACAATCATTTCAGAAGCTGGTAGTGGAGCCACCAATTTTTTACAATCCTTGAATGTCTCCTTCTTAGACCCATCTAAAAATCTTCTGGGAACCTATAACACCGTTAGTGGTGGAGTGTCAGAATCTAGCTTCTTTGCTTTCAATTTTAATACTGCCACTCAGACATTATTTGGCCCCTTTGATGTCGCCGGAGGAACGGGTGTAATTGGAGAATATTTCTTTCAGGGAACGGTTGGCGACTCTTTGCAATTACGTCAGGATGTCGATCAACAGGGAGCGTCAACAACACTAGATCAAAATTCTGGCTCTATTCAAGTGTCCAAAGTCCCTGAGCCTGCTTCTCTCTTGGGTTTGCTAGCATTTGCTGGTTTGGGTGTAGCTTCAACTGTAAAGAAAAAGCAAGCCTCTTACTAGAAATTAGGGCTTTCTAGTCAGAGCTTGCCAAATTTACTGAATCTCTATTCTAGCCCTACTAGTTCAGTTAACTAGTGGGGTTATCATATAACCTCATTAGAAATATGAGTGAAAAAGAATGTATGGACGTAGCACTGCTAAGTCTATACAAGGATTCTGGATAACACATATTTAATTTCACCAAATGTCTATTAGTTTGTCATCAACAGTTTTACAAAGCTCAGTGCTGAGTAAAATTAATTTTACTTTTACCTCAGCATTTATGGCTCACTCAGCACCCAACACTGTTTTGGTCAGTGCCTTTTAACTATTCAAAAAGTGGGATTTTGCTTAATGAATACAATACTGATAACTTGGTTAAAAATACTTCATGTGCCAGTTGAAAAGGCGGAATGAGGGTTATATGCATAACAGTAAATATAATGTTACAATTCCCAAAGTATAAATTGAGGCATTAGTTCGGAGATAAACAGACCAACTATTGTCATAATTACTAGAAAATAAAGTCTATATTTATCAACAGCCTAACCTGTTTATACAAAGTCATATTTTGATTTTTAAGTATTCTATGCCGGACAAAAATTATCTTTTGAAAACCACAAAGAAAATTTCTAACCAATGTTTAACACATTTTTTTTAATCAAACAATTTAACCAGTCAAAATACAGCATTTGTAAATAAATGAGGTAACAAAATGCAGGGATACAAATCAGATATAAATAGTTTCTATCTCTGCCTACTGCTTCCAAATCGGTAGCTTTGTACTTCATGCAAAAAAATTCTGTAAATAATAACAATAGCATACCCACTGGCTATTCATAAGTAATCCGATCGTCTCATGCTATCTTCACAACAATCACAAATAGTTCATGCATATTCTGATTTATTCCTACAACTATCATCCAGAGCCAATTGGAATTGCTCCGTTAATGACTGAATTGGCAGAAGGACTAGTCAAGCGAGGTCATCAAGTGCGAGTGATTACGGGAATGCCCAACTATCCTCAGCGCGAAATTTATGATGGGTATCAGAATAAATGGTATCTGACTGAACAAAAAAATGGCGTGACTATTGAGCGAAGTTACGTCCGAATTAAGTCTAAACCTAACCTCGTTGATCGGCTGTTACTAGAGTTGAGCTTTGTTTTCACGAGCTTACCCCAAGCCTTTAAAGGTGGGCGGCCAGATGTAATTATCTTAACAGTCCCGCCGCTACTAGGTACGTTGCCAGCAACAACATTGGGCTGGTTATACAACTGCCCAGTAGTTCTAAATGTGCAAGATATTTTACCAGAAGCGGCTGTGCGTATCGGGCTATTAAAAAACAAGTGGATGATCCTAACTCTTGCAGCTTTAGAGAAATTTGCATATCGGACTGCACATACTATTAGTGTGATCACTGATGGGTTTCGTGAGAATTTAGTAAATAAGGGAGTACCTGTTAATAAAATCGTTTGTATTCCCAATTGGGTAAATGTCAATTTCATTCGCCCGTTACCGAAACAGAGCAACTCCTGGATATCTAGCCATCAGCTAGATGGGAAATTTGTAGTACTTTATTCGGGCAACATTGCTTTAACGCAAGGTTTAGAGACAGTAATCGAAGCAGCCGTTTGTTTACGTCATATCAAAGATATTGTCTTTGTTATTGTTGGCGAATCAAGAGCATTGCAAAGGTTGCAGGAATATTGTCTATCAAACGGAGCAGATAATGTTTTGCTACTACCGTTACAGCCGCGAGAAAAACTACCTGAAATGCTAGCAGCTTCTGATGTCGGGCTAATTGTGCAAAAGCACAATGTGATTTCGTTCAATATGCCTTCAAAAATACCACTGTTGTTGGCGAGTGGTCGCCCAATTGTGGGTTCAGTTCCCGCCACTGGTACTGCTGCTAAAGCGATCGAACTCAGTGGTGGTGGGATAGTTGTTGAACCAGAATCGCCCCAGGCAATGGCCGCTGCGGTGCATGATTTATATGCTAATCCGGCTCTAGGGAGGAAGCTAGGTAACACAGGAAGACAATTTGCCGAAGAAAACTATTCTTTAGAGCAAGCGCTCGATCGGTATGAGTGGCTTTTTTCTCATATTGTTACCAATCGAAAATCAACTGTGGGGATTTTACCGAAATTCGATTCTAAGAAATCAGTTGTGGATGGTTGAAGGGGATTGAGGATTTCTCACTCGTCAGCTACACAGACAAAGCTCCGATTGAGATAAATTAACTCACCCATTCGGGTGATTTAAAGATCAACCGATCGGGTGAACTAACTGTAGGAAGTTGAGACTGCTCAAAAATAGGAATCTAGAGAACACTGGCTGATTGCACGTCGTTCTTGGTGAGGATAACTTGATGAAACTCGCAACTTTGATTAAGACAGCTGAATTAATCAGCGTAGGCTTACTCCTGCAAAGAAGCAAAGCTACGCATAGCGTGTCGCAGACAAGCGTCTCGTAAACAAGGCATCGCTCCAGACTTTTTTCTTCCTTAAGATCAGTATTCACTAGTACTCAAAGGCGATAAACTCATCTGTAACTTATACCAATCTCATCTGCTATGTGGTTATAATGCAAGCAAGCGCTTGCAGACACTCATAGAAAACTTAGCGTCAAGTACGGCACAAACTTATGCACCCTTGATCTAGTCAGCAACTAAGGTATTTGCAACGGCAAATTTAACCATAGTGACAACGCGAGAAATTACTCGTGTTGCTTGTGGTCAATGAGGTAACTTTATTTGGTCATTTCCAAAACTGAAAAGCAACTACTAACTTGCTCTAATTACTGAAGCGATGCCTTCTCTACGAGACGCTACGCGAACGGCGGGCTACGTCTACGCTTTACAGGCAGAAGCTTTAGGGACTTCCAGAAAATAAATTATCCAATTTACTCAGATAATATTTTTCTTTCTCCCCCTGCCCCCTGCCCCCTGCTCCCCTGCCTAGACAGCGATGGGATATTTTTTTATTTGGAAGTCCCTTAGCTACCACAACATGAACCGTGCTTTCTCTCTGAGCTAAGGCACTGGGTTTATACTTACTAACAAAAAACTATAAATTACACTTTAAGAAATTGAACGGAGTTAAGTAATGTACAAATCAACCATAATGTGCTGAACAAAATTGCTTCATTTTAGGTGCTAGACATCGTGAGCGATCGCCCAAATACCCAAACATCTTTTTCACCAACATACATAAAAAAAGGCTAAAAAACTATTCAACTTAATGCTTTTTTAGCGAAGAGTAGATTGCCCAAGTCTAAATCCACAAGACGAGAAAACGAAGATGTCCCATTCTGAGTTCCCTGACTCTCCCTTACCCATCGAAATAGAACAGCCCACTGTTACTGATTCTAGCCAAGAGTCGCAACAATTGCCACAGCGCTCGCCTAAGCCACCTCAGAAACGTCGTTGGCCCCTACTATTAGGAATCGTCTTATTAATTGCAGGTGTCGGTTTTGGTTGGCGCTGGTGGCAGACTAGTAATGCTAGCAATTCACAAGGTGGTGCTGAAGCAAATGCTGCTCAACCTAGAGCAGTTCCGGTCAAGCTAGCGACAGTGAAAACTGAAACCGTTCAAGAAAGTTCGGAGTTTATTGGCTCCTTAGAGGCTCCACGTTCAGTAATCATCAAGCCACAGGTTGAAGGGCGAATTACCGAGATTTTCATCCAAGAGGGCAACCGCGTTCAACAAGGACAAGTCATTGTTAGTCTGCAAAGTGATAATGTCCAAGCTCAATTACTACAAGCTAGAGGCTCACTGCAACAAGCCCAAGCACGTCTTGCTGAACTCAAAGCAGGTACGCGACAAGAAGAAGTTGCCCAAGCTAGAGCGCTGTTAGCCCAAGCCCAAGCTCGCTTTCGAGATGCCCAATCAGGATCACAACCAGAAGAAATTGCTCAGGCTGAGGCGCAAATTCAGTCAGCTAAATCTGATGTGGAACTAGCACAGTCACGCGCCAAACGATACGCACAATTGAGAAAAGAGGGCGCAGTTTCCCAAGATACCTTAGAAGGATATGTCAAAGAACAGCAAAGCGCTGAAGCTGCCCTGGTCGTAGCCCAGAAACGCTTAGATCAACTGCGCCAAAGCAGAAGATCGAGTATTAATGAGCTAGCTGGTGCTTTGGAACAACAGAAACAAAACTTAAGGCAACTAGAAAATGGTTCCCGCCCAGAAGAAATTGCCCAAGCGCGATCGCAAGTAACTCAAGCAGCTGGACAACTCCAAGCTGCTCAAGTCCAACTGCAATACACAAAAGTTCTGGCACCTTTCACTGGCATTGTTGGTGATATTCCCGCAAAAGTGGGAGATTATGTGGAAAAAGCAGATCAACTGACTACACTAACCAGAAACGACTCTTTAGAACTGAATATTTCCGTTCCCGTAACCGAAGCCAGAAACTTGCGCTTGGGCTTACCTGTGCAAATGCTGGATGTCCAAGACAAACCCATCGCAACGGGTAAAATCAGTTTTATCTCCCCAAATGCTAGTTCCGATTCGCAGACAGTTTTGGTAAAAGCCAACTTTGGCAATTCCAGAAATCGGCTGCTTAATCTTCAGTCAGTGCAAACCAAAGTGATCTGGAACGAACGTCCAGGAATTTTAATTCCTGTTACAGCAGTATCTCGCTTGGGTGGAGAGACTTTTGTATTTGTAGCGCAAGCGCCCCAGGAAAAATCTAAACCTGGAGCGCCAGCTTTAGTAGCTCAACAAAAACCGGTGAAATTAGGAGTTATTGAGGGGAATAATTATCAAGTTATCGAAGGACTAAAAGCGGGGGACAAAATTGTTGTTTCCGGCATTCTTAACTTAACCAATGGCGCTCCTATTACTCCTGCACCTGAAGCAGTTGGTAGTAATAAGCTTTAGCTGAAGAGGGAAGATGAGGGACGGGGGCAGAGGAGCAGGGGGGAAATAACCAATGCCCAATGCTCAATACCCCATGCCAAATACCAAATACCCAAAGCCCAATTTTTAAACTATGTTTGTTGACTTCTTTATTAAGCGGCCAATTTTTGCATCGGTATGTGCGATCGTCATCCTTTTAATAGGATTAATCAGTATTCCCACACTACCGATCGCTAGGTTCCCAGAAATTAGTCCCACCCAAATCACTGTCACTTCCAACTATAGCGGAGCTAGTGCCGAAGTCGTAGAAAGCGGTGTGACAAATATCTTAGAAAGGCAAATCAACGGGGTTGAGGGACTCAGATATCTGACTTCTAGCAGCAGCAACGATGGTACAAGTACCATTACAGCCACCTTTGATTCATCACGGGATAAAGATATTGCGGCTGTGGATGTGCAAAATCGTGTTTCTGTTGCCCAACCACAACTACCAGAGAGTGTGCAACGCACGGGAGTGCGGGTATCAAAAGAGTCTAGCAACATTCTCTTAGCAATTGGTTTATACCCTGAAAATAAAGAGTACGACAACATATTTCTAAGTAACTATGCTGACCTTTACTTAGCAGATGCCCTAAAAAGAGTCAAAGGCGTGAGCAACGCCCAAGTTTTTGGCGAACGCCGCTATGCAATGCGTTTGTGGTTAGATCCGAGTCGGCTTGCCAGTCGGGGACTAACAACTAAGGATGTAGCAAATGCCCTATCCGAACAAAACTTGCAAGTTGGTGCAGGGAGAATTGGACAAGAACCGGCTCCTGAAGGACAAAGATATCAACTGGATGTGCGTGCTGTCAGCCGATTAACAGAACCGTCAGAATTTGAAGAAATTGTCCTGAAAACTCAAGATGATGGTACGTTAGTTAAGCTCAAAGATGTCGGGAGAGCAGAACTAGGCGCAGAAAACTACAGTTCATTTCTGCGATTTCGGGGCAATGATGCTGTCGGTTTAGGGATTTATCAGGTTCCTGGCAGTAATGCCTTGGAAGTAGCCAAGGGAGTCAAAGCTGAACTGGTGCGATTGGCACCGAGTTTTCCGCCAGGGATGAAATATCAGGTAGCTTTTGACACAACATCATTTGTCGAAGAGTCCTTAGCAGAAGTGGTCAAGACTCTGATTGAAGCGGTAGTGTTGGTTGTAATTGTAATTTTTGTGTTTTTACAAGACTGGCGAACCACTTTAATTCCTGCACTGACCATTCCGCTTTCCTTAATTGGAACCTTTGCCTTCGTTAAAGTTTTTAACTTTTCCATCAATAGTTTGACTTTGTTTGGTCTAACTTTAGCATCAGGGATGGTGGTAGACGATGCGATCGTAGTAGTGGAGCAAATCAGCCGTTTTATTCAGGATAAAGGAATTAGTCCTCGCCGAGCCGCTAGTGAGTCAATGGCGGAACTTTCTAGCGCAGTTATTGCTACTTCACTAGTATTGATGGCGGTGTTTGTGCCGGTGGCATTTTTTCCGGGAACTACAGGCGCACTTTATCGGCAATTTGCCCTGACGATCGCTTTCTCCATTGCGATTTCAACTTTTTTGGCTTTGACCCTAACGCCTTCCTTGTGTGCGCTGTTGCTGCGTCAAGGACAAAAACCTTCAGGCTTACTGGGTTGGATTTTTGACCAGATTAATAGGTTTCTGGACTGGGTACAAAATGGTTATAAGCGATCGCTTACCTTTCTAACACGCATCAAAGGTATTGTAATTGGGTTGTTTATCGTCTCCTTGGGAATGACTGCTTGGCTGTACACCACAGTACCAACAGCCTTTCTCCCAGACGAAGACGAAGGCTATTTCATCACAATTATCCAAGGTCCACAAGGGGTTTCGCTGCAATATACCAGTGATGTAATCGCAAAGGTAGAAAAAGAAATTCTGCAAATTCCAGAAGTACTGGGGACTTTTGCGATCGGTGGATTTGGTTTTAGTGGTAGCACAGCTAACAGCGGCATCATATTTACAACTTTAAAATCTTGGGACGAGCGCTCAAAACCCGATCAATCAGTACAGGCGATTATTGGCAGCTTGCAAGGGAAGTTATTAGCAATCCCAGAGGCCAGGGTTTTTCCTGTGAATCCGCCACCAATTCAGGGTTTAGGCAACTTTGGCGGCTTCGTCTTTCAACTGCAAGACCGCAGAGGTAACAGTGGTTTAGAAAATCTAGTCCAGTCGATGGGTCAGTTGCTGGGTAAAGCTAATCAAACACCAGGATTACAAGCTGTATTTAGCACCTTTGCCGCAGATACACCACAATTGCTTGTGGAAGTAAACCGCAATAAAGCCAAAGCATTGCAAGTTTCCATAGATGATGTCTTCAGTACATTACAAACTGCTTTGGGATCGCAATATGTAAATGATTTCAATCTCCAGCAGCGCAATTATCGGGTGTATATTCAAGCAGATCAACAGTTTCGTTCCAACCCAAAAGATATTGGTAAACTATATGTTCGTTCTCAAAAGAATCAAATGATTCCTTTGAGTAACTTAGTTACAGTTACTCCGACTGTGGGAGCGCAAACGATAAATCACTACAATCTGTTCCGCTCAATTGAAATTAATGGTGCCGCCGCCCCTGGCTCTAGCTCTGGAGACGCAATTAAGGCAATGGAACAAGTTGCTAAAGAAGTTTTACCAGCAGGTTATGGTTATGAATGGTCAGGAACTGCATTAGAAGAAATCGATTCTGGTGGTTTAGCACCCCTGATCTTTGGCTTAGGAATAATCTTTGTATTTTTGGTACTAGCCGCTCAATACGAGAATTACGTTGACCCCTTGATCATTCTGTTATCAGTTCCCTTAGCTATCTTTGGAGCGCTTATAGCTCAATCAATGCGGGGTTTTGCGAATGATGTTTACTGTCAAATTGGTTTAGTAATGTTGATTGGTTTAGCTAGTAAGAATGCAATTTTGATTGTGGAATTTGCTAACCAATTGCGAGACCAAGGGATTTCGATGACCAAAGCAGTAATTGAGGCTTCACAAGAGCGGTTACGCCCAATTTTGATGACTGCTTTTTCTACACTCTTGGGAATTTTCCCCTTAGCTACTGCCACAGGTGCCGGTGCCGGAAGTCGCCAATCTTTGGGAACGGCAGTTTTTGGTGGAATGTTAATTGCGACTTTCTTGAGTTTGTTTGTCGTACCAATTTTGTATATCGTGATTAAGACGATAACAGAGCGATTTATCAAACCAAATCGGCATCAAGAAGTAGCAGCAGAAGGAGTGTCATTGAATGGTAGCACTGCTGTATATTCAAAAAAATCTGAGGATTGATTATCTTTCGTTATCGATTGAAGCAAATCAATTTAGGGACTTGCAAAAAATAAAACTACAGAAGCGATCGCTAAGTAAATATCAGATGTCTGGTTTAGCACACCCTATTCTGAAGATTAAGCTAATCAGCATTCAAGTTGCATAATCAGAGCGGGCAAGATGCCCACCCCACAAGATATTGAGAAAATTTTCATCTGCAAATTAGATGTGTTTTAGCTTACTGCAACCTCCTACAAATCAAACGAATTAAACAGCTAGAGAAAAAAGTTTAATTTGTAGACCGATTGCAAAAATTCCACAACGCCCTCAAAACCATGTGGGCATAATGACAAACCAGAATGTACAGTACAAATGTACGCTGAAATCAAGACAATGGTAACAATAGCAGTCAATCCCTATCTCGATGGCAATTTTGCTCCAGTCCATGAAGAAATCACTACCGACAAATTGCCAGTCATCGGTGAATTACCGCTTGACCTATCAGGGATGTTTGTGCGGAATGGTCCTAACCCTCAATGGACGCCTATCGGTGAATATCATTGGTTTGATGGGGATGGGATGTTGCATGGTGTGCAAATTAGCAACGGCATAGCCACTTATCGTAACCGCTACGTCCAGACAGCCGGATGGAAAAAAGAACGAGAAGCGGGTAAAGCTATCTGGAGTGGATTGTTAGAACCACCACAGATGGATAATCCTTACGGTGCTTACAAAAATACTGCCAATACTGCCTTAGTGTGGCACGCTGGTCAAATGTTGGCGCTGAATGAAGGGGGTAAACCTCACGCCATCAAGCTACCTGAATTAGAAACCATTGGCGAGTATAGCTACAATGGCAAGCTGGTTTCTGCCTTCACAGCCCATCCCAAGGTAGACCCCGTTACAGGGGAAATGATCTTCTTTGGGTATTCTCTGTTTGTGCCACCGTACCTGCAATATAGTGTAGTCTCAGCAGAAGGCGAACTGTTGCGAACAGTGCCAATTGAACTGCCAATAGGCGTGATGATGCACGATTTTGCCATCACTGAAAACTACACGATTTTCATGGATTTGCCACTGACTTTTAACCCAGAGCGATCGCAACGGGGAGAACCTTTAATGATGTTTGAGCGCGATCGCTCTAGTCGTTTCGGTATCGTACCACGTCACGGTGACAACAGTAATATCCGCTGGTTTGAAAGTCCTGCTTGCTACGTCTTTCATACCCTCAATGCTTACGAAGAGGGAGACGAAGTAGTGCTGATTGCCTGTCGCATGACTTCTACTACTGTTTTGGGTTTAGATGATTCCCAACCCGACCCAGATGCAAATATCCCCCGTTTGTATCGCTGGCGATTTAACCTCAACACTGGTTCAGTGCGTGAAGAGATGTTGGATGATGTAGCTTCCGAATTTCCTCGCGTCAACGAAAACCTATTGGGGCGAAAAACCCGATATGGCTATAGCAACAAAGCGGCAAACAGTCCCGTACCTTTATTTGACGGTATCATCAAATACGACTTCAGCAATGGAAAATCCCAAATACATGAATTTGGACAGGGGCGCTATGGTGGTGAAACTGTGTTTGCGCCGCGTCCTGGTGCAACGACTGAGGATGATGGTTGGCTGATGACTTTCGTCCACGATGAGGGTTCAGATACTTCAGAATTAGTAGTAGTGAATGCTCAAGATGTGATGGCTGAACCTGTAGCGCGGGTGATAATTCCCCAACGAGTGCCTTATGGGTTTCATGGTGCTTGGTTTGCCGAGGAATAGCTAAATGGGCAGTTAGAAACCGCGTCTACACAGACAAAACCCGCCTAAGCGGGTTTCAAATTCTTTGGCAAGTGAACTTGGTTTGTGTAACCGCGATTTCTAATCGCCAGGTAGAATCCTCTCTATTGCCGATCGCAAATTATTTTTCCTTATATCCGCCAGCGTAGTTAATCACGCAGATTGTTCTATATGATTTGTGAGTTCCATAAGCAACACCAGAGACTTTAAAAGCACCGTTAAAAATGTTTTTTCGATGGCCGCGATCGCGCACACCATCATCAATAATTAACTGCATAACAATATCTTGAGCGCTGTTTGGCCCATAACTGATATTTTCACCTGCGGTTGTTTGCCATTTACCATAGCGGTTGATGCGAGTAAAAGGGTTGCTACCATCGCTACCATCATGACCTATAGCACCTTTTGGGCCTTGGTCTTTTACGTGATCTTTTGCTCCTAAAGACATACCCTTAGATGCACTCAATGCTCCTACAGGACGTGCTGATTTGAGAAATGCGATCGCTTCATCAACTGCCTTAACTCCTTCTTGAGTTCGTAGATAAGTGTTATTAGAAATTTTGACTCGGTTCCCCTCAAAGCGCTTTCTATAGTTTTCCAGAATCGGGAGGTATGCTTTAGGATTTGTTCTTACCTTATTGGTTTCAACAATTACCTGTTGTTCCAACGGTGAAAGGTAACTAGCCTTTGCTAATAAAGTTGGACTACTTTGTTCAACTACTGCTGGATTAGAGTTGGCCACAGACGGGCTAGATTGAAACAGTTGATTTGAGCAGCCCAATACCAAGGTAATTGGCAAAAATACCCAAAAATTCATGCGACGCATCGATTACCTCACAATTTTTCTATGGATTAATTTAGTGAATTAGAAGAAATAAGAACTTTCAACGCACAGATAAGTCTGTATACGCTTCTGCCGTTAGAAACAATATCAGGGCTTAAGTAAGTTTGCTAAAGAAAACGCAGATTAACGCGCCAATAATATTGATAAAGTTGCGATTGCCTTTGTTCCTAAAGTGTTACAATCTATCACTTAACACCTGTTGTAACATTGAAAACACTAAAACGTAAATAATCACAAAAATCTTTTTTACACTTTCAGAAACCAGCGTTGCCGGTACATCAGAAAACCAACAGCCCACCACAACAATACGGTGACTAAGGCAAATAACAGGGAACCATTCAGCACACCCGCCCAAGATGCGAAAAAATTCTGGTAAATCCAATTGTAGGTACTGGGAGCGTCTTTACCAGTGCCAATAGTAGTTTTGACTAAAATTTTAATTAATAAAACCGATGCAACGAAAAGAGCGATCGCATTTAAGCCCATAATTTCAAAAGGTTTACTCCAGCGACGCATCAGCCGTACTTCGATAACTTCATAACAAGCTGCTAGTAATAGTAACGCCCAACCTGTTGTAAATACTACATAAGAACTTGTCCACAGCTTTTTGTTAATTGGGAATGTCCACCCCCACGCCCAACCGATAATTAAGCAACCGACTCCAAATAATCCTAAACCGATACTTGTACGTGACTGTACAGGTTGACTGCGTATCCATTGACCTGTGAAGTAGCCAGCAAGGACACTCACTATCGCGGGAATAGTACTGAAAAGTCCTTCTGGATCTCCCATAAAGTTGAAACCATCACCCTTGTATAAATGTGCTTTGGGAATAATCAGGCGGTCAACATAAGCGCCGAAATTACCTTCTCGCGTCAAAACTCCCGCACCATATTCTGGCACTGCGACATACATCATCGTTAGCCAGTAGCCAATGAGTAGCACTGCTGCTAGTATCCATTGACCTTTGCGCGGAAGGTTGAGAACAACTAGGGAAACCAGCAGATATGTAAGGCTGATGCGCTGCAACACTCCCATAATGCGGATACTATTCAAATCAAAAGTCCAAATACCTTTATTCCAAAAGCCATTTAGTAGCAATCCCAAGGCAAAGAGAATAGCGGCGCGGCGCAATATCCGCCAGTAAACAGCTGAGGTTGGTTTATTGCCTTCAGTGTATTTTGACAGCGAGAAAGTCATTGCTACACCGACAATGAAGAGAAAGAAGGGAAATACCAAGTCCGTTGGTGTGCAGCCGTGCCAATCGGCGTGAGCTAAGGGAGGATATACCTCATCTGCGACACCCGCCATATTGACGAGAATCATTCCAGCGATGGTAATGCCGCGAAAAACATCCAGTGAAGTCAGGCGCATAAGCGGAATTTTATGTTACATGAGTATCTAAAGTACTCGGCTTGATGCAGGTAAGCAAGCAAAATTTATAGGTCTACTTACCAAATATAGTTTTTCATCAAGGTTCCTGCCCATACTATCTTGTACGAAACTAGAAGTACGCGATCGCACCCAGACCACAGTTTTAGCTATCCAAAAAGGATTGGTAAGGACTCGTATTTGATTTTTGAAAAAACTCAGTATACTTTTATTCCTTCTTCCCTGTTCCCTCGCTACGCAAATAATTTCAGGAATCAAAGCGGATTTCTATAGTACCAGAACTGTTAATAAAGCTAGATATACTCAAATTTCAATCAATCTCTCCATCGTTATTTAAGTAAAAATGCAGTTGTATTGTCACTAGGCTTAGTATAAATTGCTATAAACAAAAGCTGTAATGAAAAAACAGCTAACTTTACTCAAGGCGTGCTTGCTTATATAAAAACTAAAAATATCGCGGTTTTGTCTCATTAGATAAAAAGGTTTAATTCCCGATTTAATTTGGGAAAGAAAGCGAATGCAGAGTCATTCACTTTCTATTTTGTTATGCACGATAAATATTACTAAGGTAAAGCTAATAAATTATATATAAGGAATAATAATTATGATAAACCAGCCAGAAAATTATCATTCTCAAAACAGAAATAAGTCTACTAAAAAATTAATAGATGCAAGCACAAATATTGTTTTTATAGATCCAAAAGTTATAGATTACCAAAGCTTAATGGCTGGTATCACACTCGGCAGTGAAGTTGTTATTCTTGATCCCAATAGAGACGGTTTAGCACAAATTACCGAGTTTTTAGCAAAACGTGAATCCAATTCAGTTCAATCAATTCACATTGTTTCCCACGGAAGTGTGGGGAGTTTGCAACTAGGGTCAATCAACTTCAACCTGAGCAATCTGGATAGCTACAAAAATCAGTTACAAAAGTGGGCAAGTGCTTTAACTGATAAAGCTGACATCCTACTTTATGGCTGTGATGTAGCCAGTGGTGAAGGCACAAAATTTGTACAGCAGATTAGCCAAATTACTGGAGCAGATATTGCCGCTTCCACTGACAAAACCGGAAGTGCAGCTTTAGGTGGCAACTGGAATTTAGAAGTGAAGACAGGGAAAATTGAGGCTTCTCTAGCATTTAAACCTAAAATAATACAGGCTTACCAATCGATTTTGCCAGCTAGTTTTACTGGCACATACACTCAAAACTTTAGCTCATTAGCTATTTCTGGAACACCAGCTTGGGTTAATGATTCAACTATTTCGGGCTGGTATTCTACGAGAACAACTTACAGCCCTGGTACTGGCAGTAATAACACAGGTGGATTGTACAGTTTTGGTAGTGCTAATAACCCAGACCGGGCACTTGGTTCTCTAGCTTCTGGTACTACAGGAACTATTTATTATGGGTTGCGCCTCCAAAACAATACAGGTTCAGCAATTACTAAATTGCAAGTAAGTTACACAGGTGAACAATGGCGTAATGGTGGTAATACATCACAGCAACAGTTGAAATTCAGTTATCAAACTGGGTCAACTATCACAAGTCTAACAACAGGAACATGGACGCCTGTTACCTCGCTAGATTTCACCGGGCCAATTGCAACTGCAACTGCGGGGGCCCTAAATGGCAATTTGATTGCCAATCGAGTTGTTATAACGCCTGTAATATTTAATCTAGCGACCCCAATCACTAACGGTGAAGAGATTATATTGCGTTGGGAAGATATAGATGATGGAGGCAACGATCATGGTTTAGCCATTGACGATGTATCTATCAAAGTAGATAACACCACCTATATAGTAACTAACACCAATGACAGTGGTACTGGCTCGTTAAGGCAAGCTCTTATCAATGCCAATAACGATCCAGGAATCGAGACAATTATCTTTGATCCGACTGGGATATTCGGTGATGCTACCCCCGACACCATTACCCTCACTTCTGGGGAATTGAATATCACTGAAGGAGTGATAATTCAAGGAACTGGGGCGAATAAACTCACCATCAGTGGTAACAATACTTCCCGTATTTTTAATGCCAGTGCCTCCCTCTCAATTGATGGATTGAAGATAACTGGGGGAAATGCAGGCACTAGTAATAATGGTGGCGGCATCTACAGCACTAGTAGTGTCACAGTCAGCAATAGTAATCTTTCTGGCAACACAGCGACCCTTGGAGGAGGCATCTACAGCACTAGTAGTGTCACAGTCAGCAATAGCACTATTTCTGGCAACACAGCGAACACTAGCGGCGGCGGCATCTACAGCATTAGTAGTGTCATAGCTACCAATAGCACTATTTCTAGCAACACAGCGAACACTAATGGCGGCGGCATCTACAGCACTATTACCACACTTAGTAATAGCACTGTTTCGAGTAACACCGTAAAAGTCAACGGCGGCGGTATCTATTCTGGCGGTGGCACAGTAAGTAATACCACTATATTTGGCAACACCGCTGATAGCGATAACAATAACACAGGTAATGGTGGCGGTATTTATAGATCTGCTGGTACTTGGAGCATCAGCAACAGCATCATTGCTGGCAATATTGATTTAGGCAATCAAGGAGCAGATATCTCTGGTGCCAACTTCAATGGTAATGCTTACAACCTGATTGGCAAAATTACTGGTAAAATATCGGGGACTTTGGGTACGGGTACAGATATTATTAACCCCAACCCCGGACTCAAACCGTTAGGAGATTACGGTGGTTCGACACAAACTCACGCTCTAGACTTTAACAGTCTTGCCAGGAATGCTGGCGATCCCGCTTACAATGGTGGCTTAACTACCGACCAACGCGGCACGGATTTTAACCGGATTGAAAGCGGCAGAATTGACATTGGAGCATTTGAATATGTGCTTCCAAAAGTCAGCTTTGGTGCTGCTACGTACAATACAACAGAAGATAGTACCGCCACCACAGTAACTATTTCTGTTACCTTAGATGCCTCTCCTGAAACCGCTGTCACAATTCCTATTGTCGTTAAAAATAGTAGTACGGCGACTAGTGGCAACGATTACACTTTTTCCCCCAATACCATCTCCTTTACTGCTGGGGCAACAGGCGCTAATTTAACACAGCTAATTACTTTTACTATTAACCCAGACGATTTACCTGAGAATGCAGAAACAGTTGTACTCAACTTCGGCACGCTAACAGGGGCTGATTTGGGGACAATAACTGAAACTACTCTAAATATTGCTGCTAATGATGCGATTCAATATGCAATTTCCACTCCCATCTCAACTTTAACTGAAGGTAATAGCGGTACTCAAGCTGTTACTTTCACAGTTACTCGTAGTGGTGGTATTGGCATAGCTAGTACCATAGATTATGTTTTTGATGGTGCGGCAACTTTTGGCAGTGACTATAACAATATTCAAATTACGGGTGGAGGAACTGCTACATCTGGAACTTTAAGCTTCGCTGTTGGGGAAACCACAAAGACAATTACAGCCGATGTTTTGGGTGACAATACACTTGAACTCAATGAAGATATTACTGTTATTCTGAGTAACCCCAGCTTTATAACTGGAGCGCCAAATTCCACAATTACTAACAGTTCGGCTACAGTAAACATCATCAACGATGATAGCCAACCAACTATCAGCATCTCGGATATCTCTGTTACTGAAGACAACACAGGTACAACAACTAATGCTAACTTTACTATCAGTCTTTCTAATCCTAGTTCTCAACAGATTACTGTAAATTACAACACGAGTGATAGTACTGCTAATGCTGCTGACTCTGATTACAATTCGGCTTTAGGGACGATTACTTTCAATCCTGGCGAAACTAGTAAAACTCTTAGCATTGGTGTTTTAGGCGATAACAAATTTGAAACTGACGAGACATTTTCTGTCAATCTTTCGGCTGCAACAAATGCTGCGATCGCAGATAGTTTAGGAGTTGCTACCATCATCAACGATGATAATCAACCAACTATCAGTATCTCGGATGTCTCAATTGCTGAAGGTAACATAGGCACAACAACTAATGCTAACTTTACTATTAGTCTCTCCAATCCTAGTTATCAGCAGGTTACTGTAAATTACAACACGAGTGATGGTACTGCTCAAATTGCTGATTCTGATTACAACTTTGCTTCAGGAACAATTATTTTCGCTCCTGGTGAAACTAGCAAAACTCTTAGTATTGGCGTCATCGGCGATAACCAAAGTGAAGCTAACGAGACATTTTCTGTCAATCTTTCAGGCGCGACAAATGCCGCGATCGCAGATACTTTGGGAGTGGCTACCATCATTGATGATGACAACCAACCAACTATCACTATCTCGGATATCTTAGTTACTGAAGGCAATACAGGTACAACAACTAATGCTAATTTTACTATCAGTCTTTCTAATCCTAGTTCTCAACAGATTACTGTAAATTACAACACGAGTGATGGTACTGCTAATGCTGCTGACTCTGATTACAACTCTGCTTTAGGGACAATTACTTTCAATCCTGGGGAAACGAGCAAAGTTATTAGTATTGGCGTCGTCGGCGATAATCAAACTGAAACTGACGAGACATTTTCCGTCAATCTTTCGGCTGCAACAAATGCCGCGATCGCAGATAGTTTAGGAGTTGGTACTATTATCAACGATGATAACCAACCAACTATCAGCATCTCGGATATCTCTGTTACTGAAGACAACACAGGTACAACAACTAATGCTAACTTTACTATCAGTCTTTCTAATCCTAGTTCTCAACAGATTACTGTAAATTACAACACGAGTGATAGTACTGCTAATGCTGCTGACTCTGATTACAATTCGGCTTTAGGGACGATTACTTTCAATCCTGGCGAAACTAGTAAAACTCTTAGCATTGGTGTTTTAGGCGATAACAAATTTGAAACTGACGAGACATTTTCTGTCAATCTTTCGGCTGCAACAAATGCTGCGATCGCAGATAGTTTAGGAGTTGCTACCATCATCAACGATGATAATCAACCAACTATCAGTATCTCGGATGTCTCAATTGCTGAAGGTAACATAGGCACAACAACTAATGCTAACTTTACTATTAGTCTCTCCAATCCTAGTTATCAGCAGGTTACTGTAAATTACAACACGAGTGATGGTACTGCTCAAATTGCTGATTCTGATTACAACTTTGCTTCAGGAACAATTATTTTCGCTCCTGGTGAAACTAGCAAAACTCTTAGTATTGGCGTCATCGGCGATAACCAAAGTGAAGCTAACGAGACATTTTCTGTCAATCTTTCAGGCGCGACAAATGCCGCGATCGCAGATACTTTGGGAGTGGCTACCATCATTGATGATGACAACCCAACAACTGTCAGTATCTCGGATGTCTCAATTGCTGAAGGTAACACAGGCACAACAACTAATGCTAACTTTATCGTCACTCTTTCCGCACCGAGTTTACAGCAGGTTACTGTAAATTACAACACGAGTGATAACACTGCGAAAACTTCTGACTCTGATTACAACGCTGCTTCCGGGACAATCGTTTTCAATCCTGGCGAAACCAGCAAAACTCTTGGTATTGGTGTCATAGGTGATAACAAAGGTGAAACCAACGAGACATTTTCTGTCAATCTCTTCGGTGCTACAAACACCACAATTACTGATAGCTTGGGAGTGGCTACTATCACAAATGATGATGATCCCCCCACTATTAGCATTGCAGATGTATTAGTCAAAGAAGGCACAACAGGGATGATAACTAATGCCAATTTTGTCGTCACTCTCTCGAATGAATTTTATCAACGGGTGATTGTAAATTACAGCACGAGTGATGGTACTGCCAAAGAATCTGACTCGGATTACAATTTTGGGCTGGGGACAATTATTTTTGACTATGGCGAAACCAGCAAAGTTATTAGTATTGGCGTCAGGGGTGATAATAAAGTTGAACCCAATGAAACATTTTTTGTCAATATTTATGGTGCAGCAAATGCCATATTTAATAATAACCAAGGAGTTGGCACAATCAAGAATGATGACTAATCGTTATTGAGCAGAATATTAGCGATCGCTGCAATTATCTCAGCCCAGAGTGGCCGTTGGCAAAATACTTGTATTATAAGTTACGGCATGTTGATTTTTGCGCCAAGCTTTTTGCAAAAAAAGTATTCATTACAACCAAAATTATACTTAGCTGGAGTTTGACTAGCATTTTAAAATTAAGGATTAAGCCATTCTCGAAAAAATTTATCCTAAAATCAAATATTCAGTAAAATTACGTATGCGGATTGAAGTCTTCTCAATGAATAGTAGAATTAGCCCATACAGGAGAAGACTGTGACGCTCTTAAATGCAGCTCAAGTAGAGCAACTAAAGGAAATAACCACACGCTTGCGACAAGTAAGACAAGAAAAATCTATCCGCATAGAAGAAATAGCCTCTCAGACAATGCTTCGAGTAGGTATTTTACAAGCGTTAGAAGAAGACCGATTTGAAGAATTGCCTGAGCCAATTTTTCTGCAAGGATTCATCCGTCGTTATGGAGATGCTTTAGGGCTGGATGGAAATGCTTTATCGTACAGCCTTATAACCAATGTTGTCTGTCAAGATTCTAAAAATGCTCGTCACAATTCAGACAACAAACAAAATACATACATACCTCTTGTTCTGACCTATATTTTATTATTGGTCGGTGCATCTGCTGGTCTTCTTCATATACTTAGTCCACAGCTTACAGCTGAATCCTTGACTCCAGAAGATAATAATCAACAGTCAATAGTCAGTAATCAGGCTAACAAATGACCAAAAAGGCAGAAAGAGTGGAGAGACGCGATTAATCGCGTCTCTACTGAGTAGAGGAGAAGAATTAAGAACCAATGACAAATGACCAATACTTCTCTACGTTCGCGCAGCGTGTCGCAGACAGAGGCTGCGCCCGAAGCGAAGCTATGCCGCAGGCTTTACGACTACGCGGTAGTTGAATCTCGACTTCGCTCGATTACCGCGCAGTCGAAACTCAGTACAAGTGACAAATGACAATTTTCAAGATATTTGCGGTTTACGCAGATGCCAAGTAGTAGATTGCTCATAAGCATAAGCTACCTGAAATAATTGGTCTTCTCGTAGAACATTGCCAATTAGCTGTAATCCTATCGGTAGCCCCTGTTCGTCAAAACCACATGGCAAACTTAAACTAGGTAAACCAGCAAGATTTACAGGAATAGTCATCAAGTCAGTTAAATACATACTCAAGGGGTCAGTAGTTTTTTCCCCTGCTTTGAATGCTGTAGTGGGAGATGTGGGACAAACTAACACATCAACCGCACCAAAAGCCTTTTCAAAGTCTTGCTTAATCAAAGTACGGACTTTTTGCGCTTTCAGGTAATAAGCGTCATAATAGCCAGCCGAAAGGGCGTAAGTGCCAATCATAATCCGGCGTTTGACTTCTGTACCAAAACCAGCGGCACGGGTACGAGTGTACATTGATAGCAGATTATCGGCATCAGGAGCACGATACCCATATTTGACGCCATCGTAACGAGCTAGGTTGGCTGATGCTTCCGATGGGGCGATGATGTAGTAGGTGGGTAAGCCATAGCGAAAGCGGGGACAGGAAATTATATGAATTTCTGCTCCCAAGCTTTGTAGTTGATCTACTGCTTTGGTAACAGCTTGTTCCACTACAGGGTCTAAACCTTCACCAAAAGTTTCTTTAATGATACCAATTCTCAGCTGACCTCTGGGTTTGAAGTTTGGTTTTAAGCTAGCAGCATAGTTAGGAATGGCAACTTTCAGGCTGGTAGAGTCTTTGGGATCGTAACCTGCGATCGCACTTAATAATATTGCCGCATCTTCGACTGTGTTTGCAAATGGCCCAATTTGATCCAAAGACGAAGCGTAAGCCACCAAACCATAACGAGAAACCAAACCATAAGTGGGTTTCATCCCCACCACACCGCAGAAAGATGCAGGTTGGCGAATCGAACCGCCAGTATCAGAACCGAGAGCAACTAAACATTCTTGGGCAGACACCGCCGCCGCCGAACCCCCTGAAGAACCACCTGGAACTCGTGACAAATCCCAAGGATTAGCCGTGACTTGATAGGCAGAGTTTTCTGTGGAACTACCCATTGCAAACTCATCCAAGTTGGTTTTGCCTACCATTACCGCCCCGGCATCTGCCAGTTTTTGCGTCGCTGTTGATTCATAAGGCGGCACAAAATTTTCCAAAATCCGGGAGGCGCAGGTGGTAGGAATCCCCTTGGTACACATATTGTCCTTGATACCCACAGGAATGCCCGCTAGCAGCCCAATTTCTTCTCCTGCGGCAATTTTGGCATCCACAGCACCCGCCTGCTCTAATGCGCGGTCTGCCGTCACACATAAAAAGCTGTGCAATTTCGGCTCTAACGCTTGAATGCGCTCTAAGGCTTCTTGGGTAATTTCAACGGCAGAACGTTCTTTTTTAACCAGCTGTTGGTGCAACTCGCGGATGGATGCCATGATTGCTCTCTTTGTGACTCAAGTCATTGATTCTAGTACATATTGGTCAAAATTGGGTATTAGTTATTGGGCTTTGGGCATCGCTTATTCTCTTCTGCTTGCCATTCCTCATTCATCTGACTAAGCGGATTAATATGTATTGAAATGTGTTTAATACGTTTTTAAAAACAGCAAATACATGGCTATCAACCATCTATTGAATAGTTTGCCAAAGTTTTCATCTATATTGGCTACTTTTGTGTAAGAGTATAGCAGTGTTTTCTAGTGATATAATTTTGTATTACAACCTTATTAATACTACAAATTTCATAATTTTATCAATTACACAAAATTTTTCGAGGTAAGCTAGGATGATAAAAATAGCCACACGTAAATATTTAGGCAAGCAAAATGTTTATGACATTGGAGTTGAACGCGACCATAATTTTGCGATTAAAAATGGCTTAATAGCTGCTAATTGTTTCAATAAATCCCATTCGACAGCTTATGGTTATGTAACATATCAAACAGCATATTTAAAAGCTAATTACCCATTGGAATATATGGCGGCGCTGTTAACAGCTAACAGTGGTGATACCGATAAGGTACAGAGATACATTACTAACTGTACAAATATGGGGATATCTATAGATCCGCCAGATATTAACCGTTCTGGTGTTGATTTTACGCCAACGGCAGGCAAGATTCTGTTTGGATTTTCGGCAGTGCGTAACGTGGGACAAAATGCGATCGCTTGTATTTTGGAGGCGAGAAATGAGACAGGAGAATTTAAATCACTCGCTGATTTTTGCGATCGCGTGGATTTGCGTGCTGTTAACCGCCGAACTCTGGAGTCGTTGATTTACTGCGGAGCCTTTGACAAAATTGAATCCAACCGCCAACAGTTAATTAACGACTCAGAATTAGTGTATGATTGGGCACAATCTCGTGCGAAAGATAGAGCTAGTGGTCAAGGAAATCTATTTGATTTATTGGGCGACGGCTTTTCTTCAACTCAGAATAAAAGAGCAAATAATGCCTTTGAAACTGCTCCCAAATCTAAACCTGTGACAGATTTACCCCCACAGAAAAAGTTGCAGATGGAGAAAGAATTATTAGGCTTTTATGTATCAGATCATCCACTGAAATCTTTACGGCAAATAACACCACTTTTGACACCAATTAACCTTTCACAACTGGGAGAACAAAGAGAAGATACAAGACTTTGTGCAGTAGTCATGTTGAATAACGTCAAAAAAGTGGTGACAAAAAAAGGCGATCAGATGGCAATTCTGCAAATAGAAGACCTCACTACACAATCAGAAGCTGTAGTTTTTCCGAAAACTTATGAACGCATTAGTTCCTTACTCCAAGTTGATACTAGATTGATTATTTGGGGAAAAGTAGATCGACGTGACGAGCAAACTCAATTTATTCTTGAAGATGCAGAACCAGTAGAAACAGTACAAATGGTAATGGTGGAGTTAAATCCCCAGCAAGCAGGTAATATGGAAGACTTACATCGCTTAAAAACAATTTTACAAGAGCATTCAGTAGACAAAGAAAAGGCAAAAATGCCAGTGATTGGAATTATTCAAACTGAAACTTCTCGTAAACTTGTTCGCTTAGGTTGGCAATTTTGTGTACAAGATTCTAGAATAACTGTTCAAGCTTTGCAAAACGCCAGTTTTCCTGCTCATATAAAATCGCTGACTGGTAGCTGAGGCCAGGAGTCAAAAATCCACCAATACTAAAAAGCAACTTAAAAATTCGTTTTATTGAACTGTCAACAGTAAATTGCCTTAAGTATGCAGGGTTTAAATCGTTTTTTTAGTTACTTATGCTGATGATAATTTCCTTGAGGGAGTGGTATCTTTTTATGCTAAGACCCTTAAGGCTGCGACCGGGGGAAGGAGTTAGAACTTGATGATCGTAAATGAGCTACATAGATTTGTTTCATACTGTAAAAAAATTCAACCCCAAACTCACGAGGACATTCAAAAATTTTTTGAAGGAGTAATATTATTTCCTTATGATAAGGAACTTCTATTGCAAGCTTATTTATTTCTGAATATTAAAGAATTGTTTCCCTCGTGCGCTGAATTGCTGTTGTTTGAAAAGTCTCCAATTTCAGATTATACAGATTTAGGGAAGTGTGATTTTGTCTTTCTGACTTTTAAAGGTAGTCTGTTTTTAATAGAAACTAAGTTTATTGATACAGAAGCCACTGGAGCAACAGAGCGAAAAAGAAGAAATAAACATAGAAACAAGGTATTTGAACAAGTTATTACTTTAAAAGGTCGATTTAGCGAATATTGGAATATGAGGCTAGACCAATTAGAGTGCGGGGTTTTCACAACAGATGCAGAAGTTGCTTGGCGAGGAAATGGTGTGAATGTCACATCTAAATCGATATCTATAGATAAGCTCGAACAATGGCGAAGAAGTTATCATAGTAGTGAAAAATTTTTATCTCATCAAGATGGATCAAAGTTTGAGGAGAAGGTGAATTTGAAAGGTTGAACTAAGACCCAAATATAGTTATTACAGTGAATGGTGTATGGGGCATAAAAGTAATTAACAATGCCACATACACCAACCCAGAGAAATTATCTGGGTTTTCCTTCCCATCAATCTCTACTGCCAAACATAGATCAGGACAAACAAAATAATCCAGATAACATCGACGAAGTGCCAAAACAATGAAGTTGCATTGACGCCGAAGTGACCTGTGTCGTAATTGCCAGGTAGGAAAGAACGGATCAAAATTATTAACTGCAACAGGATACCAGTGAAAACGTGCAAACCGTGGAAGCCTGTAAGTAGATAAAACGTTCCACCAAATACCCCGGAAGTGAAACCAAAGGCGAGGCCGTTCCATTCAATCGCCTGTCCAACTAAAAAGTAAGTTCCCATCGCCATTGTTGCCAAGAGAAACAGGCGGAATTTTACTAAGTCGTGGCGTTGAAGGGCGCGTTCTGCTAAGTAAATTACAAAGCTACTAGCAACCAGAATTACTGTGTTGATTGCCGGTTCTTTTACTTCTAGTCCAGAAACACCAGCTGGTAGCCAGTTAGGCGTTGTTGTTTTGTAGATGGCATATCCGGCGAAAAAACTCAAGAAAATGACGCTTTCTGAGAGGAGGAAGACGATGAAGCCAAACATTTTGTTGCCTTCTTCGTCGTGGGTATGTTCTGCGGCTGTGTGGTGCAATTCTTCGGAATTGATATAGCTGTCCATTTTGCTTTTTGAGGGGGGAATTTGAAACGCATAGGCTTTGCCTTCCCGCAGGGTAGGAACGCAAAGGGAAGCGCGGAGGTACGCAGAGGGTTTTTGCGTCTTCCCGATGGTTGGCGTTTATTCTGGGAGGTTGGCTGTCAAGCGTTCTGATTTGCCGTAGCCGTAGGGTTCGGAGATGATGATGGGAGTTTCTTCAAAGTTTTCTACTGGAGGGGGTGAAGAAACTAACCACTCTAGTCCGATTGCTCGCCAAGGATTAGCGGGTGCTTTCTCGCCTTGCATCCAAGAAATCACCATGTTGAATATGAAGGGCAAGGTGGACATTCCTAAGAGAAATCCGCCGAGGCTGGCGATGATATTCCAGAATTGATACTCTGGGGCGTAGGAAGCAACTCGGCGTAACATTCCTTGCAATCCCAAGGGATGCATGGGCAAAAAGTTGAGGTTGGTGCCGATGAAGGCTAACCAGAAGTGGATTTTACCCCAGCTTTCGGAGTACATCCTTCCGGTCATTTTAGGGAACCAGTGATAAATGGCTGCAAATAAGCCCATCGTCACAGTTCCGTAGAGGACGTAGTGGAAGTGTCCGACTACAAAGTAGGTATTGTTAACGTGGACATCGACTGGCACGGAGGAAAGCATAATGCCTGTGATTCCTGCGAAGACAAACATGACTAATGCACCCAAGGCAAACAGCATGGCGGTATTTAGCCGCAGTTTACCGCCCCAAATAGTTGCTACCCAAGCAAACACTTTAATTCCTGTGGGGACAGATACACACATCGTCGTCATCATGAAAATCAACCGCATCCAGCCAGGAGTACCGCTGACGTACATGTGGTGTACCCAAACAATGCCGCTAACTACGGCAATCAAGATAGATGAAACGGCAACTACTTTGTAACCAAATAAGGGTTTACGTGAATAAACCGGGAAGATTTCTGAGAAAATGCCGAAGACAGGCAAAATAATCACGTAAACGGCTGGGTGGGAGTAAAACCAGAAGTAATGCTGGAACATCACTGGATTTCCACCTTTGGCAGGGTCAAAAAAGGCGGTGCCAGCTGTGAGATCAAGTAGCAGCATCACTGCGCCTGCTGTCAGTGCAGGTAGTCCAAATAGTTGGATGATTTGGGCGCTAAATACTGCCCAGACAAACAACGGCATTTTGAAGAAGCCCATTCCTGGGGCCCGCATCTTGACGATGGTGGTGACAAAGTTCACTGCCCCCATAATTGAAGATACGCCGGATATTGCCACCGCTAACAGCCAGAGAACTTGACCATTAATCAAGTTACCTGTGGGATTCTGGAGACTGACTGGCGGGTAAGACCACCAGCCGGCTTGGGCTGGGCCTCCAGGGACAAAGAAGCTACCCATCATCAAAATCCCAACTACTGGTACCATCCAAAAGGCGACGGCATTCAGGCGGGGAAATGCCATATCTCGCGCCCCAATCATTAAGGGGACGAGATAGTTGGCAAAACCAACCAGTGAGGGAAATGTCCACAAGAACAGCATCACAGTGCCGTGCATGGTGAACATCCCGTTATAGACGGTGCGATCGACTAAATCTGATTCGGGTGTCATCAGTTCTCCCCGCATCACCATCGCAAAGATACCGCCGACGAGAAGGAAGAAAAATGAGGTGACGAGATACTGGATACCAATAACTTTATGGTCGGTACTAAAGCTGAAGTATTCTTTCCAGCTACTCGGAGATTCGTGGTTAGGCTTCTCATCAGGGAGAAGGATACCTTCAATAGGAACATTAGTCATGGTTACTTTCCTTTCAACCAGGTGAATTGACTAGAGGAGGTGCAGCAGGTGGAACTGTAACCCAACCAGTTTGAACTGATTGATGGGATGTTTGGGCATACTCAGAAGCCGCTTGATTATTTGCGATGGATGGCTTTTGGGTTGCAGCTTGTGCCAGCCATTGCTGATAATCTTCAGGAGATTCGACGATGACATTCGCTTGCATTGTCGCAAAGTATGTACCGCTGTATTGGGAATCGGTTAATCGGTATTGTCCGGGGCGGATGGGAGTAAATTCAAAGTCGATCGCATGGTTAGGAATAATATCCTGCTTGAGGCGGAACGCAGGAATATAGAAGCCGTGCAAAACATCCTGTGATTTCAGCGCTAAACGTATTCTGCGATCGCTTGGTAAATGCAATTCGGTACTGGTAATATCTCTTTCTGGGTAATGAAAAACCCACGCCCACTGTTTAGCTAGGACATCGATTTTCTCAACAGGTTCTGCTAAGGCGTTAGCTGGTGCTGCATAAGCTGATTCCATTGCCAGCGGATTATGCAGATGAACTAGTTCAGCAGGGCCTTGAATCCCCATTTGTTCGTAAACTTGGTAGCTGTAGCCTGCAATCCAAAAGACTAACAGAATTGGGATTGCTGTCCAGACAACTTCCAAGGTGACATTACCTTCAATCGGGGGGCCATCAGTGAAGTCATCTTTGACTGCCCGATGGAAGATCACAGAATACATCAGAGTACTTGTTACTCCCAAGAAGATGAAGGCACCGAGGGTTACTAAGAAGCTAATCAAATCATCAATTAGTAGGGATTCGGCTGCTGCTTGGGGAGGAAGCCAGGAGTAAGACTGCTTGCCGATCCAGAGACTCGTAACAGTCACTGCGATCGCGCCTGTAAGCAGCGTCAAAATATTTAAAATCTTCTGGATTTTCATGGTCTTTGGTTATTGGGCATTGGGTATGGGGTATTAGTCAAAGGACACATGACTAAGGACTAAGGACAAATAACTTACTTGAGTGTTGTGTTGAGGTCTTGGTGCGATCGCAGCAAATTATCTGCTGTATTGTGTACGCCAAATTCGGCGGCTAGTTGCGCTCCTAGTGTGCCGTGGATGTACAGAATGAACATGATTGTTATGCCTGCGAACAGATAGATCCATTGCACTTCTCTATCTGTCTGTTTATATTCTTGTTTGCCCCAAACGAAGCGCTGCCATGCTCTCCAGATGGTCATGCCAACAATCAGCGCTAATAAGAACACACCACCCACACCATGCCAAAGCATAGTTTCCATTGCCTGCAATCCCCAGGCACTCTTCATATCAGCTGGTGGTGCTGCCAATAGCATTTCGTAAAAGCCTGCTCCCACTGTGAAAAATGTGATGATGCTGGCAGCTAACATGTTGTACCAGCCAACAGCAAATAAGTTGTCACGTTCGACAGTAATTGCCAAAAATTTGAAGACCCATTTTTCAAAGGGGAACAGAACACCAACAATATCAAAGGTCATCGCAATGATGAACAAACCTATTGTCAGATGGACTAAGTTGGGATGAATGGGAATTGTGTAAGGTAATCCGTTTGGGCCTAGAGAGCCGCTCAATTGGTCAATTAATTCTGAGTTCATCGCAACACACCATCCTTTACTGCTTCCACAACTGGCACGGTATGCAATCCATATACCCAAACAAGTTCATCGCCGAGATATACTTGTAAGCCAACTATTAGGGTCAAAATTAGTCCGGCTCCCAAATAATAAATCGGTACTTTTTGCGGGTTACGGGCACGAATTACATAGCGCCAAGCTGTAATCGCCGTGATAATTCCTGAAAGCGACCAACCAATTAGCGTATGCAAATTCAGCACCGATTTAGCTAGGCTGTAAGGCTGTGCTAACCCTGCTTCAAACTGACCAAAGATAATCGCAACGAAGATGGCGATCGTGGCAACTAACATATTCCACCAACTCACCTCAAAAAGACCCGATTTACCAGTAAAATAGCCAATTACATCGCAGAAGAAGGAAAACAACACCATCGCAATGACGAAGTGGACAACGATGGGATGAATCGTATCTGGATAGGGCAAATTGTGGTCGTTCAAGGATGTCAAATACTCAATCATTGTCTTCTCCTGGACATATCTACCGCACTTTGGTCAATAAATTTTGGATTTTGGATTGGCGATCGCGCAGTCTTAGTGAGCGTCTTTTAGATTTATTCCGTCCCAGACGAGATATAAACTAGAAGACCCTAATCAAAAATCTAAAATCGTTAGTCAAGCTTCAATAATTTATGGATACTCACTAACATCACCACAAGTATCCATCCATAATTGATCGGATTCTGTTCAATATCTGCGCGGTTCAATACGCTTAATCATGTCTTAGCTTTTTGTAGCCAAATTTGGTTAAATTGCCTACATGGAATAATTTTCGTTTTGATTCATTTCCTTATGCCAATAGTCTGCAACAGCAATTCTTGATGTAGCTAAATCAAATCGCTGCCGTTTGTTGATTTGCTTAACCTATCCTTTAGCTTAAGTAAATTTTTATGAATTGTCAAAACAATAAATATTAAACTTTTAACAGTTAGTTATTTAACAAATAAATATTTTCATAATGTATTTAGATTTGCATTTTTTTAAATACAAAAAACTCTAAATATCATATTTGTCTGTAAGGTATTTCACAATAATAAAATATTTGTTTGTGATGTAAATAACAAAAATATTTGAATCACTCAAAAAGCCCTTTAAAAAGACAAAAATAAGGAATCAAGGTTAAGTCATAACTCAGAAATACAGTTTATTGCAACAGGTTCGCTTTTTTCCTCTGATATTATTTTCATAATTCTTTCATTTTTATGTTACTTCTGCTAAAGTGAGACAAAAGTGAGAAGATTATGAAATTGCTATAATGAGATTTAATATCAATAACTTTCAGATGCAACTACCGCAGCACGGACAAAAATTGGTTGTCGCGTCTGGGCTGCTATTGTGGGTATGTTTGAGTGGGTGTAGCCCGTCAATCTCCGATTCTCAACCACAGTTAAGTCCAAACCCAGGCAAAACTAACACTAACCTAGATAAAAAAGGTAAAAAAGTGGTTCTTACCACCTTTACAGTCATTGCAGATATGGCTCAAAACGTGGCGGGAGACAAGGCGATTGTTGAATCTTTAACCAAACCAGGGGCGGAAATTCATGGTTACGAACCAACTCCTAGCGATTTGGTGAGGGCGCAAAAAGCAGATTTAATTTTGAATAATGGTCTGAATTTAGAGCGTTGGGCACAGAAATTGTATAACAGCGTCCCTAATGTACCTCACGTTACCCTAAGTGAGGGAATTAAGCCTGTAGAAATTACGGAGGATGCCTACAAAGGAAAACCTAATCCCCATGCTTGGATGTCACCAGAAAATGCCTTGATTTACGTAGATAATATTCGCAAGGCATTAGTTAATTTGGACTCAGCGAATGCAGAGACTTATAATACCAATGCCAAAGTATACAGCCAAAAAATTAAGGAAGTCGATGAGAAACTGCGAAAAAGCGTGTCGCTAGTTCCAGCAGACAAGCGCTACATGGTAAGCTGTGAAGGCGCTTTCTCATACGTCACCCGCGATTATGGCTTGAAAGAAGCTTATCTCTGGGCAGTCAACTCTGAACAACAAGCTACTCCCAAACAGCTAGAAAAAGTCATTGATATAGTTAAAAAAAATAAAATACCTGTAGTTTTCTGTGAAAGTACAGTCAATGATGGAGCGCAACGTCAGGTAGCTAGAGAATCGGGAGCAAGGTTTGGTGGAGTGTTTTATGTTGATTCCCTCTCTCCAGCGAATGGGCCAGCACCAACTTATCTCAAGTTGCTAGAACTTAATATTAATACTCTAACTCAGGGATTAGAGGAAAAGTGAGCAAGTATGCAAGAATAAATTTAATTATTTAAAATTAGCTTGTAGTAAGGACTTTCGTCCTGTTTTGTTCTCTAGAAAATGTTAAGTATTCGCAAAAAAGGCTGGAGCCGCTCATTACAAACTAATGATTAATCTTAGAGGTGATTTTTAGTGAAGTCTATTAGTATTGATGTCGAAAATCTGACAGTTGCTTACCACGGCAAAGTTGCTTTACATGGTGCTTCTTTGCAAATTAGAGCAGGTTCAATTAGTGGTTTAGTGGGGATGAATGGTAGCGGTAAATCAACCCTATTTAAGGCGATTATGGGTTTTTTAAAGCCAGTTACAGGACGGGTTTTGATTAATGGTTTACCGATAAAAACTGTACAGAAAAAAAGCTTGGTGGCTTATGTACCACAGTCGGAAGAGGTGGACTGGAATTTTCCAGTAAGTGTCCATGATGTGGTGATGATGGGACGCTACGGATACATGAATATACTGCGAATTCCGTCGGCGAAAGATCAAAGAGTGGTGAGGGAGAGTCTGGAAAGAGTGCAAATGTGGTCAATGCGCGATCGCCAAATTGGAGAACTCTCTGGTGGACAGAAAAAACGTGCCTTTCTCGCCCGTGCCTTAGCACAACAGGGAACAGTTTTACTATTAGATGAACCTTTCACTGGGGTAGATATCAAAACAGAAAAAGCGATGATTGACTTATTACTAGAATTGCGAGAGGAAGGTCATACAATTTTAATTTCTACCCATGACTTAGCGTCTATAACTACTTTCTGTGACCAAGTAGTACTAATTAATCGTACTATTTTAGCTTATGGTGATACATCCGAAGTCTTCACAGAAGAAAATCTATCACGCACTTTTGGCGGTTCTCTGGGAGATTTATCCCTCAGCAAAAGTCAGATAATCCGCGGAAATCAAAATGAATCTGATTGATTGAGAATTTTTAGTTGATATTGCTTGGATTAGAGTTATAAAAATATGAATACTCTCGCATTCTTAGACTGGTTAACCACACCCCTCCAGCATGAATTCATGGTGAAGGCAATTTGTGTAAGTGCCTTAGTTGGGGTAGTCTGTTCTGTTTTATCTTGTTTTATGACCCTAAAAGGTTGGGCATTAATGGGAGATGCTGTTTCCCATGCAGTAATGCCTGGGGTAGTAATTGCTTATGTTTTAAATATCCCTTTTGCTGTGGGTGCTTTCGTCTTTGGAGTGGGTTCAGTTATTGCGATCGGTTATATCAAAGCGAAGACGAGAATTAAAGAAGATACTGTCATCGGACTTGTATTTACAGGATTTTTTGCTCTGGGTTTGGTACTAGTTTCCAAGACTCCAAGCAGCGTAGACTTAACGCACATTTTGTTTGGGAATGTCTTGGGTATTTCTAATGAAGACATTATCCAAACGGTGATTATTAGCGTAATTACTTTAGTAACAATAGCTGTTTTACGCAAAGACCTATTATTATTTTGTTTTGACCCCACTCATGCACGTTCCATCGGCTTGAATACAGGAGCGCTGCACTATATTTTACTATCATTACTGTCGCTAACTGCTGTCGCCGGACTCCAGACAGTAGGAATTATTCTGGTTGTAGCGATGTTAGTTACTCCGGGAGCAACGGCTTATTTATTAACAGACCGTTTCGACCACATGATACTAATTGCAATGGCATCGGGCGTATTTTCTAGTGTCATGGGGACTTACATCAGCTATCATATCGATGGTGCAACGGGGGGTTGCATAGTTGTGTTGCAAACCTTGTTGTTTATCGTAGCAATGATTTTTGCACCTAAACATGGGTTACTGGTAAGAGCAAAGAAGCAGGAAAACACTGACTGATTTAGTATGAAATACTCTTTGCTATTTACGTAACCCCCCATTCCAGTGGTATGAGGGCGAAATAAGTGTCGTTTAAAATTGTGGTAATTGGTACTTCTTTAGGCGGATTATCAGCACTGAAAATCGTCCTGGGTAATTTACCAGCAGACTTCCCTGTACCGATCGCGATCGTGCAACACCGTCATAAAGAATCTAGCAACACACTCCAGGATTTATTACAAGAATCCACTTTGTTGAAAATTCGCGAAGTGGAAGACAAGGACGAAATACTACCAGGACATATCTACATAGCCCCAGCAGATTATCATTTACTGGTTGAACCAGGTCACTTTGCTCTTTCGACTGATGAGCCTGTTTCTTATGCTAGACCATCTATTGATGTGCTGTTTGAGTCGGCAGCCGATGTCTACACAGAGCAAGTTATTGGTGTAATATTGACAGGAGCCAACCAAGATGGTATGCAAGGCCTTAAGAAAATAAAAGCGCGGGGAGGAATTACCATTGTACAAGAACCTGCCACAGCGGAGAGCGACATTATGCCAGAGGCAGCAATTTCTGCTATTACAGTAGACTGGATTTTGACACTCTCAAACATTGCTTCCCAGATGGTCAAGCTTTGTCAATTATCACAGAAATAAACCGATGCAGATGGAACGCAAAGTCAACATCCTCCTAGTAGATGATAAACTAGAAAATTTGCTGGCACTAGAGGCAATCCTAGAAAAATTAGGGGAGAATCTCGTGAGAGCTACTTCCGGGGAAGAAGCTTTGAGGTGTCTGCTGCATCAAGACTTTGCGGTGATTTTGCTGGATGTGCAAATGCCAGGGATGGATGGCTTTGAAACTGCTACCTTAATTCGCAATCGGGGGCGATCACGCCATACTCCAATTATCTTTCTTACCGCCTTTAGCACCAGCGACCAAATGCTGTTTAAAGGTTATGCCTTGGGTGCTGTTGATTATCTGCTCAAGCCACTAGACCCCAATATTTTGACTTCTAAAGTCACAGTATTCGTAGAACTATTTAAGAAAACAGAAGCCATCAAGCAACAAACAGCGCAATTGGTAGCTGTGAATACTGAACTCAGGCAAAGTGAAGAACGATTCCGATCGCTAAGTACCTGCTCACCCGTTGGCATTTTTGAAACTGATACTGAAGGCAACTGTAAATATACTAATCCCCGCTATCAGGCAATTTGTGGCTTGAAAGCCGCAGATAGTTTAGAAAAGAAATGGCTGGAATCTGTTCATCCAGAAGATAAAGAACGAGCGATCGCTAGTTGGTCTGCTTACATCTGTGAAGGTCGGGAATACTCAGAAGAATTTCGTTTTCAAGCCGCTCACGGTAACATTCGTTGGGTTCAAGTTCGCTCATCACCAATGCTTTCCAGTCAAGGAGACTTGTTGGGTTATGTAGGCACTCTTGAAGATATTACTGAACGCAAGCAGGCAGAAGAAGTCCGCGCTCAAGTGATTCGAGAACAGACGGCAAGACAGGAAGCAGAAGCTGCAAATCGGATGAAAGATGAGTTTCTAGCTGTTCTCTCCCACGAACTCCGCACGCCTCTAACCTCAATGCTCGGCTGGTCAAAAATCCTCCGCGCGAAGAAACTTGACGAAAAAGCCACTTCTCGCGCTTTGGAGGCGATCGAACGCAACGCCATATCTCAGATGCAACTAATTGAGGATATCTTGGATGTATCTCGGATTATCCGTGGTCAGTTGCGGTTAAACGTATCTGCGGTAAATCTGCTTACAGTGATGGAGGCGGCATTAGAGGCAGTTCGTCCCCTAGCAGAGCCAAAAGATATTCAATTAAATACTGTACTGGATACTTCGATCGGGTCAGTCTACGGCGATCCAGCCCGTCTACAGCAAATTGTCTGGAACCTACTAACTAATGCAATAAAGTTTACCCCTAAAGGCGGTAGGGTAGAGGTTAGGCTATCAAAGCATTTTGGATTTTCGATTTCAGACTTTGGTGTGAGCGCTACTTCCACAAGCCTCAGTACAACCCAGTCGAACAATTTTGGATTTGAATCTCATAGTGAAAATTTAGATTCTTCAAACACTGAAGAAAGCAATAATCTAAAATCCGTCTTGGAAAATTCTGATGGTCGAGAGCCGAGTCTTAAGCTTTCTGCAAAATCTCAAACTTCAAAATCTCAGTACGCCCAAATTCAAGTTATCGATACGGGCATTGGCATCAGTTCCGAGTTTTTACCCAAAGTATTTGAGCGTTTTCGGCAAGCAGACAGTACCACAACGCGATCACACAATGGATTAGGATTAGGACTAGCGATCGTCCGTCATCTAGTTGAACTGCATAAAGGTACAATCTTTGCCCAAAGTTTGGGTAGTGGACAAGGAGCAACATTTACTGTAAGACTACCACTCCTACAAGACAATAGGGGAAATAGAGAAGCAACAGGAAAAATTTCCTCCCCTGTAGCGTCTACGCCCCTTGCTGGATTAAGAGTTCTAGTTGTAGATGATGAGACAGATACCCGTAACTTTCTCAGTTTTATGTTTGAGGAGTATGGGGCTTTTGCCACTGCGGTAGGATCAGTTGATGAAGCACTAGCAGTACTTGAACAAGCAAAACCAGATATCCTGATTAGCGACATCGGTATGTCAGAGCAAGATGGTTATACGCTGATTAGAAAACTGCGCTCTTTAGAACCAGAAAAAGGCGGGCGCATCCCCGCGATCGCGTTAACAGCGTACACGCGAGAAGAAGACCGTTTAGAAGCACTTTCTGCAGGGTTCCAGCAGCATTTATCTAAGCCAATTGACCCCAATAAATTGATTGCTGCCGTTGCCAATGTTTTAGAACTACCTCTAGAAGTTCCAGTGAGTTGATTTGGAAGTGGGGACTGGGGAAAGCAGGGAGCAGGGGAAAATTCCTCTCCTCTGCTCCCTTCCCCCTGCACCTCTGCCTCTTGTGCCCAATGGCCAATCAAGACGAAGTTAAGGCATGTTTTTTGAGTTCGTCTAGAGAAACCACTTCCAAAGCTCTAGCATGGGTTGCTGAAAGTATAACGGGTGGAGCAACGCCAGCTTCTAGAGCTTCTTGCCAGCGAGAAGCACACAAACACCAGCGATCGCCAGGCTTCAATCCCGGAAAATTAAAATCAGGAACAGCTGTGCTGAGGTCGTTTCCCTGCGATTTGGTGAACTCCAGGAATTCTGATGTGACTTGGGCACATACGACATGCGACCCGAAATCCTGACTACCTGTACGACAAAAACCGTCGCGGTGAAACCCAGTCATGGGAGAAGTACAGCAAACCTCTAGGTTTCCATCGATTACATTTTTAGCGTCTGTCATCGTTAATTCAGGGTAACTGAAACTTTGAGAGATTTCAAAATCCTTCATCCAAATGAAGGGTTAATAGCATCAGGTCAGAGGAATTATTTTACACAATTCTTGGATGACTGATTTAGAAAATGTTCATCTGGGAAAGAAGAACTATAGCAGTCGCCAAAGCCGTTAGGACAGTTTGCGGGAAACGCGTCTTCAACAGCGTACTTTGTGATTTTATTGCTGTCCTAAGCTCCCTGTCCGTTGCTATAAAACCGAGGAGAGGTAATCAGATTAAACGCACATGGCTGGTATGTGGAAAAAATCGCGGGTCATTTAAATTGGACTCCACAGACAGTGAGAGAGGTTTTGCACAAATGGAAAAAGCAGGGTCTAGAAGGGCTTTGGGAACTACTTGGTCGAGGTGGGAAGACTAAGTGGAAAGAAGAGGACATAGTGTTTTTAGAAGAATGCCTTAAGAAAGAACTTTAGAACTTCACATTGCGTCGTGGTCGTAGATCATAACTCATTACCGAGGTTCAGCCTGAGTTGAAACTGTCAATACTTGCGGTGGTGTAGCATCCGGCGGATAGAGAAAGTCTACTTCTACCAAAGAGCGATCGCTTGGTTTCATCTTTAATAAAACTAACGGTTCTCCTGGTTGACCTCTCTTTTGCACTAAATGTACAAACTCAGTTTGTGGCTGATTTTGGTCATTTTTGTAACGTACTCGCACTGTCCCTCGGAAGAATACTTGAGGAGCGGGTGTACTCAGAAAGCGTAACCCTGGTTTGACTAACTGATCCTCTTTGAGTGGTGTTTGTATCGACACGCTAACAGTTTGAGAACTTTGAGTATTGTTATATAGCGGCAGCTTCAGATTATATTGAATTCCATAGTTGCCATGAGCGCGATATGCGGTGTCAGGATAGCGCACTAGCATAGGCGCACTTTGAATTTGACCAGTTCCTAATGTACCGCCATGCAGAGTACTCAGAGCGTAGGAAAACACTTGACCAGGCTGGGGAATAGTTAGATACCTAGCTTTAGGCTTATCTACTAATAAGGCTCTCCATCGTGAACCACCAACCACTCCCGCAACACGCCCATAAATTCTTGGCTTGCCAGTTTCCTCTAAGGGAGTGGGAGTTTTATCTCGTGGCCCAGCTAAATCGCCACTCTCTAGTAAATTCTGCCACTCTTTTAAACTAGGCGATCGCTCACTGCCATCAGGATTAACCTGTGCAAACATCGCTAGGCTAGCTGCATAGACAGTGCCATTACTTTGCAATCGGATCAATGTAGACCGACCATTGAGAGGTGGTGTCAATCCCTGCACAGGAATTGGTAAATTTAGTAACATCCGACTTTGCTTTGCTGGAATGTCAATTTGAGCAGGGAAAATCTCTTGTCGCACTCCCCTTAAAACATCAGACATGACGCGATCGCCTGGGCCAGCAAAAATTTTACCTAAAAGGTTTTGGCTAAAGGATGGTAACTGAATAAATGGGGCATCCGGTTGACTCAAATAACTCGCCGCCTGCCAAATATTTACCTTCACTGGTTCCGAACTAGGGTTCTGCAAAATTATCCCTAAATAAAGAGAACGCAAATTCTCTGCTGGTTCAGCTTTCGCAACGTGATGGGCAAAAATATCAAATCGTCCCCGAAAAGGAAAATTCAGATGCGCTGTTGGCACTTTTTTCCCATCTGGTGGAAAGGTAGAAAGTAAGATTCCTTCCTTCAAAACCAATTCTGGACTATTGCTGTTAAACGTTGGCACTGTATCCAACTTACCTGGTAAAGGTCGTACTTCTTGTGGTTGTAAGACTTCTTCAGGTGGAAGTGTAGTAGGAGTTAATTGGGCTATCGGAAAAATTAGTAACAATGGCAACATATACTTAGATATTTCTTTCACCATACAGACATTAACAGCTTGATGAAAGTGCCAGTTTGTTAATAATTAATACGAAATCGGCAAGAATCCCCATCAAATTTTCTTGATTGAGAACGGGAACGTGGACAAAAATACAACGTGCCGTGAGTTGATTTTGGCTTAAGTAGTCCAACACTGAATAGTAAAGACCTTCACAGACAAATTTCCCACAGTCGTAGCTAATCTGAATTTTTGCTGCTCCCACCACTAATTTTTCTAAATCAACTTCTGTCTGTAAAATACTTTCTCCACAGCTAGCAACTGCTTCCACACTTAATTGTGTACGGCTTGCAGCCATGCCACAACAGATGATGTAATCAGGTTGGATTGCCTTGATTTTTTCCATTACCTGAGTACTGGCAAGTTGCACATCTACGGGTAACTGGCGTAAAAAAGTTAAGTTATGTGGTATCAACTCAAGTTTGGTAACTTCAAGTAATAAATCATCAGAAGAATTTGACTGTTGATCTTTTAGCCAAGTGTCAAAAGAAGTTAATAGAATTCTTTTCTTCATAACAAATATTATTTAGAATAGAAAAACCCTCCATAATAAATTTACAAGGAGCAGGTAAATGCCAGTAATTGCGGTCGTAGATTATGAGATGGGAAATTTGCACTCAGTTTGCAAAGGCTTGGAAAAAGCTGGGGCAACTCCTAATGTTACTTATTCTCCAAAGGAATTAGAGCAGGCAGATGCTATAGTCCTACCGGGAGTGGGAGCATTTGATCCAGCAGTGCAACACCTGCGATCGCGTGGTTTAGAACAACCTATTAAAGAAGCGATCGCAGATGGTAAACCTTTTTTGGGAATTTGTTTAGGATTGCAAATTCTTTTTGAATCAAGTGCAGAAGGTACCCAACCAGGACTAGGAATTATCAAAGGAAAAGTGCGGCGGTTTCGTCCCGAACCTGACATCACTATTCCTCACATGGGTTGGAATCAATTGGAAGTTACTCAACCAAAAAGTATTTTGTGGGAGCATTTGCCGTCAGATCCTTGGGTGTATTTTGTCCATTCCTATTATGTTGACCCAATAGACCCGCTAATCCGTGCAGCAACTATCACTCACGGTACTCAAACCGTCACAGCTGCGATCGCCCATGAAAACCTGATGGCAGTCCAATTTCACCCCGAAAAATCCTCTAATATTGGATTGCAAATCCTGTCTAATTTCGTTGCTCAAGTCCGCGAAAAAATTCCTGCCTAATATTCTTTTTGTAATTTGTTCTTTGTCTTTTGTCTAAAACTAATACTTCTCTACGAGAGGCTGCGCCCGAAGCGAAGCTATGCCGCAGGCTTTACGGCTTTGCTCAGTACAAGTGACCAATGACTAATAACCAATGAGCCTGAGAATTTACGGTAATCGCCAGCTAAAAACTTTACCAGGAAAAGAAACTAGACCCACTAGTGCGCGAGTAAGAGAGGCAGTCTTTAATATTTGGCAAGGAGAAATTGCAGGTTGTCGCTGGCTAGATTTGTGCGCTGGTACTGGTTCAATGGGCGCAGAGGCTTTGTGTAGAAGAGCCAGCTTAGTAGTAGGAATTGAACAATCGAGCCGAGCCTGTACCACCATCCAGCAAAATTGGCAGCAGTTAACTAATGCCGAACAGGAATTTCGGGTATTGCGGGGAGATATTACCCAGCAGTTAAAAACTTTATCAGGTAAACAGTTTGATAGAATCTACTTCGATCCACCTTATGCCAGTGGATTGTACCAGCAAGTATTAGAAGCGATCGCTCACTATCAACTTTTAGATCCTAGCGGTGAAATCGCAGTTGAACACGCCTCACAAGGTTGGACACCGCCAGAGATTCCCGCTTGGGAAATTTGCCGCCAGAAAGTTTACGGCAACACATCACTTACTTTCTACAAAATTATGGAATGAAAAGAGTGGGGAGTGGGGAGTAGGGGAGAAAAATTGCTTCCTTGTCCTCCTTGTCCCCCTTTCCTCATCCCACTCAAGACTCAGCGCTCACCACTGGGCACTCTCTCTACTCTCTCATCCCCCCAACTGATTGGGGCGCTTGTATTGCTTATATGCAGCGTAAAAAAGTCCGGCGAGAGTGACGAAAACTAGACCAAGGACAATACCTGATAGCAGGGGTTCAACCACTGTAAATCTCCTTTTTGTAATTATTAAATATTCGTTGCCTGTTTTTGATTTTACCAAATTTCGTATGAATCCTGCGCCCTACAGCCTGTTGGAGGGCGACTGCCCACAAAAAAATAGTCTTCTGTGCTTGCAGACACAATCAAGAACTTTTAAGCTATGTGTAGGAAATGAAAACTTTTTAGCACACCTAGAATTTCACAGCAAACCTTTTGGATAACCAGATTACCAAACCTGAAATTTTGATTCAGCGGATCGTTTTATTGACGCTGGCTATACTGCTAGGAGTCCCTTTGGGCTTTTTTGGTGTTCAGTTGGTTCAAGCCTCCGATCCATATGTCAAGAGTGTTCTGTCCCTAACAGGAAACCCAGTTCAAGGACACGCGATATTTCAAATTAACTGTGCTGGTTGTCATGGCTTGGAAGCAGACGGGCGAGTGGGGCCCAGTTTGCAAGCTGTTTCAAAGCACAAGTCTCGGTATGGGCTGATTCACCAAGTGATTAGTGGCGAAACACCCCCAATGCCAAAATTCCAACCCAGTGCTCAAGAAATGGCGGATCTTTTGAACTATTTAGAGTCGTTATAGACCTAAGAGTTTTTGGTTGTAGGATACATACAATACTCTTATGTAAAAAGGCAGAATAGTATGCATGCCTTTTTACACCTCTGATAAATGTAAAGAAATCCTTAGATACTCGATAGCGTTCGCACAGTGTCTCGTAGAGACGCTTTAGCAACGTAGGAGCGTTGCCCTTGGCACATCACACCTGCTCTACTTGAGAAAATTCCAAACACTTAGGTGCGAGACGCTGCTCGTACCTTGCTTCTCCGTAATAGTACATATACTAACACTAACGTCCTTAACGTCTTCCCTTATCTACCAAACGCTCTTTTGAGGTTGGGAGAAAAACCGCCACACTAATACCACTGTGCCTATATACATAATCATAGAAACCTCAAAATAGCCTAGCTCCATATGATAAACTTCGTCTTCTAAAGTCGTAGTGGCGAGAACTATCTTTTGTCTTTATCTTTACATCCGCTAGTATTTGCGTAGAATCTTTGATAAAAACTCATATAAACTGTATATTTTTAAGTATGTTAGCAAGTAACTATTTAATTATTGCGAAAGTGAGGTTAGTATACCTAACTCTGTAAAATTAAGGTAAAAGCTCCTAGTAAATGAGCTACGGTATAGCTTCTTTAACAGACTAAATATTCTTGAGATGCCCGAAAGCTAATGACTGAAACGACCCAAATCGGTAATCGTACAATCACAGCTAGTGAACTGATTTCCTTACTGGCAAGTTATCAAATGCTGCCACAGTTGCAGCGAGAATTGATCATTGATGAGGCAATAGAGCAAAACTCGCGCTCTGCCAAGATTGCAATAGAGTGTACACCAGAGGAAGTAGCCCAAGCTAAACAGCAGTTTTACGCCGAAAAACAGTTCAAAAATGAAGAAGACATCCAGGCTTGGATGGCACATCAAGGGCTGAATCCAGATCAACTAGAAGTTATCACTACTCGTAAGCTGAAAATTGAAAAATTCAAGCAAGCCACTTGGGGTAATAAACTGGAATCTTACTTTTTTCAGTCCAAGGCAAAACTGGACAAAGTAATTTATTCCCTACTACGAACCCAGGATGTGGGAATTGCCCAAGAACTATACTTCAGGATTCAAGCAAAAGAAAACTCTTTTGCTGATTTGGCGCGGGAATACTCACTCGGACCGGAAGCCCAAACTGGTGGCTTGGTAGGCCCGATTGAACTGAATGCACTACATCCGATAATGGTGCAAATGCTCTCTAGCACTCAACCAGGTCAGATATTGCCCCCTACCCGTATCGCTGAATGGTTTGTAATTTTGCGTTTAGAAAAATTTATTCCAGCACAACTGGATGAATTTATGAAAATGCGTCTGTTGAATGAACTCTTTGAAAACTGGCTACAAGAGCAGCAAAAGCAAATCATGTCTGCACCACAAGCAGAGGGGGATACGTGACAGGCGATAAACCTTTAACCAATCGAATATAGCGGTTATCAATCTTCTGAAGTACAGTAGCAGCAGTGAGTAAACCAACAAGCGTAAATTCTCTATCGTCACTTCTGCAAATGCCGCATCTAATGCCTTGAGTAAATCAGGATATGTCCTTGCACCGATGCGACGGAGAATGTTCTTAATCTTCGACCAACAGTTCTCAATGGGTGAAAAATCGGGGGAGTAGGGGCTTTCTGGGGCAGGTTTTTTTGATTAGACAAATTTTTGGGATTTTAAAACCAAAACCATTGTCTGAGAACTTAAAACTACGTTCAATAATTGAGAACATTCTCAACTATTTATCGAAAGCCTAAAAGCCTGCCCTTGAAAGGGGAGTAGGGGGGGAGATAAATGAGGCTAGCTCCAGCAGCGATGATTAAAGCTTCAAGTTCATCACTTTTATGGATCGAGCAGTTATCCATTAGACATCTCCGAAAACTGCCCAAGTATCTCTGTGACTAACTTATAGGGTGCGATCGCCAGTGAGAGCAATCAGCTAGTTTCGACGAGAGAATAGGAGTTTAAGATGTTTGTTGTTAATAATCCGACAAAAAAACGTGGCTATGTGCATTCATTTTCTCTCAGGTAAACGCGTATATTTCTGCTGGTAATACAAGTGCCCCAATTCGGAATTCTTACTACTCCACAAATTGTCAAAATTACCTCATACCAATTCTCTAAGAAGCTGCATAGAATAAAGGTTAAACGGTATAACGATTTAGGTATAAGTGGAATTGGCGATCGCCGCCTTTCAAACCAAGGAGCAAAGGCGTTAATAGACGATATGCATCAAGCACATCTGTGGCAAGCTTTACAGGAAAACGCGCCAGATGGGGGACTCTGGAATGGACGAAAAGTTGCAGATTGGTTAAGTGAAGTCACTGGAACAAAGATTATAGGACTTACGCACTGTACAAAAAGATTATCATGTGTATGAACGAAAATGCGTTGTTTCAGGCTATTGGCTACTAGCTTCAGATCAAAGCGCGATCGCTGGCTAATGGTGAAAAATCAAACTTGAATGGCTGAAAAGCTATATCCATATTTAATTGCTTCTGTCAATGCGTAAGTCCTATATTAGTAGATATAGGGAGTGGGAAATATTACGGCAGATGACGTTTAGACTACGAGTACCTCATCCGTCTCACACCAACAGCGATCCTTTTGAGCAAGAAGCCTGGAAAAAAAACTAGCTACAGAAGTTGAAGAACTCAAAGTTATAGCAGTCGCCAAAGCCGTTAGGACAGTTTGCGGGAAACGCGTCTTCAACAG